>JBOHZR010000321.1:0-7646 GCA_050738595.1 Steroidobacteraceae bacterium | reverse complement strand
GCCCGGCTGAGCGCCGCCCACGATCAGCCGCTCGACATGGCTGTAGCAGAGCCGGATGTCGCCGGCGACGAACAAGTCCGTGGCCAGATAGTGCCGACGCAGCGCCGCCGAGTCGAGCCCGACGATCATGTCGGGATGGGTGGCCTGGAGAACCTTCACCTGCACCTGATCCTCCCGACCGACCGCCGAAGCGCCGCGTCAATACTCGTATCGCACTCCAAACAGGAGCTCGCGCCCGGTATGGTGGTAGTAGTACACGAGGTCCCGCCCGGTATCGTCGAACTCATTCTCGTACTGGTCGGTGAGATTGGTGCCCTCGAGCGTGATCCTGAACTGTTTGGTCAGATTGTACTGCACGGATGCATCGAGGTTGAACGTTGCGTCGTAGCCGTCGGCGTCGGTGCCCGTCTCCTGCCCCGGGACCCGGGTCAGATACCTGCTGCGATACGCGCCGGAGACTCGGATGCTCCACTTGGGATCCTCGTAATACAGTGTTGTACCCGCGGTGTGCTTCGAGAGCCCGGTGAGCTCGCCCGTCACGAAGGTGGTCGGACCCGTCTGATACTCGACCGTCGAGGTGACGTAGGTGTAGTTCATCTGCACGCCGAGATTGCCCAGGAACCCCGGCAGGAAGCGGAACGGCTGCTGGTAATTGAGCTCCACGCCGGTGACATTGCCGCCCGGCGAGTTGACCGGCACCGAGAACGCCCAGGTCGCATCCGGGCCGCAGCCGGGGGTGGCGCCGCAGGCCTGGACGGCGAGCGAATCAGGTACGCCGAACGGATTTCCGTGGAAAACCGCGTTGATCGTCTCCGTTGAGGAGAAGCTCAGCACGTCCTTGCGGAACGGCGCCACCGAGACCAGCGTGCCCGGCGCCGGATACCACTCGAGCGCGATGTCGTAGGCGTTGGCGAGGAAGGGATCGATGTTCGGGTTGCCGGTCTTGACGTTGAACTGCGTCCCGGACACGGTCACTGCGGTGCTCGCCGCAACATCCGTCAGGTTGGGGCGCGACAGATCCCGCGAATACGCGAAGCGCAATATGAGATCAGGGCGCAACGACCAGGCGAGGTTGAGCGCCGGCAGCACGTCGTTGTACGTGCGGTTGGCCGCGATGGGCAGCAGGGTCGATGAATACCCCTGCGAGAACTGCCCCGTCCTGACCACCCGTACGCCCAGGTTGCCGCGCAGCTCGTGCGAGAGCAGACGGCCGTCCCAGTTCATCTGCACGAAGGCGCCGTAGTCGCGCTCGCGCACGTCCACGTTGTCTCCCAGATCCCCGGCTGTACTCAGCGCGAAAAGGCTGCTGTTGGAGTAGATACCGAGAGCGTTTTCCGCCAGGAAAACGTCGGGCGTCGCCCAGGTCGTGGTGCTGCCGGCCGGTACGTTGACCCCGGCGTTGTGGGCATAGTCGAGCGTTTGAGCGTAGCTGCCCAGGGGCACCGCCTGCAGGGCGCTGTAGGCATTCGACGCATTGACGGTCTCCCCGTTCACCAGCCTGAGCGACGTGGTATCGAAGTCGTACTGCTTGAACTGCACCCCACCGAGGAAGTCGAGGGTCTCGTTGGGTGCGAAGCGAACGTTGAGTTCCACGTTCTTGAACTTGTTGGTCGTGCTCTGCGGCCGCTCACGGACCTCCGTCAGCACCCAGGGTCCCGTCGCGCCGACGTTCTCGCTGCCCAAATTCAGATAGGGAATCCGGCTGGAGAAGTCGTAGCTGACCGTCTGGTTGTACTGGTCCCAGCCGACGGTCGTCTGCACGGGGTTGGTAAAGCGGGACTCGGAATAGCCGATCAGCTCGTTCAGGCTCCACTTGTCGCCGAGGTCATGATTTCCGTTCAGCGTCACCTGGTTGAAATTCGTATGCATCCGGTCGAACCGGTCCTCCACCCGGGTATCGACGCCGCTGAAGGTGCCCGAGGTCATGACGCCCGCAGGGTCGATATCCTCGGCAAGCACCGAAATACAGCCGACGCTCACCGTGGTGGCCGGATTGGTGCACTTGCCTTGCCCCGACAGTCCCGGCTCCTCGAGATATTGCTCCTGGCGAGTGTCCTGGTAGTACGAGTGCAGGTAGTCGAGGGACAGCAGGTTCGCATCGTTGGGCTTCCACTGCAGCGATCCCGTCAGGCCCAGGCGACTCTCGCCGTCCACGAAGTAGTCGTAGCGCGGGAAGCGGGGATGCAACGCGGAGTCGGCCTGTTGGCATGCGGCCGGCAGCGTAGTTGCGGTCCCGACGCAGGGTGTACCGAGAACGGACGCAAATCCGTAAGGAGATGCGCCGAATGGGCTCGTGCCCGTCTTGAGCACCTGCGCCTCGTCCCAGCGCACCGTGCTCGAGCCGACGTCGCGGTAATCGCGCTTGCTCCACGACACCGACGCGAGCGCGCCGAACTTGCCGTCAGCGAACGTATTGGAGATCAGCCCCGAGAGCTGCGGCCCGACCGTGCCGGCGAGATCGTCGTAGTTGCCCTTCGCCTGAGTGATGAGCACGAAATGCTGGAAGTCGAGCGGATGCGCGGTGCTCAGGTCCACCGTGGCGCCGAGCGATCCCTCGTCCACGGCCGCCTCCGCAGTCTTGCGGATGGTGAGTGAGTTGAAGAGGTCGGACGAGAAAATGTTGAAGTCGAAGGCACGGGTGCGGTTGACCCCACCCTCGTTGTCGGGGCTTCCGGTCGTGGTCAGCGCTTCCATGCCGTTGATGCGCACGCGCGTGAACTGCGGCCCGAGACCGCGCACGGTGATCTGGCGGCCCTCGCCCTGCTCGCGTGTGATGTCCACGCCGGGAATGCGCTGCAACGACTCGGCAAGGTTCTGGTCGGGAAACTTGCCGATGTCCTCGGCCAGGATGGTGTCCGCCTGGACGTTCATGCTGCGCTTGATGTTGAGCGCCTGCGCCAGACTGCTGCGGTATCCGGTCACCACGACTTCCTGCAATTGAGACGACGCGGACGCCGCATTGGCCGTGGCCGCCCCTCCGGGTTGTTGCGGGTCAGTGGCCGCGACTGTCCCGGCACCGGAGGAGCCCGCGCCGGTCGCCTGACTTGCGGCCTGGGCACGCGCCGCGCCCGCGTGCGCGATACCGAGCGCGAGGATTGCGGCCACGGCGCTGCGCGCCAGGCCGGCTGAGCCATTCGAGCACTGATCGATCTTCATTCCCCCCTCCGTCGCGTGTGGCGGACCGGATGCTACCGGTGACACGTGCGGCCTGCTCTTTTTGGCGATTCAGCCGGCAGGTGGCCCGTGTGACACCGGTGACAGTGAACTTAGCAAGATATCCCGGGGCTCGCAAGCCCGTTCACGGCTGCCGCCGCGGTCACCGTGTCCGCCGGGGCTTTGCCGGCCCGGCGCGCACCGCACGACAGCGCAGCTCCGCAGCGCCGAGAAAAGCCGCGCGCACCTCCTCGCCGATGCGGACGGTGTGGACGCCGGTGCACGCGCCGGTGGAAATCACATCCCCAGCCCTGAGCGTGCGACCGCGACGCGCACAGCAGCCGAGCGCGAAGGCCAGGGCCGCGAGCGGTCCGCCCGCAATTGAGGCGGCGCCCCCGCGCCCGACGCGGCGGCCGTCCACATGCATGTCGCACGTCAAGGACTCGAGCGGCCGCGACAGCCCGTTAGCAATCGGGCCGCCGATCAGCAAGCCCGCGTTGTTGCCGAAGTCCGAGACCACCACCGCCGGCCCGAGCTCATTGATTGTCGCGAGCGGGCTCCCCGCGAGCTCGATCCCGACCCTTAGCTCCGCGACCACCTCGACCGTCTGCGCCGGGGTCCACTCTCTGCGCTCCGCGGGCACGGAGGTCGCCAGCACGAAGACGTACTCGGCTTCGACGGCGGCAAATCCGCCGGGAATGACCGGCAGGCGCGTGATGACGTCGTCGCGGGCATGCCACAGATGGCGGCGGAAGATGGGGCCCAGCAGGCGCGACTCGCCCAGGCGCGCGGGCCACGGATCGGGGACTCCCCCTACCTTCCATCCCGCAATCTCATCCGGCCACAGAGCGATCGCTGCATCCTGCCGCGCATAGGCGTCCGCAAGGGTTTCCGGTAGCGGCCCCGGATAAGCGGGCAGCGCACGCGCCGCCAGGCGCGCGGCGACGAAACTGCCGGCAACGCTCCTGGTGATAGCGGCGCTATCAGACATCTCGCCCGGCTCGCGCACTCGAGTACACAAACAGCGTGCGCTCAGGGCTTCCGCTTCACGGTCTTCCCGAGCACGCGCACGTTCTTGAAGACGTCGTGCTCGCCGCTCACGCTCAGCGCCACCGACTCCGCGGCTCGGGCAGCGTTCGAATGCGCCTGCCCGGAGGCGCTCTCGAACGTCATGTTCTCAACCCGGACGTCATTTGCGGCAACCGTCACGGCCGCCGAGGCAGCCTCCTCTTTGGGCGTGACGATGACCGTCTTGGCGGCATCCTCATAGGGGCTTCGCAGCACGATGTGCGGCTTTCCGATCGTGAGCGCCTCGCGGTACGTGCCCGGCGCGACCGAGATGACCGCCCCGTTCGCAGGGGCGACGTCGATCGCGCGCTGGATCGACCAGAAGTCTCCGGTGCCGTCGGCAGCCACGTACAGGGTCCTGTCGACGGGCGGGACTTTGACGACGAGGCGGGGCGCCGAGGGCAGCGCGGGGAATGGCACAAAGCGGGATGCGCAAGCCAGCGGCGTCCCGGGGCGGCTGCCGGGCGTACGGGTTACGGCCACGTCCTGCCCGCTCGGAACCAGATTCCCGAGCGAGGGGCCGAGGGTAATGCGGGCGTCGGTCGCCAGCAGGTGCGCTGCGTCGACGCCGTCCGCAAACACATTGTCCAGCGAGACCTCGAGTACGTGTCGCGGATCGAGGCCGCTGAATATGTAGTAGCCGGGCGTGACAACGTGCACATCGCGCAGCGAGATGTCGCGGTATTCCGGAGTGAGGGAGCCGGAGAAGTTGGTGTAGTGCGGCGTGAGGACGATCGGATTGGTCACATTGCGGATGCAGACGTTCTCGTATTTCACGTCATGCACCAGGCCGCCGCGGCTGGGATCGGACTTGATCCGAATCCCGTTCAGAGAACCGTCGATGGTGAGATTCCGCACGAGCACGTGACTCACCCCGCCGCTCGTGGGACTGCCGATGGACATCCCATGCCCGGTGTAGAAGTGATTGTCGAGCACGGAGATGTGGGAGGCTTCACCGCCTTGCCGGGAGCTGATCGCGACGCTGTCGTCGCCGGCGTGGATGGAGCACTGCGCGATCGTCACGTTGGTGGATGAGATAGGATCGATGCCATCGGTGTTGCGCGTCGTCCCCGGTGTCATGATCTTCACGCCCCAGGCCGTGAAGCCGTCTGAATTGCGGACATCGATGTGGTAGCGTGGGGAATCGCGCAGCGTGATGCCGTACATCGTGAAATCACGCACCTGGCTCAACACGATGAGTCCGGGCACCTTCTGATTCCGGTCCAGCACCTTCCCCTGGTGCGCAAGCTCCCACCAGGTGACGCGCTCTCCGAGTAGGCGATCGCCGCCGCGGCCGTCGATGGCGCCGGCACCCATGATGCCGCTGTGGCTGATTCCCGAACCGCTCAAGAGCGGCTTGCAGCCCTCCGCGCGCTCGCCGAGGCGGCCACAGCTTCCGGGTGTAATGTCGTAGACCCGTGGATTGGCCGATGCCGCAAGCACCGTGTTGGCATCTATGAGCAGTGTGACGCCCGAGCGAAGCGTCAGCGGGCCGCTGAGGAACACGCGCTTGTCGCCGTCAGCCCCGAGCTCGACGGCCTGTCCCGCTGCGCAATGGTCCATCGCCTGTTGAATGCGGTCGGTATCGGGGTGCCGCTCCGCGGCGGGCGAGAGAACCTCGTGGGGAGCGGAGAGCCGGGCGCGCAGCGCCACGCAGGAGGATGGAATGCGTGGCTGCACGACGTGCCGCATGTCCTGCGCGGATGCCACGGACACGCCGCCGAGCGAGAGCGCGACGATGAGATCAGGCAGGCGGATCGAGGCCAAAACGGAGCGTTTCATGATTCGGTCAGAGCCGGTAGGCCTCCTTCGGCAGACGATAGGCGAGATCGACCGCGGTCTCGGCGGCCTCATCCTCGGCGAGGCGATGCTCGGCGACGAGGCGCGCGAGAAAGGCGCAGTCGCTGCGGCGCGCCACGTCGTGGCGCGCGGGAATCGACAGGAACGCCCGTGTGTCGTCGTTGAAGCCGACGGTGTTGTAGAAGCCCGCCGTCTCCGTCGTCTGCTCGCGGAAGCGGCGCAAACCCTCGGGACTGTCGTGAAACCACCAGGCGGGACCGAGCTTGAGCACCGGATAGTGGCCGGCGAGCGGCGCCAGCTCCCGGCTGTAGGTCGACTCATCGAGGGTAAAGACGATCACCGAGAGGCGCGGATGGCTGCCGAAGCGCTCGAGCAGCGGCTGCAGCGCATGCACGTAATCGCTGCGCTGCGGAATGTCGGCTCCCTTGTCGCGGCCGTACTTGGCGAAGAGCGTGCGGTCGTGATTGCGCAATGCGCCCGGATGGATCTGCATCACCAGGCCATCCTCGACGCTCATCGCAGCCATCTCGGTTAGCATCTGCGCGCGGAAGAGCTCCGCGTCATCCGGACTGAAGGCGCCGGAGACTATCCGGCCGAAGAGCGCCTGCGCCTCGCGCTCTGCGAGATTGGCGGTGGCCGCGCTCGGATGCCCATGATCGCTCGCGGTGGTGCCGAGCGTGATGAAGGCAGCGCGGCGGAGCCGATGCGCTTCGAGATAACCACGCCACGAGTGGACGTCCTGGCCCGTCATCCGCCCGAGCTCTGTGAGAGAGTCGCGAAAGGCCTCGTGCTCCGGATCGACGACCGGGTCCGGGCGGTAGGTGCTGATCACTCGCCCCGGCCAGCCGCTGCGGCGGATCGCCTCGTGCGCCGCGAGAGGATCGGTGGGACTCTCCGTCGTCGCCAGCACTTCGATGTTGAATTGCTCAAAGAGCGCTCGCGGGCGAAAGGCGGGGCTCGCGAGCGCGGCACCGATGGCGTCGAAATAAAGGTCCGCCGTCCCGGCCTCGAGACGCACCGTCAGGCCGAACACCTGCGCAAACACCTGATCGAGCCAGAGCCCCGAGGGCGTGCCGCGGAAAAGGAAGTAGCGGCTGGCGAATTGACGCCAGGCCTCGCGCGGCTCGTACGCCGGCGCGCCGCATCGGGAGCGCACGCCGAGCGAATCGAGCGCAACACCCTGGCTGTGCAGCATCCGATAGAGATAATGATCTGGCGCGAGCAGCAGATCCACGGCATCGCCGAATGGCTGGTCGTAGGCGAACCAGGCCGGATCGGTGTGGCCGTGCGGGCTGACGATGGGCAGATCGCGCACGTGCGCGTACAGCGAGCGCGCAATGGCGCGCACCGTGGAGTCCGCCGGAAAGAGACGGTCGGGATGCAATGCCAGGGGCCGCGACATGGCGCCATTATAGGTAACCGGTGTCACACCCTGCAACGGCATCTTGTCTACCGGTGTCACCCCGGCGGCACGCCGCGGCGCGTCAGGAGCGCTGCGGCCGGGCGCGGGGCGGTGGCGCGGTCGAATCGCGCTCGATGAGGCTGGGGGTGAATTCCCACACGGGCGCCCTGGCAGCCGCTTTGGGCGCGGCGAACAGCCCCTCCGCGGCCGTCCGGCCCATCTC
>JBOHZR010000320.1:0-5091 GCA_050738595.1 Steroidobacteraceae bacterium | reverse complement strand
CGCCGAGGCCGTGGTGCCGGCTGCGTCCGCGGGGCCGCGCGGTGCGCGCTCGCTCCTTGTCTTGCCGCGCGCGCACTGAGCGCGTAATTTTGATCGCTCCGATCGCGATGACATGTCAACGGAGAGCGGATGGCGGTCGAGCTCTACTTCTTTCAGCCTCTCGGCACCAACTCCGGCAGAGTCTTTCTCGCGCTGCTCGAGAAGGGCGTCCCGTTCGTCGAGCGGGAGCTCGACGGGCTCGCGTTCGAGCATTTGCGACCGGAGTATCTCGCAATCAATCCGCGTGGCCAGGTGCCCGCGCTGCTCCACGATGGCCGGCCGCTCACCGAGGGCGCACCGATCTGCGAGTACATCGACGAGGCGTTCGTAGGAGCGCCGCTGCGTCCTGGGAATCCCGATGAGCGCTGCAACATGCGCCGCTGGTGCCGATATCTCGACGTCGATTTGGGTCGCGCGTTGATGATGATTCACTGGAACCGGATCGTGCCGGCTTTCGTCGCCGCCCGTTCGCGCGAGGAGGTGGAAGGCATCATCGCGCGCGTACCGGACCCGGACCGCCGGTGCGCGTGGCGCCGCGCCTATCTGCAGGAGACTCCGCCGGAGGACGTCGCCGAATCGCACCGCCGCATCAGCGCTGGCGCCGTACGCATCGAGCAGGCGCTCGCGCGCACTCATTGGCTCGCGGGCTCGAGCTTCTCGCTCGCCGACGTTGACCTGCTCAACTTCTACGCCTTTCTCGCAAAGTGGTCGCCGGAGGTCGTCAACGAGCGCGCCACCCCGCGCACGATCGATTGGATCGGCCGGATGGAGGAGCGGCCCGCGGTGCGTGAGCTGCGCGCCCGATCGCGCATGCCGCAGCGCCCGCTGGTGCTCGCGCGCGCGGCGGCCGGCGCTTCGGCCTGACGCTGCGGTCTGACGCTGCGCGCAATGCTCGATCTGTATCACGCGGAGCCTACCGGAGCGTCGGCGCGCGTGCTGATCGTGCTCGAGGAGAAGGCGCTCGAGTTTCGCGGCCACTACGTCGATCTCCTCGCGCTCGAGCAATACTTCCCGCCGCTCGCGGGGCTCGCGCCCGGTGCGGACATACCGGTGCTGGTCCGCGGCGGTGTGGCCTCGACCGGCGCGAGCGCCGTGTGCGAGCTTCTGGAGGAGGCATACCCCGAGCGGCCTCTCATGCCGGCGGGGCCGCGCGATCGGTGGTGCGTGCGAGTGTGGCAGAAGTACGTGGATGACATCCTCGCTCCTGCCGTGAGCGAGCTCGCCTGGCACGCCTACGCAGAGCGATCTCTAGCGCCGCCGGCCCGCGAACGGCTCGAAAGGGTGCTCGAGGAGAGCGTGCCGCCCGAGGAGCGTCCGCGCTGGCGCGCGGCGCTCGCCGGATATGGGGAGGAGCAGCTGGCCCACGCTCGCGCGCGCATCGAGGAAGCGGTCTTGAAGGTCGAGACCGCTCTCGTGGTGAGCGACTGGCTCGCAGGCGCGAGGTACTCGCTCGCCGATATCGCGGTGTTCTCCTATTTCCGATACCTGCCGGCGCTTGCCGCTCAGCTGCTGCGCGAGTCCCACGCACCCCATGCGCTCGCTTGGCTGCGCAGCATCTCGGAACGGCCCGGCGTACGCGCGGCACTCGCGCGCGGTCGCGCGGAGGAGCCGTTCACCACTGCGATCCCTGCACCAGAGCGGATCCGCTGGGGGTGAGCGCCCGTGCGCGCGCGGCGCAGTCGCCTGCCGGGCTCTGGAACCCGCACGGTGCAGCGCTGTAGCGGTGCTGCGGCACTCACGAGCGGCGGCGCGTCGATTCCGGCCGGGCATGCAGCTTGCGGCAGCAGACGACCGACCACCGCGCGCGAGGCCGACGCGAAGTGAAACGCCTCGTTCTCTTCCTGCTCACGAACATCGCGGTGCTCGTGCTGCTCACGATCATCGTGCGTGCGACCGGTGCCGATGCCGCGCTTGCCGCGCGCGGCATGGATTGGCGCGGGCTGCTCCTCTTCGCCGCCGTCATCGGCTTTGCCGGCTCGCTCATCTCGCTTGCGCTCTCCAAGTGGCAGGCGAAGACCTTCATGGGTGTGCGCGTGATCGCGCAGCCGCAGACCGAGACCGAGTCCTGGCTCCTCGAGACGGTGCGCGAACACGCGAGCCGCGTCGGAATCGCAATGCCCGAGGTCGGCATCTACGACGGCGCCGAGATGAACGCCTTCGCGACGGGCGCGAGCCGCAACCATGCGCTCGTCGCGGTGAGCAGCGGGTTGCTGCGCGGGATGACTCCCGAGGAGGCCCACGCGGTGCTCGGCCACGAGATCACGCATGCGGCCAATGGCGACATGGTGACGCTCGCGCTCATCCAGGGCGTCGTGAATACGTTCGTGATCTTCCTCTCGAGAGTGCTCGGAACGTTGCTCGATAGCTTCATCTCCGGGGGACGTACGCAGCAGCGCCGCGGGCCGGGACCGTTTTATTTCGTGACAGTCATCGTCCTGCAGGTCGTGCTCGGGCTGTTCGCAAACATCATCGTCATGGGGTTCTCGCGCCGCCGCGAGTTCCGCGCCGACGCAGGCGGGGCGCGCCTCGATGGGACGGGGAACATGATCGCCGCGCTCGAGCGGTTGCACGCGGGCGAGGGGGCTGCCCTTCCCGGATCGCTCAGAGCGTTCGGCATTTCGGGCGATGTGGCTCGCGGACTCAAGCGGCTGTTCATGAGCCACCCGCCGATTCCCGAGCGCATCGCGGCGCTGCGCGAGGGCCGCTATGCGAACGCGTGAACATGCGCACCCGCCGCACGCTGCGCGTCAACGCGAAAGCCGCCTGCCCGTTCACAGATCACATCATCGCGGCTCGCGCGGCCAGCCCGCCAAGGTGGAGCGGGCACGGCAGATGCGGTGCGCAGGTGAATCCCCCCTTGAATGAGCATCGAGGACCCTCGTCGTGAAGAGCAAAGCACTCTACGGACTCGCCGCGCTGCTGGCGCTCCCATGCGCCTCACCCGTGATGGCGCAGTTTTACTACTCGGGCCAATCCGTGAGGCCGCTGCACTGGCAGATCGAAGGCGGATACAGCCCCACTGTGGGCACGACTTCGGATTACCTGCAGGGCGGCTGGACGCTCGGCGGCGGCTTGACCTGGTATCCCTCGCCGATAACGCCGGTGGGGTTGCGGCTCGATCTCAGCTACAGCGAATACAACGCCACGCACAATCTGCTGCTGCAGAGCGAAACGACGCTGCAGACGCAAATCGACTCGGGCACCGGACGCACCTGGGGCGGGGACCTCGACGCGGAGTTCGACTTTCCCCTCGGGCCGGGCGCGAACGGCTACCTGATCGGCGGAATCGGCACGTACAAGCGCCAGATCGAGCTCTATCAGACTGTCTTCGGCGGCGGCTCGTTCTGCGATCCATGGTGGGGCTTCTGCGGTGCGGGCTATTTTCCGGCGGATGCGGTCGTCGACCGCACCACGAGCAGCTGGAAATTCGCCTGGAATGCCGGACTCGGCGTCAACTTCGCGCTCCGCAATGGCATGTCCTGGTTCGTCGATGCGCGCTATTTGCGCATCGGACCGCAGGACCAGAAAACGGAGTTCGTTCCGATCAGGATCGGACTCAGATTTTGATCAGCCTGCGCGTCTCACCACGATCAGCTCGATGCCGGGCGCCCGGAGGGCGGCGCGCACTCGGATCGTCGGTCCGAGCTGCCCCGCCCGCTCGAGCGGCTCGAGAGTCGACCTGCGGGAAATCGGCTCGCGCTCGATTTCGTAGCGGACGTCCGGCTCGAGATGCGTGATGGTGAGATCGAAGCCCGAAATCGCACGGCATTCGTCCTGATCGCGCGCCCGTTTCGGGCGGTGTGCCGGGTGCGGGGGGCGCGACTGCGCGGGAACCGTGTAGTTGCTCACGATCACTTGCAGCACCCGCCCGTCGTCGGAGCGGCCGGCCTCTGCGGCGAAGCCGCACGGCAGCAAGTTGCCCGGTGGGTCCGTGACCAGCAGCTCGTTGCGCGTGTCTTTCATCCGTCCGAGCGCGACGAGCGCTGCGCCGGTCTTGTCCGGCATCGCCCCATCGCGGCCGAAGAGATTGTCGGCCCGGTACAGCGCCGCAAGATCGATCGGGGCGTGCCCCATGCCGATGAGTGAGCTTGCGACGAATGCGGCCCGCTCGAGGTCCGAGGGCAGCGGATAGGTGAGCCCGTAATTCCATTCATCGAGCACGCTCAGTGTGCTCCGGAACCCGAGCCGGTCGAGCAGGGCGCGTACGTTGCGGCCGATGCGCACGAAGTCGCGCGGATCATCCGTATCCGTCGCGTACCAATGCCAGGAGAAGAAATCGAGCGGCAGGTGCTCGTCGCGGACGAACTCGAGGAATTCGTCGCGGTAGGGCGATGCATCGTTCGGCTTCGCGAGGGCCGGCCCGCCGACGAGCGCTGAGGGGTCGGCGCGCTTCACCGCACGGGCGAGCTTTGCATAGAGCGCGTAGAACTGTCGCGGCGTGCCGCCCCAGAACAGCGTTCCGAGATCGGGCTCGTTCCATACTTCCCAGTATTTGAGGCCGTATCGGAAACCGTGGTCCCACCCGCGGTTGTAGTGCAGCACGATGTGCTCGACGACCGCGGCGTAGCGGTCGAAGTCCCGCGGCGGAGTCACATCGGAGGTCTCGCTGCGGCCGAGCCGGAAGATCGTCTGGGCGCCGATGCCGACGATCGATGCCACGAGCCGGTCCGTCGGGCCGAAGTGATAGCTGCGCGGGTCGTCGGGGTCGGCCGCAGAGTCCGGAAAAATCACGAGTGAGCTGCGCTCGCGTGGAACGGTGAAAATCCCCGTCGAGCGCGGCGGCCCGAACCGCGCATCGATGTCCCCAGGACCGTATGCATCGTGCGTGCGCACCAGATCGATGCGAGCCTCGCGATAGCCGCGGGAGACATCGATGTCTTCCGGCATGTTCCAGCCGCCGAACGTGAACGAGGGGGGCTTGTGCATACCCGGCCCGGGGGCACCGTTCACGCCCTGAAGCGTGCGGAGCATGCCGGTCGTGCGCGCCGCATCCACGGTCACGCTCGCGAGCCCGGCTCGGGCGCGCGGCACGGCGGCCGGCGCGCCGGGTGC
>JBOHZR010000319.1:0-6903 GCA_050738595.1 Steroidobacteraceae bacterium | reverse complement strand
GATTCCGAAGCATTACTCACCCGTTCGCCGCTCGTCAGCATGTATTGCTACACCTGTTACCGCTCGACTTGCATGTGTTAGGCACGCCGCCAGCGTTCAATCTGAGCCAGGATCAAACTCTTCACTTGAAGCTCTTGAGCTAGAAGTTACTGAGTGGATCCAAAGGCCCAACTACTCGCTGGACATTTGGTCACTCGGTCTAAAGCCTCTTCGGCTCGACGCGAGTCCCCACACAAATTACCTGCCGAACTGTTAAAAAGCGTCCCGGACGCTTCGGACCCGGGTGGGATGCCGCGCGTTGCTGCGCACCATCGTGAAAGGGGGCGGAAGTATAGCCCCCGTAACGTTTTCGTCAACCGCTCACACGCTGCTGCCGCAGTGCGGCATCGCCGTGGAAGGGGCGCGCAGTATAGCCGCCGGAGGCGGGTTGTCAACGCGCGCTCCGGCGGCTCGACACCCCTCGCGGCATTGGCGATAAGCGCGGCCTGGGCCGTCGTCCTCGGGGCGCACACTTAAGGCGCCTCCTCAGGTCTTCCGCTCGAGCTTCAAGCGCGCGAACCGCCGCGTTCCCACCTGGAAAACATGATCGGCGCCCGCACCGAGCGTGAGCGCGCGGTCAGTCACGCGAGCGCCGTCGATCCGCACGGCGCCCTCGTCGATCTTGCGGTAGGCCTCGGAGGTGCTCGCGACGAGCCCTCCGGCCTTGAGGATGTTCGCGAGCTTGAGCCCCGCGGGCTCGACGAGCACCGTCGTCGGAGCCAGGTCCGTGGGTACGGCCCGCTCGCTCACGCGCGTCATGAAATTGCGCTCCGCGCTCTCGGCCGCCGCTGCATCGTGGAAGCGGGCGACGATCTCGCGCGCGAGCTCGAGCTTCACATCGCGCGGATTGCGGCCGGCCTCGGTCTCGCGCTTGAGCGCTGCGATCTCGGGAAGCGGCCGCAAGGACAGCAGCTCGTACCAGCGCCACATGAGCTCATCGGAGATCGACATGATCTTGCCGAGCATCGCATCGGGTGATTCCGAGATGCCGACATAATTGCCCCGCGATTTCGACATCTTGTCGATGCCGTCCGTCCCCTCGAGCAGCGGCACGGTCATCACGACCTGGGCCTCCTGTCCGTAGGCCTCCTGCAGCTGCCGCCCGACGAGCAAATTGAACTTCTGGTCCGTGCCGCCGAGCTCGACATCCGCGCGCAGCGCGATCGAGTCGTAGCCCTGGGCAAGGGGGTACAGGAACTCGTGCACGGCGATCGGCCGACCTTCCGCGTAGCGCTTCGCGAAGTCCTCCCGCTCGAGCATGCGCGCGACCGTGTAATGCCCTGCGATCTTCACGAACTCGAGCGCCGGCATCGCGGCGAGCCACCTCGAGTTGAAATCCACCCGCGTGCGCGCGGGGTCCAGGATCTTGAACACCTGCTGCTCGTACGTTCGCGCGTTCTCCTCGATCTGCGCGCGCGTGAGCGGGGGGCGGGTGGCATTGCGCCCCGTCGGGTCACCGATCAGGCCGGTGAAATCGCCGATGAGGAAGATCACCTCGTGTCCGAGGCTCTGGAACTGCCGCATCTTGTTGAGCAGCACGGTGTGGCCGAGATGCAGATCGGGCGCCGTCGGATCGAAGCCGGCCTTCACTCGCAGCGGCTTGCCGCGCGCGAGCTTACGCAGGAGATCCCGGCGTGTGAGTACCTCCTGCGTGCCGCGCTCGAGCTCCGCGAGCGCCTCGCGGTCGGACGCCGTGAGCTCCTCCTGCACCGGCTCGGCACGGCGCCCGGGCGCGCCGGCGGAATCATCGGAATGCGGATTCATGACCGGCGCACTTTACCGGGCCTGCGTGCGCGCCGCATCACAGCCCCGGCTGAGGCGGTTGACCATCCAGCACACGCTCAAGTACGGTTCGGCGATGCCCCTGCCCGCCAAGACGACCGTGCTTGCTTTCGCGCGATCCCCGGCGCGGTGGGCGCAAGCAGGCCTGCTCGCCGCGGCCGCATGGGCGTGCGTGCAGGTCCCGCGGTACATTTCCCGCCCGGCGACGCGCGCGTCCGCCGCAAGCTCCAAAGCACGTGCCCTCGCGACATCATCTCCCACGCGGCTGCCCGGGGCCGCGCCATCGGCCTCTGCTCTTACGGGGCAGGCGGCCGCTGGGCAGACGCTCGAGGTCCGGGTCCGTCGCAACGATACGCTCGAGGCGATTTTCCACCGCGAGAAGCTGAGCCTCGCCGATCTCGCCGCGATCCGCAGCCTCCCGGGGCTGAGGAACGATCTCGACCGCTTGCATCCCGGGGAGTCGCTGACGCTCGTGCGCGAGGGTGATGAGTTGCTCGGGCTCACGCGCCGACTGAGCCTCGCGCAGAGCCTCGAGGTGAGGCGCAGCGCCACCGGATTCGAGGCACACCTGGTTGCGATTCCGCTCGAGACGCGCACGCGCACGCTCTCGGGAGAAATCGACAGCTCACTGTTCGAGGCGATGGCGGCCGCAGGCGGTCACGACTCGACGACGCTCGCGCTCGCGGACATCTTCGCGTGGGACATCGATTTCGTGAACGAGATCCAGCCCGGGGACAGGTTCACGGTCACCTACGACGAAGTCTACGACCACGGCAAATACGCCGAGGATGGCCCCATTCTCGCGGCGCGGTTCATCAACAATGGACATGAATACGTCGCCGTCCGCTACGTCTCCCCGAGCGGGCAGGCGGCCTACTACACCCCGGACGGCCGGAGCATGCGCAAGGCATTCCTGCGGGCGCCGCTCGAGTTCACCCGCGTCAGCTCCCCGTTCAGCCTGCACCGCCGCCACCCCATTCTGAACCTCATTCGCAGGCACACGGGCGTCGACTACGCCGCGCCGATCGGTACGCCGGTGTGGGCGGCCGGCGATGGCCGCGTGATCTTCGCGGGCCGCAAGGGCGGCTATGGCAATGCGGTCGTGCTCGATCATGCGCACGGCATCACCACCCTCTATGGTCATCTTTCGCGCTTCGCGCGCGGCCTGCACGTCGGGGAGCACGTCTCCCAGGGCACGGTCATCGCCTACGTCGGTATGACGGGGCTTGCGACCGGACCGCATCTGCACTACGAGTTCCGGGTGGATGGCGTGTACAAGAATCCCCAGACGGTGATCCTGCCGGATGCCGTCCCGATCGAGGCCGGCCTGCGCGCGGATTTTCTCGCCAAGACCGGGCCGCTGCTCGGCTCGCTCTATCCCCTCGAGGGCCCGGCGCTGGTCTCGCGCTGACCCCGCGGTAGCGGCCCGCCGGGCTCGCCGGGTTATGCTCGAGGGAACCGCCAGCGCGAGGCGACCGCAGTGGACGTTCCTGACCTCAAGGCTCCCGACCTCTACATCAACCGTGAGCTCTCGTTCCTCGAGTTCAACCAGCGGGTGCTGGCGCTCGCGTTCGAGGAATCCATTCCGCTGCTCGAGCGGCTGAAGTTCCTCTGCATCTCCTCGAGTAATCTCGACGAGTTCTTCGAGATCCGAGTCGCAGGGCTCAAGCATCTCCAAGCGCTCGGCTCCGCCCAGCTCGCGCCCGATGCACTGACCATTCCCGAGCAGCTCGCCGCGATCCAGGCCCGCGCCTCGATCCTCGTCACCGAGCAGTACCGCTGCCTCGACGAGGTGCTGTTGCCGCGACTGCGCGACGCGGGCATCCATCTCATCGACCCGCAGGACTGGACGCAGGAGACGCGGCGCTGGCTCGAGCAGTATTTCGAGCTCGAGGTCGAGCCGGTCCTCTCTCCCTTGGGGCTCGATCCGGCGCGCCCTTTCCCGCGCATACAAAACAAAAGCCTCAACTTCATCGTGCGGCTCGAGGGCAAAGACGCCTTCGGACGCGACAGCGAGCTCGCCATCGTCCAGGCGCCGCGCTCGCTGCCTCGCGTCGTCCTGCTCCCCGAGGAAGGCGTCCGGCGCTCGGTCGTGCTGCTGACTTCGATCGTGCACACGTTCGTCCCGAAGCTCTTTCCGGGGATCGAGGTGCTCGGCTGTTACCAGTTCCGGGTCACGCGCAACAGCGACCTGTTCGTCGACGAGGAGGAGATCGACGATCTGCGCCGCGCGCTCGAGGGTGAGCTTGCGCATCGGCGCTACGGGGAGGCGGTGCGCCTGGAGACCTCGCGCGACTGCCCGGATGAGGTGGTCGCGTTCCTGCTGCGCCAGTTTGCGCTCGCCGATGCGGATCTGTACCGCATGCCAGGTCCGGTCAATCTCAACCGCCTGTCGGCGATCTACGATCTCGTCCAGCGCGCCGATCTGAAGTACTCACCCTTCACGCCAGGGCTTCCGCGGCCGCTGGCGGGCAGCGGCGGCACGGACCTTTTCGCCGTCACCCGCCAGGGCGATGTGCTCGTACACCACCCGTACCAGAGCTTCGCTCCCGTGATGGATTTCGTGCGCCAGGCCGCCGCGGACTCGCACGTGCTCGCGATCAAACAGACCCTCTATCGCACCGGAGCGGACTCCCCGGTCGTCGATGCGCTCGTCGCCGCCGCGCAGGCCGGCAAGGACGTGACGGTCGTCATCGAGCTCAGGGCCCGCTTCGATGAGGAGGCGAACATCGAGCTCGCCAATCGCCTGCAGGAGGCAGGCGCGCACGTCATGTACGGAGTCGTCGGCTTCAAGACGCACGCGAAGCTCACCCTGGTCGTGCGCCGCGAAGCGGACGGCATCCGCCGCTACTGCCATCTCGGGACCGGCAACTACCACCCGCGCACGGCCCGCACGTACACCGACTATGGCCTGTTCACCTGCAACAAGGAGATCGGCGAGGACGTGCACGAGATCTTCCTGCAGCTCACGAGCCTCACTCAAACGCCGGACCTGAAACGCCTG
Organism: Steroidobacteraceae bacterium; assembly: GCA_050738595.1. Taxonomy (GTDB): domain Bacteria; phylum Pseudomonadota; class Gammaproteobacteria; order Steroidobacterales; family Steroidobacteraceae; genus JASHUC01. Next base: position 2,078 of record JBOHZR010000319.1, on the reverse strand, counting down.
CTGCAATCTCCCTTCGGCCTGCACGGCGCGATGCTCGCCAAGGTCGCGCGCGAAGCCGAGCACGCGCGCGCCGGCCAGCCCGCGCGGATCATCGCGAAGATGAACTCGCTCGTCGATCCGCAATCGATCGAGGCGCTCTACCGCGCCTCACAGGCGGGCGTGACCATCGATCTCATCGTGCGGGGCATCTGCGGGCTGCGGCCGGGCCTGCCGGGCGTGTCCGAACGCATCACTGTGCGCTCGATCGTCGGCCGCTTCCTCGAGCACTCGCGCGTCTTCTACTTCGAGAACGCGGGAGCACCGGAGCTCTACTGCGCGAGCGCGGACTGGATGGAACGCAACTTCTTCCGCCGCGTGGAAGTCGCCTTCCCGATCGAGCCGCCTCAGCTGCGGGAGCTCATCCTGCGCGACCTCGACATCTATCTCTCGGACAACACCCAGGCATGGCGGCTCGCATCCGACGGACTGTACCGGCGCGTCGAGGCCGCCGGCGAGCCGCCCGTCAACGCGCAGGAGAAGCTCCTCGCGAGCTATGCGGCCGGGCTCGGCTACAGCCTCTGAACAGCCCCTGAACGGCCTCGAATCGCGCGCGGCGATTCAGTCCCCTCGGCTGAAGACTCTCAACCGGAAGCCGTGCGGTTTCAGATAGTCGATCTCCTGCTGAAGGTCCGCGCTCGTGAGCGGATGATCTTTGAGCCAGCGGATCGGGAAGCTGAGCTCGAGGGAACGCGGCTTCGCGGCGAGCTCGATCGGCGGGAACGCCGCGGGGCTGCGCCCCCGGTGCAGCAGCACGGCAAGCCGCAACAGCAAGATGAGGTACATCGCGCTGCGGTCCCACGGCGGGATCAGCTCATCGAGCCGCTCGAGCGTGAGCTTGCGGCGATGGCTGCCGACCAGCCGCGCAAGCAGCTGCTGCTCCTCGCGCGGGAAGCCCGGCATGTCCGCGTTCTCCAGCAAATACGCGCCGTGGCGGTGATAGCCGCTATGCGACACGTCGAGCCCGATCTCGTGCAGACGCGCCGCCCATTTGAGTGCGAGATCGGCAAGCGGCGCCTCGAGACGCCATGCCGCCCGCGTGCGGTGCAGGAACTCGAGAACCGTCGACTCGATGCGCTCGGCCTGCGCGAGATCGACGTGGTAGCGGCGCTGCATGGCGCGCACGGTGCGCTCGCGCGCGTCTTCGTCCGTGAAGCGGCCGACCATGTCGTAGAGCAGTCCTTCGCGCATGGCGCCTTCCGCAACGCGCAGCTCGCGGATGTCGAGACCGTCGAGGGTCTCGGCGAGAATGGCGATCCCACCCGGGAAAACAGGCCGCCGCTCCTCGGTGATCGAGGGGAGCTTCAGCTCCCGCGCGCTCCCCGCCTCGACGAGACGGGCGAGCAGCCGCTCGATGCCGGCCGGTGTGATCGTGGTCGCCTGAGGATCGAGCTCTCGCAACGCATCGCCGATCGCGCGGATCGTGCCGGAGCTGCCGGCCGTCTGCTCCCACCCGCGCGAGCGGAACGCGGCCTGAACCGGTTCGAGCTCGAGGCGCGCTGCCAGCCGCGCGCGGCCGATTCGCTTGGCCGACACCTTCCCATCGCGAAAGAAGCGCTCGCTCACGCTCACGCAGCCCATCTGCAGGCTCTCGAGCTCGAGCGGTGCGAGACCCTCCCCGATGATGAGCTCCGTGCTGCCGCCGCCGATGTCCACGACGAGCCGGCGGCCGGGCTCGCTCGGCAGCGTGTGCGCAACGCCGGAGTAGATCAGGCGCGCCTCCTCCCGGCCGCTGATGATCTCGATCGGATGGCCGAGCGCCTCGCGTGCGCGCTCGAGAAAGGCCTGCTTGCGCCGCGCGAGGCGCAGGGCGTTCGTGCCGACGACCCGCACACTGTCGGCGTGCATGGCCCGCAAACGCTGCCCGAAACGCTCGAGGCAGGCGAGCGCGCGCGCGGCGACCTCCTTGTCGAGCCGGCCGTTCTCCTCGACTCCCGAGGCGAGGCGCACCATCTCGCGCAGCCGATCGATGATGACGAGCTGGCCATCCGAGTAGCGCGCGACGACCATGTGGAAGCTGTTCGAGCCGAGATCGACGGCCG
>JBOHZR010000318.1:0-10670 GCA_050738595.1 Steroidobacteraceae bacterium | reverse complement strand
CATCCATCCCGGGTCGACCGCGCGCGCGGCGAGGCCGATCGCGAGCAGCCCCAGCGCGTGATAGAAGTGATAGCGCACGGCCGTCTCGTATGCCTGGAGGCGGTCCGGCGCCAGACGCGACTGCAGGGCGTGCGCGCCCAATGCGCCGAGGATCGTCGCTGCCGCGAGCAGCAACCCGCCGGCCGCCAGGACCCAGCGCGAATCGTGACCGGCGGTCATGGCAAGCGGGGCGCGCGCTCGAGCAGGGGTGCGATCAGGTCGAGCGGCAGCGGGAATGCAATGATGGTGCTCTTCTCCGTCGCGATGTCGAGCAGCGTCTGCAGATAGCGCAGCTGCAGTGCGCGCGGGTCCCGCGACATCGCGATCGCGGCGGAAACCAGGGTATCCGCCGCCTGCTTCTCGCCCTCGGCGTTGATGATCTTCGCGCGCCGCGCGCGTTCGGCCTCCGCCTGCCGGGCCATCGCGCGGACCATCGTCTCGTCGAGATCAACGTCCTTGATCTCGACGTTCGACACCTTGATGCCCCAGGCATCGGTGTTCTGATCGAGGATGCGCTGAATGTCCGCGTTCAGCTTCTCGCGCTGGGAGAGCATCTCGTCGGTCTCGTGCTGGCCGAGGATCGAGCGCAGCGTCGTCTGCGCGAGCTGACTGGTCGCCTCGTAGGGATTTGCGACCTGGATGATGGCCTTCGCGGGATCGACGACGCGGAAGTAGACGACGGCGCTCACCTTGACCGATACGTTGTCGCGCAGGATCACATCCTGCTTCGGCACCTGCAGCACGACCACCCGCAGATCGACCTTGGTCATCTGCTGCACCATCGGCCAGACGAGGATGATGCCCGGACCCTTCACGCCGCCGAAGCGCCCGAGATTGAACATCACGCCGCGTTCGTATTCTCTGAGCACGCGCAGGCTCATGAAGATGAGTGCGGCGATGATGACGACGACGATGATCGGATACGCTGGCATCGGCTACTCCCCAGGGCGGCGAGGCTGCTCGCGCCCGCCTGCGGCCGGCGCGAGGCCCGGCTCGACCCACAGCTGAAGTCCTTCGACCTTGACGATGCGCACGGTCTCGCCTGCCCGAACCGGCTGGCTCGTGTACGCATTCCAGAGCTCGCCCCCCAAGCGTACACGACCGCGCTGCTCAAAGTCCTCGAAGACCTCGGCGGACGCACCCAGCATCGCTTCCTTGCCCGTCACGACCGGCCGCCGCCTCGAGTGGCTGGTGAAATAGACCAGGCCGATGAGGATGAGACCACCCGCCGTCGCGACGCCGGCGATGATCGGAAGGGCGAGGTGCAGCTCGTTCGTATCCGTATCGAACAGAATGATCGATCCCACGACGAACGCGACCAGCCCGCCGATCCCGAGCGAGCCGTAGGTGGGAAGGAAGAACTCCCCGATGATCATCCCGATGCCGACGGCGACGAGCACGAGCCCTGCGAAGTTCACCGACAGGATCTGAAACGCGAAGAGCGCGACCAGGAGCGAGATGACTCCCACCACCCCCGGCAACATGGCCCCGGGGTTATAGCCCTCGAGCAGCAGTCCGTAGATTCCGATCAGCAGCAGACCGTAGGCGATCGTCGGGTGAGTGATGATCGCGAGCAACTGCGTCTTCCAGTCCGGGTCGATCGGGACCGTCGAGACTCCGCGCGTCGCGAGCACGACTGTCTCGCCGCCCATTTTCACCTGTCGGCCGTCGAGCTTCGCGAGCAGGTCCGGAACGTCGCCGGCGATGAGGTCGATCACGTGCTTCTGCAGCGCCGCGTTCGCGGGAAGGCTCGCCGCGCCGCGAACCGCCTGCTCGGCCCAATCGCCGTTGCGGCCGCGCAGCTGCGCGAGGCCGCGGATGTAGGCCACCGCATCGTTGATCTGCTTGCGCTCTTCCGTCGTCGCGGGCTCGGGCGTGCGCTGCGGCGTCGAGGTGCCGCCGATCTCGATGGGCGTCGCCGCGCCGAGATTCGTGGCGGGTGCCATCGCGGCAATTTCGCAGGCGTACAGAATATAGGTGCCCGCGCTCGCGGCCCGAGCGCCGGACGGGGCCACGAACCCGACGACCGGAATGCGCGAGGCCAGGATGGCACGGATGATGTCGCGCATCGCCGTGTCGAGCCCGCCCGGCGTATCCATCTCGAGGATCACGAGCCGGTCGCCGGCCGACTGCGCGCTCGCAAGCCCCCGCTCGATGTAGCGGCTCGTCGCCGGGCCGACGATGCCCCTCAAGTGTAGGACGGCGGCCACCGGGGCGGCGCGCGGGGCCGCGGACGCGGTGGCGCACGCCCCGACCGCGATGCCGAAGGCGCTCGCCGCCGCGACGATCAACGCACCGACACCGGCCGGTCCGGCACGCCGCAAGGCCCGTGCTGCTCTCGCTATGCCCATGCCGCCATGGTAACCCGGCGGTGGACACGGCATCCCCCGAGGTACGGGGGATGCTTCAGGCGCATCGGCTGGATCACGGTCACGATCCTCGCGGTGCTGGCAGCGCTCGCACTGCTGGCCGATGTCGTGGGCGGGCTCCTCGGCGCCAAGCGCGTCGGCGCGAGCCGGCTCGCTCAGGCGGCGCGGGTCGGAGTCGGCACGTGGGTCGGCTTCGCGCTGACCCTGATCGCGCGAGTGATCATCGTGCTCACGATGCTCGTCGTGTTCGTCGCGAGTTATCTGATCTGACACGCGGCACGTGCGGCAACGCCGGCGTGTGCTGCGGCCGGCCTCACGCGGCCGCTTCTACCCCGCGCTCTGAATCGTCACGTTCGAGAAATGCACGTGCGAGGTCGAACATCCGATCGCCAAGTGCGTTGCGCCCGAGAAGCTCAACGGTTGCGGCGAGGCGACGCCTCCGAATGACCCGTTGACCGTTCCTGATCGCTCGACCGTCAGCGAGAACGGGATAGGCTCCGACGTGAACGGCATCGAAGCGAAGACATTGTTCGAGCTTGCCCCCGTGCCGCCCAGCGTGGCCCACCCGATGGACTCCGACGCGGCAGCCACCGAAGCGAAGCCGTTGCCCGTCGTCGGCCGCGCGCTCGCCGTCCCGAAGGCGACGAGGACCTTGTTCTGCTGATCGCTTCGCACGAGGAGCTGCAGGGCCGCGGCGCTGCGTTTGGCAGGATCGATGACCTCCACGCCGGCGGCGGCCTCGTAAATGATGTCTTGTCTTGCGCTCTGGAACTGGAGCAGACCCGTGATGCGCAAATTGCCGCTCGGGATCGGGACGCTCCTCGAGTCCGTCTTCCCGGCGCCGGCATCGCAGTCGAAAGCGTAGGGGCCCGGCCCCGTCAGGTTCTCGACGACCGCCGCAGCAGCAGCAGTAGCCGACGGCGGGGCGGTCGTGCTGCACCCGGCGATCAGGATCGCGGCAAGGACGGTAATGCGGTCAGTCATTGAGGGCATTGGGGCTTCTCCGGCGTGCCTCGATGGAAACTCTTGCGCCTCTACCGTAATCCCCGCGCCACGGTGACTGCAACGCTTTTGACGCTGCCGTCATGCCTGCCCGGCGGCGCTTCGTAATCTCCCGTAAGCCGATCGTATCTTTCGCCTTTCGCCGATTGCGACGCCACCGCACATTCCCCGCGGGAGCGAGCTGACCTCGACAAGAACCCTTTGGGAGAAGCGAAATGTCAGTCCTGCGAATGGCTCTGGCGATTTGCGCGCTCATCGGCACCGCATCCGCATTCCCGGCCGACTCACACAGGCAGCGTGTCGTCTACATCGGCGGCGGTCCCACCCGGAGCGGTCTTTTCCTGTCGAGCGACGGAGGTCGCAGCGAGCGCCCGCTGATTCCAATGACCTGGGTCGCTTACGACGCGTCTTTCTCAGCCGATGGCAGCTGGATCATCTTCACGTCCGAGCGGCTCGGATCGGCAGATATCTTCCGGGTCCATGTGGACGGCTCCGCCGTCGAGCGCCTGACGGACAGTCCGGCTTTCGACGATCAGGGTGCCCTGTCGCCCGATGGAAAGACTCTGGCGTTCGTTTCCACGCGCGGCGGCGGTACCGCGAATGTGTGGCTGCTCGATCTGACGAGACACCGATCCTTCGATCTCACCAAGAGCGATCGCGGCAATTTCCGCCCGAGCTGGTCGCCGGACGGGAAATGGATCGCATTCACCTCCGATCGCGACATGCCGCACGGTCGACAAGGACCGGATCGGCCGCCGCCGCGAGGATCGGGTTGCTGCGGCTGGGAGTTGGTGCAGTCGACCGCTTTATATATCGTGCATCCCGATGGCAGCGGACTGCGGCGCCTCACGCCGCCGGGCCGGTTTGTCGGAAGTCCGAAATGGTCTGCGGACGGCACGCACATCGTCTATTACTTCGACGACAGGACGCTGGCTCAGAAACAAGCTCGAAGCGATGCCGTATATCAGATCGTATCCATCGATATCACGAGCGCAGAGAAGCAAGTCCGCACGAGCGGTCCCGGATTGAAGCAATCGCCGCAGTACATCGGCGAGAACCGGATCGCCTATCTCACCTGGCTTGACGGGAAGACTACGCTCGCCGACACCTCGGGCTGGAAGGGGCCGCAGGCAGAGATCGCGAATCCCTCGTGGTCGCCCGACGGCAGGCTCGTCGTCTATACGAAAGAGGGGAATGACGGAACGCAGCCCAACCCGATCGTGAAAGTCGCATCGCGTGACCCTGCCTTCGATCTGTACCGGGCCAGCGCCGCGCTGGCGTATTCCCCGGATGGGCGGCGTGTCCTGTACTCCGGCGCGTTTGTCGGCGACAAGGCTTTGAAAGTCATGAATGCCGACGGCACGGACCACGTAACGCTCTTTGAAGCAAAAGCTCGGAACGTGGGCATCGTCTCGCCCTCCTGGTCTCCCGACGGCAGCCACATCGTCTTCACCATGGGCCGCTATGGTCTTCGCAATCCGAATACTCCGGCTCAGCTCGCCATGGTTCGCTCCGATGGATCCGATCTCAAAATCCTGACGCAGGGAACCGCCAACAGTGGTTATGCCAGCTTCTCCCCCGACGGCAAACGGCTCGTCTTCCGTGTGCTCGGGAGCGAACAGGGCTTGCGCATCCTGTCATTGCAGGACGGCAACGTCACGAAGCTCACGACGGAATGGGACAACTTTCCCGCCTGGTCGCCGCGGGGCGACCGGATCCTTTTCACGGGGTTTCGGACCGGAGATTTCGAGATCTACACGATTCGTCCGGACGGCTCCGGGCTGCGCCAGCTGACGCACGATCACGGCAATGATGCACACGCGCTATGGTCTGCGGATGGGAAGTCGATCCTGTTCACGTCGTCCCGCATGGGATGGAAGGATGAGACCGGCGGCGGGCAGTCCTATGGCGAAGTTTTCGTCATGCGCGAGGACGGCACTCACTTGCGGCAACTCACCGACGATCGATGGGAAGAGTCCGCCGACGCCTGGCTGCCACCCTCCAAGGGGGCAATGAACGTGCACTGACCGCCGCGGCTTGCGACTCTTTCGAGCAGGCCGGCTCTGCATGATGGTAGGCTCGCTGAGAGCCGACGCAACGACCTTCACAGGCTGCATGCACACCCCCAGCCATGGCGAGCACCGCTACCGGTGGATGATCCTGTCCATCATGGCGTTCCTGTTCTTCATGACCAACTTCGCGGAGTTCCAGCTCGCGGGGGTCGCGGGGCATCTGTCGTCGGCTCTGCATCTCTCTCCCATGCAGTTCGCGATGTGCTTGTTCGCGCCCTTGCTGATGAATTTCGCATTCGGCATCCCCGTCGGCATGGTCGCGGACCGGTTCGGGACGAAAGCAGTCGGCAGCGTGCTGCTCCTCGTGAGCTGCGCCGGAATCATCGGCCGGGCTTATGCATCGACGGACTTCGCGAGCCTTCTTCTCTGGATGCTCGTATTCGGCCTCGCCATGGCCTACACGAACGCGCTCGGGCCCAAGATTCTGCGGACATGGTTCAAGGCCGAGGACATGCCGCTTGCAATGGGCGTCTTCATCGGGAGCGCCGGACTCGGCGTGGGCTCCGGGGAGGCGACCGCACCGCTTCACGCCTCGATGACAGGCGCGTTCACGCTGGCGTGGGCGCTCTTCGCAGTCGCCACCGTAGGGTTCCTCGTCGGCTTCAGGTCAAAACCAGCGGGCGAGCCGGGTGCTCCGCCGCAGCCGGCACTCGAATTCCTCGGCATCGCGGCGCGCAACCGCCACGTGTGGATTGCTGGCCTCGCGGCACTGTTTTTCTTTGCCGCGGTGGTGGGGACGGCAGGGAATTTGCCGGCCGCGCTGGTCCAGTCGAAGGGAGTGAGCCCCGTCGCAGCCGGACTCGTCGGCCTTCCGCTCGGTCTGAGCAACGCACTCGGCGGCTTCTTCGTGCCGATGATTTTGCGCAAGGCGCGCTCTGTCAGAGTCTCACTTGCGTTGTTCGTCGCCGTGGGCGCGATCCTGCTGGTGGCGGCTCTGGCCGTTCCGTTTGGGCCGCTGACGTGGCTTTGCATCTTCGCCGGCGGTTTTGTCAGCAATGGCCTGCTGACGCTCACACTACCGGTGCCGGTCATGCTGCATGAGATCGGCACGACCTATGGCGGCAGCGCCGGCGGCATCGTGAGCCTCTTGCAGACCGCAGGCGGTTTCTTCATCCCGACTTTCGGGATCGCGCTGCTCGCGGCAAGCAATCCGACGGCGACTTTCGCGGTAATCCTCGTACTCTATTTGATCTCGGCGCTCCTCGTGCTCGTCTTGCCCGAGCGGGGCTTCCGTGAGATGCCGATCGCAGACGGACGCGAGCTTGCGGGCATCGTCAGACCCGCCGGTCCGCAGTAAGGAGGAGCCGACGTCCCGGCCTGTTCAGCGCGCCCCGCGCAATCCCGTAGGTTGAGTGCGAACGGCCGGCGCTTGCCCTGCCGCCGCCGCATCTGGCCTTCACTGGCTTGACCCTCACTGGCTGCGTTCCCGGCCTCGCCCGTGCCCGCCGATCACGATGTCGCAGCTATCCCAGCCGAGCTCCTCCATCTCCGCGCGCGACACAGGCAGAAACGGGGCCGTGCCGAGACGCTCGGCCCAGTATCGGCGGTAGCTCGTGATATCGCGGGCGGCTTGCATGGAGGCGCAGACCAATTCAGCGTAGTGTGCGGCTCAGCTCCGGAGAAAATCCACCATCGCCCGGGTCACCGCTGCCGGCTGCTCGAGAGTCGACAGATGTCCCGAATCCGCGATGGTCGTGAGGCGCGCGCCGGGAATGCCGTTCGCCATCTCCTGCGCGTGCTCGGCCGGCACCAGCATGTCGCCGTCGCCGACGATGACGAGCGTTGGACAGCGGATCGCCCCGAGCCCGGGACGGGAATCCGGCCGGCCGATGATCGCCGTCTGCTGCCGAATGAATCCGTCCGCGCCGACCGCCTGCGCCATCGTCCGGACGACCCGCTTCAACGACTCGTCGCCCCAGCGGCGGGCGTGCACCCAGCGCGGAAAGAGCTTGTCGCTCACTTCACCCAAGCGGCCCTCCCGTGCCATCTGCATCTGCGCGCGGCGCTGCTCGGACTGCTCAGGCGTCTCGGGTCGCGCGTTCGTGTCGAGCAGAACGAGCTTTACGACGCGCTTCGGCGCCTGTCGCACGACCTCGAACGAGACGTAGCCGCCCATCGACAGTCCCACGAGCGCAAAGCGCTGCGGTGCACTCGCGAGGATGCGGCGCGCGATCGAGCTCAGGCTGTCGTCCCGGTCGTGAACCGGCAGCGTCACTGGCCCGATCCGCCAAAGCTCCGGGATCTGATCGGCGTACAGGCGCGGCGTGCAGAGCAAGCCCGGGATGAGCACGACCGGCAGAGGCTGCGAATCAGGCATCGACATCTCATTCGAGGGCATTCTTGAGCTCCCCGATCAGATCATCCGCGCTCTCGATCCCCACCGAGAGCCGCACCAGAGCATCGCTGATGCCGAGCTGCGCGCGCATCGCAGGCGGCAGGCCCGAATGGGTCATGAGCCCCGGGTGCTCGATGAGGCTCTCGACCCCGCCGAGACTCTCCGCGAGAGAGAACAGGTGACAGCGCTCGAGAAAGCGGCGCGCATCATCGAGAGTACCCGCAAGCTCCGCGCTCACGATGCCGCCGAACCCGCCGCGCATCTGGCGCTTCGCGAGCTCGTGCTGCGGATGGCTCGGCAGCCCCGGATAGTGGACGCGGGCCACGCGCGGGTGCGACTCGAGGAACTGCGCGATCGCGAGCGCGTTCGCGCAATGCCGCTCCATGCGCACGGCGAGTGTCTTGATCCCTCTCAGAATGAGAAAGCAGTCGAAGGCGCTCGGCACGTTGCCGAGCCCGTTCTGCAGGAATTGGATCCGCTCTGCGATCGCCGGATCGGCGGTGATCGCTGCGCCCCCGAGCGCATCGGAGTGCCCATTGAGAAACTTCGTCGCGGAATGCACGACCACATCGATACCGTGCTCGAGGGGACGCTGCAGGTACGGCGTCGCGAAAGTGTTGTCGCACACGCTCGTGAGTCCCCGCCGCTTCGCGAGGCGCGCGATGGCCGCGAGGTCGACGAGCGTCAGCATCGGATTGGTCGGCGACTCGACCCAGATCATGCGCGTATTCGGCCGGATCGCCGCCTCCACGGCCGCGAGGTCGGTGAGGTCGACGAAGCTCACCGAGAGTCCCGCGGAGCGGCTGCGGATGCGCTCGAACAGCCGGTAGCTGCCGCCGTAGAGGTCGTGCGTCGCGATGAGGTGCGAGCCGGCATCGAGCAGCTCGATCACGGTCGAGGAGGCCGCCATCCCCGATGCGAACGAGCACGCGGCGCAGCCGCCCTCGAGATTCGCGAGGCTCCCCTGCAGCGCATCGCGCGTGGGGTTGCGCGTGCGCGCGTAGTCGTAGCCCTGATGCACGCCCGGGCTCGACTGCCTGTAGGTTGAAGTCGCATAGATCGGCGTCATCACGGCGCCCGTGAGCGGGTCGGCGCGCTGACCGCCGTGAATGACGCGCGTGGCGAACTCCCGTTTCTTCTCTGTCACGATGTCTCCGATTTCGTATTTGAGCCGGGTGCCCCCTGCGCAGCCGCCCGGTGAGCGTCGCTACGCCCTGCGGCGCAGCCAGTTGAGCAGATCGATGCGTGTGATGAGCCCGAGGAACTCGCCGCGATCCATCACGATCGCGACCATGCCGCGCCTGAAGACCTCCATGAGCTGCGGCAGCGGCGCATCCGGCGCTACGGTCACGAGATGGCTCGCCATGACGCGGCTCACCGGCTCGTTGAAGCACTCCGGATGCTCGAACACCTCGAGCAGCAGGTCCTCCTCGTCGACGATGCCGACGATCTTCCCGTCGCGCATCACCGGCAGCTGCGAGACATCGTAGAGCTTCATGCGACCGTGCGCGGCGAGCAGCGTCTCGTTCGCCGCCACGGTGATATCCGCGCCCTCGGTGTGCCGGCGGGCGATGAGATCGCGCAGATCCCCGTGCCGCTCGCGCGTGATGAAACCCTGATCGAGCATCCAGTAGTCGTTGTAGACCTTGGAGAGATATTTGTTGCCGCTGTCGCAGACCAGCGATACGACGCGCTTGGGAGTCGTCTGCTCCCGGCAGTAGCGCAGCGCCGCGGCGAGCAGCGTGCCGCTGGAGGTGCCCGCGAGGATTCCCTCGCGCGCGAGCAGCTCGCGGCAGGCGCGAAACGACTCCGCATCGCTCACACTGTAGGTGCGGCGAACCCGTGAGAGATCGCAGACCGGCGGCACGTAATCCCCGCCGATCCCCTCGATGAGCCAGCCGCGGCCGCTCGACTGCGCCTTGCCGGTGCGCACGGCGGCGGCAAGCGCAGAGCCCTGCGGGTCCGCGAGCACCAGTTCCAACTCCGGCGCGGTGCGGGCGAAAAAGCGCGAGAGTCCCGTGAGCGTGCCGCCGGTACCGACGCCACAGACGACTGCATCGAGACGGTGCGCCATCTGCTCCCAGATCTCGGGCGCCGTCGTCTCCTCGTGGGCGAGCGGATTGAACTCGTTGCTGAACTGGTCGACGTACCATGCATTCGGCGTCTCGCGCGCGAGGCGCGCGGCGCGATCCTGGTAGTAGTCCGGGTGACCCTTCGGCACGTCCGAGCGCGTCATGACGACTGCCGCGCCCATGGCCTTGAGGTGGACGATCTTCTCCCGGCTCATCTTGTCGGGAATGACGAGCAGCAGCCGGTACCCCTTACGCCCCGCAACGAGCGCGAGACCGAGCCCGGTGTTGCCCGCGGTCGCCTCGATGAGGGTCGCGCCCGGCTTGATCCGGCCGTCGCGCTCGGCGGCCTCGATCATGTACAGCCCGACGCGATCCTTGATGGAGCCGCCCGGGTTCTGGTTCTCGAGCTTCAAGTAGAGCTCGCACGGGCCGGTATCGAAGCCGCGGACGGCGACGAGCGGCGTGCGACCGATCATCTCGAGAAGATTACGCTGGGGTGTGGGTGCCCTGGGGCTCATGCCTGCTCCTCCGCCGGCGCCGCACGCGGCCGCGAACACGTCCATCCAGCATCGGCGCTCTCATGATACTGGACGGGCGCGCGCCCGTCGTGGGTGTGACGTCTGCTCTATACTCGCCCGTTCGGCCGCGCGGCTCGCCCCGCGCCGTATCGACACGACGGAATCCCGATGCTAGATGCCATCCGCGTGCAAGGCGCACGCCAGAACAATCTGAAGAATCTCACGCTCGAGATTCCGCTCAATGAGCTGGTGGTCGTCACGGG
>JBOHZR010000317.1:0-9540 GCA_050738595.1 Steroidobacteraceae bacterium | reverse complement strand
CCTTGTGGGTGCCGGCCGTGACCACGCGGCGATACAGCGTATCGACGAACTCGGCGACTTCCGGAGTGGATCCGGACGTCACCTTGCGGATCGTCGCAAGGCGGTGTTGCTTGTCACCGGGATTGATGCGCTCGGGGCTGTAGCCCGCGAAGAAGTCGCGGTTGAACGTCAATCCGGACTCGCGCTCCAGGATAGGCACGCACACCTCCTCGGTGCACCCGGGATAGACGGTCGACTCGTACACGACCACGTCGTCCTTCTTCAGGACCTTGCCGACGCTCGTGCTCGCCCCGATGAGCGGCCGAAGATCAGGCCGCTTGTATTCGTCGATCGGAGTCGGAACGGTGACGATGAACACGCGGCACCGCTTGAGGTCCGCGAGGTCCGTCGTGAAGGTGAGCCGCTCGGCGGCCGCGAGCTCCTTGCGGGTCACCTCGAGCGTGTTGTCGCGACCGGCCCTGAGCTCCTCGACCCGCCGCTCCTTTACGTCGAAACCCACCGTCTCGAAATGCTTGCCGAACTCCACCGCGAGCGGCAGACCGACGTATCCGAGACCCACGACAGCAACGCGGCACCTGCGCAAGTTCAACACTGAAGACCCTCCGGCCCCGGTAATCGGCGAATGATGCGAGACATTCTAAGGAATGCGACGGAATTGTCGCGGCTCGCGGGTAGGGCGGATACGATCCAGTTCGCACCGGAAAGCACCCCGCATGTGAGACGCCGACAGCAACCGCTTGCGGCCGCCGTCCCTGGTCGTGGGAGGCGCTCCCACTCAGCCGGCCCGATCCGTGATGAACCGTCGAAGGCTCTCAGCTGCCCGCTGCGCCGTCCGGCCGTCCCAGTGCTCGGGCCGCCGTCCCTTCGGCCAGCGACCCGCGAGCACCTCTTGGGCGGCGCGGGGAAGATCCGCGGGCTTCAGGAGCTTATTGGTTCCCTCGGTGAGGGTGATCGGGCGCTCGGTGTTCTCCCGCAGCGTTGCGCAAGGAATGCCCAGGTACGTCGTCTCCTCCTGCACGCCGCCGGAGTCCGTGATGGCGATCGCGCATTGCTGCACGAGGCTCATGAACTCGATGTACCCCAGAGGCTCCGTCGCGTGGATGCGGGGATTGGCAGTGATGCGCCGCTCCAGACCGAACTCCTGCAGACGCTTGCGGGTGCGGGGGTGCACGGCGAAGACGACCTGCATCTCGCCCGCGACCTCCTCGAGCATGCTCACGAGCTCCGCGAGCGTGGGCGGCTCATCGACGTTCGACGGTCGATGCAGCGTCACGACCGCGTACGGGACGCCTTCCAGACCGAAACGGTGGGCAGTATCTGCCCGCTCGATCCGTGCCCGCAGCATCTCGAACGAATCGATCATGATGTTGCCGATGCGCTCTATCCGCTCGCGCCCGACTCCCTCGGCCATCAAGTTGTCATCGGCGTCGGGCGATGGCGTCCAGAGCAGATCGGCGATCGCATCCGTGATCAGGCGGTTGATCTCCTCCGGCATGCGCCGGTCGCGGCTGCGCAGCCCCGCCTCGAGGTGTACCACGGGTATCCACAGCTTCGCCCCCACCATCGCACACGCCGCCGTCGCGTTTACATCCCCGACCACGACGATGGCGGACGGCCGCTCGCGCTGCGCCACCGCCTCGTACGCGATCATCGTCCGTCCCGTCTGCTCCGCGTGCGTGCCGCTGCCCACTTCGAGGTGATGCGCGGGCTCGGGCAGCCGCAGATCGCGGAAGAAGGCATCCGACATGTTTGCGTCGTAGTGCTGCCCGGTGTGCACCACGCGGGCGTCGCACCACGGCCCGCCCGCGAGCGCGTGGTAAAGGGGGGCGACCTTCATGAAGTTCGGCCGCGCTGCAGCGATGAGATGAACGATCGTTCGCGACGTCACGATCCGCAGGACCTCGACGCAAGACAGGTTGTAAACAACGGCGACGAAGTCTAGCGGCTTCGCGAATCGATCGGCGGTGATTCAGGGCTCAGGTCGCGGAGGACCGGGGAAGTCGGAGCGCGCGCTGCCCTCGCGAGTGCAGTAGCCACGCGCTACTGCATTTCTTGAGGAAGCGACGGTGCGAGCCACACCACTCGCGCCCCTTGCATGGCCCGCCCTGGCCTCTTGGGGCGCTTGGTTCAGCCGCGGCTCAGTCGGCGCGGCCAGGGGCAGCTTCGTTATCGGCGCCCGAATCTTGTGAGCGGGCTCGCAGTCTCGTGACGAGCGGACCTGCCAGTCCCGCGAGCAGAAGTGCCAGCGTGCCGGGCTCAGGAACCTGGACGGGTTGTTGCGGGTCGGCGGAGCTCTGGCTTCCACCGAGCGCAACGTCGGCGAGGCGACCCTGGGGCCCGCGCTCGTGCGGGATGATCACGTGACCCTTCGCTGACGCCAACCCCGACGCCGCGCAGAGCGCAGCAATCGCAAGCCCCTGCACGACCCATCGGGCGCGCAACCCGACTCGAGTTCCCTTATGTTTGCCCATGTGCCAGCCCCCCTCCCTTTGTCATACCGTACCCCGAACTAAGCAATTCCGATGCCAGCTAGACAATAATCTTGGCATTCAAGAAGTTGCATCGCCGCACACGGTCACGCCGCTGTCATTCTCGTAAATTCACTCGACTTGTTCTGGTCAGGTTTACCGTTACGCTTGTGCCCCTGCAGAGTAGGTCGTCTTGCGGTGCAACATAAGTGGCTGAATTGGCCTCGTGGCGCTCTGGCGTCGCGGAATTAGACCCCAGCGAGAACTCCCGGTGGCGCCCTCCTGTTGAATGGGACGCAACAACCCCATCATCGGCCCCGACGATCGATCCAGCTCATCCGGATACTGGCGGAGGATCGCCTTCGGACCCTCGGTGCTCATGGCGAGACCGGTGGCGAGACCGGGGGTGGGTCGATCGATATAAATCCTCGGAATCGACTCGTCGCTTCGAGCGAAGCGTGACGAAGCCCAGCACCACGATGAAAAAGAGCAGTGGGATTCCGATGAGTAGGCCGAGGATGTTATTCATTCTTACCCCCTTGCGGTCGTGCCGGTAGGGATGCAAGTCCCGGGCTAAGTCGCTTGTGCATTGATTTATATGGGTTATTCAACCTCCAACGGTGGGAGCTATAGCGGGACTGTCAGGACGCTCGACAGGTGAGCCCGCAGACGTCTTGCCGCGATTTCAGGGTCGGCACTGGCACTCGAGGTGCGACAGCCACACTCGCTCTTCGGCGAGCCCGCGCGTACAGCGAGTAGCGACGGGCTCCGTCGGGATCAAAAGAACCGGCTATATCCGAGTTTACCAACAGCTGATTTGCACGAAACCTCTGGTGTCACAGGCCCGGTCGCTATGGTCAGAAGGAACTTCAAAGTCGAAGGAATGTGATCGGGGATTTCCAAGTCGCCGACGATGGCTCTGCCCCCTATCCCATCACTGCAGCAGCCCAAAGGCGCAATGCTGTCCATGCACCTATACACTCGCCGGCGCTCGCGGCAGCGGCGCGGTCTTGAGCGCGCTGTGGCCCTGTCTTCACGGCTCCGATCCGCTGCTCGAGAAGATCGGAAATCGCTATCGCGTACGCAGCCGCTACCTGCGGCCGCTGCGGGCGGATTCCGTCTACCGGGCTGCATTGCAGCGCGTCAGCCCGGCATTGGACGTGATCGGCGCCCAGTGACCGGCTCGCGTGCGGCAGCGATCAGATGAACCTGCGTTCAGCGCAGCGTCCGCCCTGCGTCGCGTCGATATCCGCGAAAAGCTTCGTGGACGCATTCTCGATAGCGCCTCAGCATCCCCGTCGAAGTGAAAGGCGACGGAGCGGCGGAGCTTCACAACGCCGAATTGTCGATCAAGCGTTCATTCGGCCGCGGAATCATCGCGACCCGAGGCGTTTTTGATCTGGATGCCGATGTGCCTCGGATTCCGATCGCGGTTCTCCTCGCCGCACTGGCGGAGCGCACAGAGCGCCGGCTGAGCTTGCTATAGAGGGGATGCCGGCACCTTCGACCTCACGCTCGTCCCTTGCCGTCGAGCGCAGCTCGATCAGCCGCTCGAGAGCGAGATATGCCATGCGCGGGGCGTTGTACTGCCCGGCGCACCAGTAGCGCATCGTGCGCTCGTCGACGCCGAGTTCGCGCGCAGCGGCGCGCTGGGAAAGTCCAGCGCACCCGATGAGTGCCCGAAGCTGCTCGGCGTCCGTCACTCGGACAGCTCCAGCCGTTTCTCGATGCGCTCGATCCGACGCAGGATCGAATCGTATCGGGCGTTGAGGTCCACCACGTCAACAGCATGGCCTCCGATCTTCTGTTCGATCGCGGAGAGGCGCGAGCGCGTCTCGCGGAAGCCCTCGCGCGTTTCGGTGCGCAGGTCCGTGAGGTCGGCGCGAATGCCGCGCAGAATTTCGAGCATCAGATTTTCGACGTTGTCGGTCATGCTGGGAGCCTCGCTTTGTCGCGGGTCGGTGCCACACCGAACATCGGCGGGCGCAAGGCGCACCATAGGAAATAAATGCCTAGTCGTCAAGGCGCGAGTTGCGCAGGTTCCTCCCAGATCTTCAATAGAGCTGTCGCGCAATACGCGCGGTCACGCTTCCCTTCGCTGGTCTGCGTGACGATCGATAGCTTTCGCAATTTCTCCACACCGCTGTACCGCCGTGAAGGCAACGCCCAGCTCCTGTGCGGTCTTTTTCACAAGTCACATACGGATTGGCGGCGAGTCGATCCACCAGCGCCGCCTGCACCTCGGATGCCGTACCGGCGACTTGCATTCGCCACGCGGCAAGTGTTTCGCTGAGTCGCTCGGCGCGGCGCAAAGCGTACTCCGACTGGCGCGCCATGCCATTCAAGGCGTAGTGAAGCCAACTCTCCCACGCCGCACGCTCCGATACCGCGCGCAGTGCGCGGTAGTCGTCCTGACGCGTCGCTTCGACAAACGCGCTGAGGTAAAGCAATGGTGTCGGCAGGATGGCGCGTTCGACCAGAAGACCGCTAGACGCCAATCCGGCGCATCGGGTGGAGGGTCGCGCCGGACGGCAGTATCATCAGTCGATGAGCGCTGCCATACCCTATCCGCGGCGGCACACCGTGAGCGCCGACGAATTCCTCGAGATGGGCAATGCAGGTGTGTTCGCGCCTGAGGCGCGGCTCGAGCTGATCGAGGGGGAGATCATCGAGATGGCGCCTATCGGCAGTCCCCACGCAGCGGTGTTGCGCGAGCTCACGGCGCGACTCGGTCGATCAGCGGCCGACCGCGTCATCGTGAGTCCCCAGTGCCCATTGGTCCTGGGGGAGGGCTCCGTCCCGCAGCCCGACTTGGCGCTTCTGAAGCCGAAGCCGGACAAATATTTCCGAGATCACCCCCACGCCTCGGATGCCCTCCTCGTCGTCGAGGTGTCCGATACGACGCTCCGCTTCGATCTCGATTCCAAGATACCCTTGTACGCCCTGGCGGGCGTACCCGAGGCGTGGGTCGTTGACATCGAGCGGCGCGCCATTCGCGTGTTTCGCGATCCGGACGCGAGCGGCTACCGAACGAGTTTTACGGCGACCGGGACGGACTCCATCGAGCCCGCGGCTCTGGAGGGCGTCGCCCTCTCGGCAGACATGCTGTTTTGCGGCTGAGCTAAGGAGCGGCCGCCGCCGGACCCTCGTCGAGCAGACCTCGCCGATGCCCACGAATCTTCTGTCCCACGCGCTCTGCGGTGACTGTGACGCCACGGTCGCGCATCGCGGCGCCGAATATTTCCGCGCGGGCCGGGTTCGCATCACCTCCGGCTCGGCATCGCGCGTCGCGGCGAGCGTGCGCGGCACGAGCCCGTATGACGTTGAGCTCGTGCGCCGGCGCAAGGCGATACTCGCGAGCTGCACGTGTCCTTACTTCGATGTCGATCTCTGCAAGCACATCTGGGCGGCCGTCCTCGCCGCCGAGGCCCGAGGCCTCCTGCAGGGCGATGGAGGGAACCGCGGACTGCACTTGGTGCACGCGGCAGAGGCGGACGATGAGATCGACGCCAACCCCGACGAGGACAGCGATGCTGACAGCGCGCAGAGCGACGATTTCGACGAGGAGGGCGAAGACATCGACGAGGCCTATCGCCGGCTCCTCGCTGCACGCCAGGTAGAGCAGAGGACGCCGGGCTCACGTCCGTCTGCAGGGGGCAACCGCGCTCGCCGCAGTGCGGCCCGCATCCCGCACTGGCGCAAGCGCCTCGCGCAGCTGCATCCCGCGCCGGCACCGCACTACCCGGTCGCCCAGGAGGAATGGGGGCCCCGGCGCGAGCTGCTCTACCTCCTCGACATCGACCGCTCGAAGGCCGTGAACGGGTTGTACCTCGAGATCCTCACCCGCGATCGCAAACGCGACGGGGAATGGAGCAAGCCGAAGCCCCGGTACATCCCTCGCGACTGGGTGCAGCAGTTCGCCTCCACCGAGGACCGCCGCGTGATCGCGTGCCTCTCCGGGGGCGCCGCGCTCTCCGGCGGCGAGGGGGCCCGTTACACATTCGATGCGATGCGCCCATTCGGAGTCGATCCCTATGGCGGCCCCGCTTCCTACTACGGTGCCGCCGTTCCCTTCCGCTATCGCCTGAGGGGGGCGCTGATCGAGTGCACACTGCCGCTCCTGTCCCGAACTCATCGCGGCCGCGTGCGCGTGCAACCCCTCGATGAGGAGCCGCAATGGCTGCCCCTCGCGCTGGCGGAGCAGGAGTGCTGGGAGCTGCGTCTCGCGCTGCGACGCGCCGAGCCGGCGGGCCGCTATGAGCTGCGAGGCGAATGCGTCTGGGGCGCCGAGCGCCTCGATCTCTCCGCGCCGCTCCTACTGCTGCACGACGGCTTCCTCGTCCTGCGCGACCGCATCGCGCGCTTCGAGCCGCACGGTGCCTTCGAGTGGGTCGGAGTGCTGCGCGGCGAGCCCGGTCCCCTCCTCGTGCCCGACGAGGAGGCCGAAGCCTTCGTCGCGGAGCTGCTGAGGCAACCTCGACTGCCGCCGCTCGAGCTCCCTGAGGCCCTGCGCTACGAGGAGGTCTCCCTGGCGCCCCGCCCGCGCCTGTGCGTCAAGGCCGCCGAGGCGGCCTGGTCCCGCGACCGGCTCCAGGGACGGCTGAGCTTCGATTACGGCGGGGAGATTGTGGAAGCCGGCAATTCCGATCGATGCATCGTGCGAGCGGTGCAGCGCCAGACCGTGGTTCGCGATCGGGCCGTGGAGCGCGCAGCCGGCGAGCGCCTGCACCAGCTCGGCTGGCGCACCCCGACGTACGGACCGGCGGCGGCCTCCTCCGCACTCGAGCTCGGCGCGAACCGCCTGCCGCACACGGTTCGCGAGCTCCTCGGGGAGGGCTGGCACGTCGAGGCGCACGGCAAGCTCTACCGCGCTCCCGGGCGTATCCAGATGGGCGTCACCTCCGGGATCGACTGGTTCGAGCTGCACGGGACACTCGACTTCGGGGGCGCCGTGGCACGGTTGCCCGAGCTGCTCGCCGCCGCCCGGCGCGGCGAGGGGACGGTGCGACTCGGTGACGGCAGCTTCGGGCTGCTGCCGGAGCAGTGGCTCGCACACTATGGGCTGCTCACCGGGCTCGGCGCCACGCACGAGGATCACGTGCGCTTCTCCCGCAGCCAAGTGGGCTTGCTCGATGCGCTGCTCGCCGCAGAGCCCGACGTCGAGCGCGACGCCGCGTTCTCGCGCGCCTGCGAAGCGCTCGGGGAGTTCTCCGGCATCACGCCGGCTGAACCGCCCGTCGGATTCCGGGGCGAGCTGCGGCCCTACCAGAAGGACGGCCTCGGCTGGATGGCGTTTCTGCGCCGTTTCGGGTTCGGCGGCTGCCTCGCCGATGACATGGGGCTCGGCAAGACGGTGCAAGTGCTCGCGCTGCTCGAGGCGCGGCGGGGACTGCGGTCTGCGGGCGGGCGAGGTGCCGCCGCGCGCATCGGCCCCTCGCTCGCGGTCGTGCCGCGATCGCTCATCTTCAACTGGAAGGCCGAGGCGGCACGCTTCGCACCGGGATTGCGTGTGCTCGACCACACCGGACAGGAGCGCTGCCCGGGAAGCGCACACTTCGAGGACTACGATCTGGTCCTCACCACCTACGGCACGCTGCGGCGCGATGTGCTCGACCTTCAGGATATGCGCTTCGATTACGTGATTCTCGATGAGGCGCAGGCGATCAAGAACGCCGACTCGGCCTCCGCCAAGGCCGCCCGTCTTCTGAAGGCGGATCATCGGCTCGCGCTCTCCGGCACTCCCGTCGAGAATCATCTCGGGGAGCTCTGGAGCCTCTTTGAGTTCCTGAACCCCGGGATGCTCGGCACGGCCTCCGTGTTCCGCCTGACGCAAGGCGCAGGGCGCGACCCTGACGAGGCGACGCGCGCGCTGCTCGCGCGGGCACTGCGCCCCTTCATCCTGCGGCGCACGAAGGAGCAGGTCGTGAAGGAGCTGCCGCCGAAGATCGAGCAGACCCTCTACTGCGAGCTCGAGGCGAAGCAGCGCAAGCTCTACGAGGAACTGCGCGATCACTACCGCGGGGCGCTCCTTGCGCGCATCGAGCGCGTGGGGCTCGCGCGCTCGAAGATCCAGGTCCTCGAGGCCCTGCTGCGGCTGCGCCAGGCGGCGCTGCATCCGGGCCTGATCGACGAGCGGCGCGCGCGGGAGCCGTCCGCGAAACTCGAGACGCTCCTGCCGCGGCTCGCCGAGACGCTCGCGGAGGGCCACAAAGCGCTCGTGTTCTCGCAGTTCACCCGCATGCTCGGCATCCTGCGCGAGAGTCTCGACCGGGAAGGCACCGTCTATGCCTATCTCGATGGACGGACGCGGGATCGCGAGGCGGTGGTCCGTCGCTTCCGCGACGATCCGAGCTGCCAGCTCTTCCTCGTGAGCCTCAAGGCGGGCGGCCTCGGCCTCAATCTCACCGCTGCGCAATACGTCTTTCTGCTCGATCCCTGGTGGAATCCCGCCGTCGAAGCGCAGGCGATCGACCGGGCTCACCGCATCGGGCAGACGAATCGCGTGATCGCCTACCGGCTCATCGCCCGCGGTACCATCGAGGAGAAGGTCCTCGAGCTGCAGGACCGCAAGCGCGGACTTGCCGAGGCGATCCTTGGCGCCGACAAGAGCTTGATCCGCGATCTGCGCCGGGAGGACCTCCTCGAGCTGCTGTCGTGAGGAGCGCGCTCCGCGGCGGCGCAGCCCCACGGGCCGCGCGACGATTCCAACTATTCGGGTGATACGGTCCGCTCAGAGTCACTGACGTAGACCACATGGCGCACCGGCGACGTTTCCGCGGAAACGTTGCCCGGCGGCGCGGACGACTGTCGCCCATCACTGCGCGGCGAGCACATCCTCGAGCGTCTGAGCCGTCAGCACACGCACGGCAAGGCGGTCCAACTCCTCGATCCCCGCGCTGCGAATGCGTGCTTCCGCCCCCGGCGGCAAGGCACCAAAGCGTAAAGCCAACAGCTTGATCACGATCTCCGCGCGACCCTCGGCCTTCCCCTCGGCCTTCCCCTCGGCCTTGCCGAGGCTGATGTAGCGCCGCGCAAACTCGCTCTGGTATTCGTACTTTGCAGGGTCCATGGC
>JBOHZR010000316.1:0-3543 GCA_050738595.1 Steroidobacteraceae bacterium | reverse complement strand
CCGGCGGGCCGCGCCGCCACCGCGTGCCCGGGGCCCGCGGCGGACGTCGTGTCAAACTCTGTGTCAGGGAACCGCTCGGCGCGGGAGCACCGGATCGGGCGTCTGCTCCCGCGGCCCGCGGCAATGCGTTCGAGGAGGCGCGGGCCGCCCGGCTCCTGCCGGACGGAGGGGCCTCAGCGACTCACCGGGCCGCCGCGGCGCGCACTGACCTCGAGTCTACCTGGACTCTGTCTCCGAATATTACCGACCAGCGGAGCGCGGTCAATGACCTCGACCGCGCGAGCGCGGCGCAGCCCGCCGGCGCGCCATTTTGGGTGGGACACGTCCCCCTTTTGGGAGAGTCCAAGCGTGGTGTCGGGAGTCCCGGGGTGCGGTCGGCACGCCCCCTTGAAAGCTCGGTCGCCGGCCCTAGCTTTGCCTTCAGACCGCGGCCCCGCCCGCCTCCCGAGAGCGCTCGCCGGGGCCGCCGTGCTCACGGACCGGGACCATCAGCACCAGCCCCGCGAGCAGGAAGACGACCCCGACGGCGACCCCAGCGCGCTGGTTGCCGGCGAGCGCCGTCACGATGCCGATCGCGAGCGGGCCGAGGAACGTCGTCGCATTGCCGGAAACGGCGTACAGCCCGAAGAACTCGTTGAGGCGGTCGGGAGGGGATAGCTTCGCCATGAGCGTGCGGCTCGTCACGAGCCCTCCGGTGACGAACAGCGCGATCAGATTCTGCGTGACGAGAAACACGCGATCCGGGATCGTCGGGAACGTGGCCGCGAGAGCGGCCAACAGGCCGTGCGACCCGCCCGTGGCGGCTGCGCCCGCAGCTGCCGCGGCTCCACGGATCTGCACGAAAAAGATCGTGTCGGGCGTGATCGAGCAGACTGCGATGTTCGCCAGCATGCAGCCTCCCACGAAGAAAAGCGTCGCCGCCTTCGAGCCCGTGACTCGATCGAGCCAGCCGGCGAACACCGCGGCCGACACCGCCACGATGCTGTTGATGACACCCATGGCGACCAGCATGCGCGGAGTCCAGTGCAGCACGCCCGCCGCCACGACGCTCGTGAACAGCATCATGACCATGAAGCCTTCGTTGTAGAGCAGACGGGCGATGAGGAACGTCGACGTATTGCGATAGCTCTTGAGGCTCGCGAGCGTATGAGCGAGCTCCGAGAGGCCATCCCGGACGGCCCGGCCGATACGCCGGGAGGTGGCCGGAGAGTCCGGCGTCAGCGCGAACATCGGCAGGGAGAACGCTACGATACAGATGGCGGCGAGGATGCCCACGGCGCGCTCCGGCTCGTGCGCCTGGACATTCAAGCCGAAGAGCGGGTGCGGGTTCGTGTCCCAGGCGAGCAAATAGAAGATGAACAGTCCCAGCCCGAACAGGTTGGCGAATCCGTAACCGAGCCCGCTCAGCATCCCGAGTCGGCCGCGCGGGGCGACGTTCGGCAGCATCGCGCTCGTGAAGACGGCGGACCATTCGAAGCACAGCGTTCCTCCGACGAGGCACGCCATGATCCAGAGCAGGTGGTGTGTCATTGCGGGCGTCGCGAACCACAGCGAGGCCATGCAGGGGACGCCGAGCAGCATGCACCCTACGAGCCATGGCTTGCGCCGGCCGCCCGCATCCGCGATCGCTCCGAGGACCGGCCCGCCTATCGCGACGAGCAGCGCGCCGACTGCCTCGGTGAAGCTCCAAATGGTCTGGCCGCGAACGGGGTCGGGAATGACAACCGTGGTGAAATAGGCGGCGAAGACGAAGATGTTGACGAGCACGTTGTAGGGGTTGCGCGCCCCGTCGCAAGCGGCCCACGCGATCTGCCCGACGAGGCTCGCTGGGCGGACGCCTGCGCCCGCCGTCGCCGCTGTCGCTGCTGTCGCTGCTGTCGCCGCAGGCACCGAGCCCGCACCGGCGAGCGCGAGCGGCTCGGCCGAGCGAACCTCTGTCATCGCCTGCCCCTTTGCATGGTCGCGCCCCCGTGCCCGTACACGAACGTGCCGTGAGGCACGAGCGCCGCCCCTCGAACGATCGCGCCCTCACGGTACCACTCCGGTACGAGTGATACTGTGGAGTTTTTCGGGAGGGTCGAGGAGTTGAGAGGCAGCCTGATCGCGCTCGGTTTGGCCTGCGCGCTGCTCGCGCACCTCGCCGTCGAGGCGGCGAGTCCGGGGCTCACCGCGGCCGGCATCGCGCTCGCGGCCGTCGTCGTGCTCTCACCGGCGCTCTCTCGCGGCAGCCTCCGAGCCTGGTCAACGGCGCTCGCAATCGCAGGCGGGCTCGCATTTGCGGCATCTCGGCGCTGGATATGGCTGCCGCTCTATGCGCCGCCGGTACTGGGCGATGCTTTCGCAGCCTGGCTATTCGGGCGCACCCTCGCCGCGGGACGTATGCCCCTCATCGAGAGCCTCATTCGGCGGATGCATGACGAGCCCGACCGAGCGCTCGATCATGCGATCGCGCAGTACGCCCGCAAGCTCACGGCTGCGTGGGCGGTGCTCTTGGGCATGCTCGGTGCCGCGAGTCTCGCGCTGGCGCTCCTCGCTCGACCGAACGGTGTGCTGATCCTGCTCGGCTTCGCCCCGCCGCTCACGGTTCCCCAGACTACCTGGTCCTGGTTCGCGAACGTCGCCGAGTACGGCATCGTGGCCGGATTCTTCGTCCTCGAGTACGCCTACCGGCGCATGCGTTTCCCGCAGCAGCCGCATTCGAGTTTCCTCGAATTCATAGCGAAGCTCCGCACGATCGCGCCGAGCAGCCGCACCGAGCTGGACTCTCGCGTGGCCCGGCCGTCGAGCCGGACGGAGCCGGTCGAATGAGCGCTCGACGCACGGGGAGCATTCGCCTCTCGAAGGACCATCCGGCGCTCGCGGGCCACTTCCCCGGCAACCCCGTCGTTCCGGGTGTGCTCTTACTCGAGCGGCTGCTCGAGGCTGCCGAGGAGCAGTTCGGGCATCCGCTGCGCGTTGCAGGTCTCACGCACGTCAAGTTCCCCTCGCCGCTCCTGCCGGAGGAGGTGGCGCGCGTGAGTTTCGAGGTCACTGGCACCCGGCTCGACTTCGAGGTCGAGCACGAGGAGCGCCTCATCGCACGGGGAGCGTTCCGGCTCGCGACCGCAGGTGATGCATGAAGCGCTCGACCGGACGGCCGAGCGGCGCCGTGGGGGTGAGGGCCGCCGCGTGCCTCCTCACCGCGCTGAGCGCCGTCGCATTGCGCGCGGCCGCGCTCGGCGCTGCCGCACTTGCCGCACCTGCCGCACGTGCCGCACCTGCCGCGGGCGCTCGCGGCTCCGAGCTCGACTCCATTCTGCACAGCCTCGCCCGTTCCGCGCCCTCGAGCACTCCGTTCATCGAGGCGCGCTTCTCACCGCTTCTAACACGGCCGCTCGTCGTCTCCGGCGAGCTTCGATATCTCGGACCCGGATCGCTCGTGCGCATCGTCGAGAAGCCATACCGCGAGCGCGCCGAGATCCACGGCGAGGCCGTCACGGTGCGCCGCGGGGGCGAGGCGCCGCAGCACTTCTCGCTCGATCAGGCGCCCGAGATGCGCAGTCT
>JBOHZR010000315.1:0-16601 GCA_050738595.1 Steroidobacteraceae bacterium | reverse complement strand
CATCCATCCTGTGCGCGGTAGGAGTCGGTCTCATGCGCAAGCAGTGGCAGGCATTTTGAGGATGAGCGAGCCGGGACGAACCATGCAGCCGTCCGATAGACCGTCCGGGCCCGTTCGCGCGACCGTCAATTACTTCGATCGCAATCTCACACGCGGGCGCTTCGACATCATCGAACCGGAGCGAAATCTCATGGGCTTCGAGCCGCACGAGATCGCTATCGACGACATGCGCGCGGCAGCCGATGAGCTTTCGCTCGACCGAAATGGATTCGTGCTCGCCGCGCACGAGAGCCAGGTCGCACGCATGCCGGAAATCGCCGCGACGAATGCCGTCGCCCAATCCGGGATTCCGCCGATCAACCGGGCGTACTACGAGGAGTTGCTGCCGCTCATAGAGCAACTGAGCGGCGCGCGCGAGGTGATTCCGCAGGCGACGGGCCTCACGGTTCGCTTCAGTACTCGCTCGGCTCGCAAGAGCTGGGCGGGCGCTGCGGGGTTCATTCATCTGGATGTGACCCAGCGCTCCAACGAGCGGTTCTTGCAGTTCAGTCTCGCCGCCGCCGGACGACCGATCGCACCGTGGAAGCGGGTCGTCCTCTTTCAAACGTGGCGCACGATCACCGATCCTCCGCAGGACAATCTCCTGGCGCTCTGCGACCGTCGCTCCGTGCCGATTTCCGACGTGGTGTTCTACGATGCGATCATCGGTGGTGAAGGCACGGCATTGGAGAGCATCGAGGCGCGCAGCTGCCGCCACGGGCCGGACCATCGCTGGTGGTATGCCTCGAACATGGGGCCCCGCGACATCCTGGTATTCGTCGGGTATGACTCCGGGCAGCCCGAGGCCGTGCAGCCGTTTCACACAGGTTTCGATGTCCCGGGCTGCGAGCATGCGATACCGAGGGGCAGCCTCGAGGCACGCTTCTTCGCGTTCTACGACTGAAGGGGACCACCATGCAGGGGCCGAGCGCACAGGACCGCACCGAGATCGTCGAGCTCTATGCTCGCTATAGCTGGGCGCTCGATACCGGCGATACCGACGCCTATGTCGCGCTGTTCACCGAGGACGGCGAAGCGACGGAGGAGACCCGCGGCGGGACGGTCGAGACTTACAAGGGGCATGAGGAGATCCGCAGGCTCGTGCGCAAGTTTCACGACCGCGCCGATTTTCCAGGGCATCAGCACCAGATGGCACAGTTCCTCTTCGAGCCCGACCCGCAGGGCCGGTCACAGCATTGGGTCGTGCGCTCGTACGCTTGGGCCACCATCAACCAACCGCCCAATCCGCCGCGCCTGTACTGGTGCGGACATGTCCGTGACGTCGTGGCGAAGGTCGATGACGCCTGGAAGATTCGCTCCAAGGCGATCATGGGCTGGGCCGGTGAGGTCCTGTCGCGATTTCAGTTGCAGGGCGAGCCGTGAAACCGAAATCCTGCGGGAGTGATATGGCGCGGCCGCTCGAAGGAAAGGCGGCGCTGGTCACCGGAGCGGGCCGCGGGATCGGACGCGCACATGCCCTCGCGCTGGCCCGAGCCGGTGCCGCGGTGCTCGTGAACGATCTCGGCGGTGATTTTCGCGGCGAGGGCCCCGGTGACGCCACGCCGGCGCGAGAGGTTGTTGCGGAGATTCGGGCCATAGGCGGCCGGGCGATCGCGGACGCCGGAAACGTCGCTGATTGGGAGAGCGCGCGACGAATGGTCGAAAGCGCGATTGCAGCTTTCGACGTCTCGATATCGTCGTGAACAACGCAGGTATCTGTCGCTTCGCGAATATCGATACGATGACGCCCGAGGACTGGGACCTGCAAATCGCCGTTAATCTCACCGGCACAGCAACGGTCTCGCATCTCGCCGCTCGTCGTGTATCTGGCATCCGAGTCCTGTCGCTTCACGGGCCGCGTGTTCGGGATCGAAGGCGATGATCTCGTCCTCTTCGAGGGCTGGAGCGCCGAACATCACTTCAACAATGGGCAGCGGAGTTGGTCTATAGCAGACCTCCTCCACGCACTCGCCGACATCGACCCGCAAGACCGAGGTTTCTACATCGCGCCCTCGAAGCGCGTGCCCGGACCGAGTCCCACGGACGAGACCCTGGCGCTTCTGGAGCGTCTCGGCGCGAAGGCCTGCTAGGCAGACTCTCATCGACGTGAGGCGCTGGATCGCGAGGATCGGTGCGGAGATCCTTGGCAGAAACCTCGTGCCGCACGTGAACCCAGTCGAGGAAAGGCTTACGAGGGCTCCGTGACGAGGACGCTCCATGACAGCGGCGCGAGCGTTGCCTGAAGCCGTGAGCCCTTCACCGCCGCGTCGCGCTGTTCGGCCGGCGCGAGGGTATCGGGCGCTACACGGCTGTTCGTCGCTTTGAGATCCGGATGGTGCAGCGTGCGCGCGTACGTGAGCTTGCGGCTGCTGAGGTCCTGTAGATCGACGCTGAGTTCCATGCGCTCCTCGCTCCGGTTGAGTGCGAAGACACACGCACGGCCGCTTTCGGCATCGTGGAGCACGCTCGCAAGCAGCCAGTCGACTTTCGGATGCACAGAGGTCGAATAGCTGTCGGTGCGCACATGGGTGCGCAGCACGTTGCCGCGGCCAAAGCGCGCGGCGAGGGCGAACGGATGGAAGATGGTTTGGCGCCAGGCAGGGCCTCCCGGCTCGGTCATGATCGCGCCGATCACGTTGACGAGCTGCGCAAGGCAGGCAGCCTTCACGCGGTCGGCGTTGTTCATCAGGGTGATGAGGACGCCGCCGACGATGAGAGAGTCCTCGACGTTGTAGACCTCCTCGATGAGCCGCGGAGCGACAGGCCAGCCCGGTTTGCGCAGGTCGGCCGGCGTGTGTGCCTTGTACCAGACATTCCATTCATCGAGTGAGAGCATGATGCGCTTGCGGGAGCGGCGCTTGGCGGCGACTGCGTCTGCGATCGCCACCACCTCGCGGATGAAGGCCTCTAGATCCTCGATCACTGCGAAGTAGTTGCGCAGGTCGTCCGCGTCGTTGCGGAAGTATTGGTGGAGCGAGATGAAGTCCACGCTCTCGAAGCAGTGTTCGAGCACTTCCTGCTCCCAGTGCGCATACGTCGGCATGCCGTGGTTGGATGAGCCGCAGGCCGTCAGCTCAACGGTCGGATCGACCCAGCGCATGACCTTAGCGGTCTCCCGCGCGATGCGGCCGTACTCGGCGGCCCTCTTGTGACCGATCTGCCAGGGGCCATCCATCTCGTTCCCGAGGCACCAGAGCTTCACCCCGTGAGGCGCCTCGAACCCATGCGAGCGGCGCAGCTCCGACCTCTCGGTACCGCCCGGATGGTTGCAGTACTCGATGAGCGCGCGGGCAGCGTCCAAGCCGCGCGTCCCGAGGTTGACGGCGAGCATCGGCTCTACGTGTGCCGCTCGGCACCAGGTCAGGAATTCGTTGGTCCCGAAGGCGTTGGTCTCGGTGCTCCCCCAGGCGAGATCGAGGCGCCGCGGCCGATTTTCCTTCGGCCCGACCCCGTCCTCCCAGTTGTATCCCGAGAGAAAATTCCCGCCCGGATAGCGCACCATCGTCGCGCCGAGCTCGCGGGTGAGTGCGAGGACATCCTGGCGAAAGCCGTGGGCGTCCGCTGTCGGGTGTCCGGTCTCGTAGATTCCCCCGTAGACGCAACGCCCCATGTGCTCGACGAATGTGCCGAAGATGCGCCGGTCGAGCGGTGCGAGGATGAAGTCCCGGTTGACAATGATGTGGCTCTTGAGCATCGCTATCTTCCGCGCTAGAGCAGGTTGAAGAGCAGATCGTTGACGCGGTGCTCGGCATCCGCCAAGGCCGCATCGATAGGCTTCTGGCCCGTGATCGCCGACTCCATCTCCTCGGAGATGATCTGCTGGATGAGAAATTGCCGCTGCACCCCGGTCGGCAGCGGCTCGGCGATATCGACGAGCTTCGCGAGCTCCTGCCGATGGGGCAGAGCGCGCCAGCGTGCGCTCGCGATGACCGGCCGATAGGCCGGCAGATGGCCGGTGCGCGACCACTCGAAGTCGTTGTCCTTGAGAAACCTGAGGACCCGGAAGACTGCGCGCTCCTGTTGAGAAGTGCGGCTGCGGCGGGGCATGGCCCATGAGTGGCCGTCGGCGTAGATCGCGTCACGTCCCGGGTACAGTTGTGGAAAGGGCACGACGGCGTAGCCCCCCGAGAGCGGCGATTCCGGCTGCGCCGCAGCCTCGTCATAGGTGTCGATGAGCCAGGTGCCGACGATGTATACCCCGCCCTTTCCGTTGAGGAACGCCGCGGTCGCCGCGGTGTAGTCCTGATGCTTGGTCGTCAGGTTCTCCGCGTAGATTTGCGCGAAGAGCTCGAGGACGCGGTGCGCCTCCGGCGTCTGGAGCTTGATGTGCCGCGGGTCGGCAAAAAAAGGCGAGTTCTGCTGCATGAGGAGCGTGAACAGGTTGCGCGCGTATGCATAAGGCTCGTTCACCATGGACTGAATGAGATAGGGCTTGCCGGTGGCGCGGACGAACCGGCGCGCCTCGTCGAGGAGCTCCTCAGGACTGTGCGGCAGCACGGGCTTGCCATTCTCGACGAGCCCTGCCTGGCGAAAGAGCGCGAGATTAATGTGCCACAGGGGCGCCCACGTATCGAAGGGAAGCGCATAGATGTGTCCATCGCGAATGACCCCCTGCCGTGCGGCCTTCGTGAAGCCGGAGCCGTCGATGCCGACCGAGCGCAGCCCGGCGTCGAGCGGTTCGATCAGGTGGCGCTTGCTGTAATCGGAGATCACCGATTGGTGCAGGGTGACCAGGTCCGGCGGGTCGCCGGAGGCGAGCTCCGCGGAGAGCTGATCGTAGCCCGGCCAGTAGACGATGTTCACCTTGACGTGGATGTCCGGATTCTCGGCATTGAAGCGATTGATGAGCGTCGTGATGATCCCGCACTCGCCCTGAGCGGCGCCCACGTCGGTGGAATTGCCGTATTGGGCATCGCATGCACCGAAGAAACGCTGCAGAGTGATCTGTACGGGGCCCGCAGCGGGCGTCCCACACGCTGAGACGATGAGCGCCCCGACGGCGGCGAGCACTATGAGGCGCCCGCTCATGCGGTGGCTCGCGAGACGGCTGCCACGAGGTAGCGCTGAAAGATGACGTAGACGATCAAGATCGGGACGCTTGCGAACACCGCCTGGGCCATTAGAAATCCGAGCCCGTTGGTCTGGGCGAAGTTCATCTGCGAAGAGGCGATACCGACCGTGAGCGTGTAGCGATCGGAGTTGGTCGCGGAGATGAGCGGCCACCAATAGTCGTTCCAGGTCGACAGGAAGGTGAAGATCGCAAGCGTCGCCTGCGCGGGAAGCGAGAGCGGCAGCAGAATGCGCATGAAGGTTTTGAGTCGGGAGGCGCCATCGAGCCACGCGGCCTCCTCGAGCTCCCGCGGCATCGCGCGGAAATACTGTGTCATGAGAAAGACGCCGAAGGGCGCCGAGAGCCCCGGGAGGATCAGGCCGCCGTAGCTGTTGTGCAGGTGCAGGGCGCTGAACATCTGATGACGCGCAATGATCACGGACTGCTCGGGGATCGCGAGCCCGAAGAGCACCAACACGAAGATCGCATCGCGCGCTGGAAAGCGCAGGCGCGCGAAGCCGTAACCCGCGAGGCTCGAGAGCACGAGCACTCCGAGGGTGACCCCGAGGGAGACGATCGTACTGTTGAGGAGCCACCCGAACACCGCCGAGTGGCCGAGAATGTCCGCGTAGTTGCGCAACGTGTAGGGCGGCGCGAACGCGCTCGCGGTGCTGCGCAACAGCGCTCCGTTCGACTTGAGCGACAAGAGGAGTGTCCAGGCGAGGGGCGCCGCCATCGCAAGAGCCATGACACCGAGAGCGACGCGCAGGGGCCAGCGCTCATGGGGGGCTGAAGGTCGATAGGTGCGTACTGTCATCGTCAGTTCCGACGGCGGCGTGCGACAAGAAACTGAGTCATGGCGGCGAGCAGGATGATGCAGAACAGGACCTCCGATGCGGAGGCGGCGTAGCCCACGTCCCAGCGCTGGAAAGCGATCTGGTAGATGAAAAGGACAATGGGGAGCGAGGCCCCGTTGGGTCCCCCGAGCGTCATGATCTGGGCCTGACCGAAGAGCTGGAACTGCAGGATGATCTCGATCACGACGACTACGAGCGCCGTGCGCCGGATCGAGGGCAAGGTGACCCGCGTGAGCGTGCGCCACCAGCCGGCATTGTCGAGCATGGCGGCTTCGTAGAGCTCCCGGGGCACCTGCTGAAGCGCGGCGAGAAACAGCATCATCGGCAAGCCGATGCACCACCAGATCGTCGTAGTGGCGATCGCCGGCAGCGCCAATCTCGCATCCGACAGGAACGGGAGAGGCGCGAGGCCCAAGGCCTGGAACGCATGAGCGATGAGGCCGCCGTCGGGAATGAGCACCATGCGCCAGATGAGGGTCACGATGGTCACGGAGAGGACCGATGAGGAGAAGAACAGCCCGCGCAGAAGCGCCGAGAAGCGGGAGGCGCTGTTGAGCGCCAAGGCGAGCCCGAGGCCGATCACGGTGAGTGCCGGCACCGTCAGGATCACGAAGTAGAAGGTGTTGCGGACGGCTTGAAGGAATTGAGCATCGCGCATCAGGCGCGGATAGTTCTCGATGCCAATGAATTGCGAGCCGCCGAAGAGGTCCGCCTTGTGCAGGGAGAGCCACATCCCCGCGAGGAGCGGATAGAGGAGCAGGACGGCGAACACAAGGAGGTAGGGCGCGACGAAGAGCAGGCCGCTGCGCGCCTCGGCGCGGGCTGCTGCGGGTCGCACGGCAGGCTCGATCGGCATGGCGGCTCCAGCCTAGCCTCGCGGGAGGCTGCGGCCGGCGGCATCGAACAGGTGCACGGCCTCGGGATCGATGCGCACGCCGATGGAATCCCCCTCGCGCACGCGCGAGCTGCCTTCCTCGAGCGCCACGAGCCGCTCGCCCCCGGAGAGCGCGAGATAGACGTGCCGCTTGTCGCCCAGGAACTCGACGAACTCGACGACGCCCCGCATGTCTCCGGCTTGAGCGGCGCACAGTGCGAGCGCTTCGGGCCGCACTCCGAGGCGCAGCGGCGCCGCACTCGCTGCGCTGATCCGCGTCTCGATGCGCGTCCCGTCGCTGAGCGCGACGCTCTGGCCGACGGCACCGTCGGCGAGGGGCGTGGCCGGCAGGACGTTCATCGCCGGAGAGCCGATGAACGTCGCGACGAAGAGCGTCGCGGGCCTCGTGTAGATCTCGAGCGGCGTGCCGCTCTGCTCGATGCGGCGCTGATTCATGACGACGATCCGGTCGGCGAGCGTCATCGCCTCCGCCTGGTCGTGGGTCACGAAAATCATTGTCGTCTTCAGGCGCCGGTGAAGCTTGGCGATCTCCTGGCGCATGCGCGCCCGCAACGCCGCATCGAGGTTCGAGAGCGGCTCATCGAACATGAACACCTTGGGGTCCTTCACCATCGCGCGACCGATCGCAACGCGCTGGCGCTGGCCGCCCGAGAGCTCGCCCGGCAGCCGATCGAGGAGCGGCTGCATCTCGAGAATCCGCGCGACGTCATCGATTCGTCGCGCGATCTCGGTGCGTGCGAGCCCGATGTTGTGCAGGCCGAAGGCGATGTTGTCGCGGGCCGTCATGTGCGGATAGAGCGCATAGCCCTGGAAAACCATCGCGACGCCGCGCTCGCCGGGCGGCAGGTGATCGACGCGGCGGCCCTCGATCTCGATGCTGCCGGCGTCGAGGGATTCGAGGCCGGCGATGGCGCGCAGCAGCGTCGACTTTCCGCAGCCCGAGGGGCCGAGCACGACGAGCAGCTCCTGCGCGCCGATCTCGAGCGAGACATCATCGAGCACCAGCGTGCCGCCGAAGCGCTTGCTGATGCCTCTGAGCGCCACACCGCTCACGCCGCCGCCCTCCCGCTCGTCCGTCTCTTGCGTGTTCCGCCGTCAGTGATTATGGCGGGGAATGCCTTTGGTGCGTGCGATGCGCTGATACTTCACCGCAGGCTCGAGAACCGCGCCGGTGTCCATCTGCCCGATGATGTTGCGTTGCATCTCCTGCCACGGCGTCTGGCTCGCCGGATAGCTGTAGCCGCCGGCGGCAGCGAGCGCGGCGTGTCGTTCACGGAGTTCCTTCTCGGAGACCAACACGTTGACACAGCGCTCGCGTAGATCCACGCGGATGCGGTCGCCCGTCCTGAGCACCGCAAGTCCGCCGCCGACGGCGGCCTCGGGAGAGGCGTGCAGGATCGAGGGCGACCCGGAGGTACCGGACTGGCGGCCGTCCCCGATGCAGGGCAGCGCATGAATGCCCTGCGAGATGAGCTTCACCGGCGCGCGCATGTTCACCACCTCCGCGCCGCCCGGGTAGCCGATGGGACCGGTGCCACGCATGAACAGCAGGCAGCGCTCATCGATGTCGAGCGCGGGATCGTCGATGCGCGCGTGATAATCCTCGGGACCGTCGAAAACAATCGCCCGGCCCTCGAAGGCTTCGGGGTCCTTGGGGTCCGAGAGGTAGCGCGTGCGAAACTCGGGCGAGATGACGCTCGTCTTCATGATCGCCGAATCGAACAGGTTCCCCTTGAGGACAAGGAAGCCTGCATTGGGTGCGAGCGGGCGCTCGAACGGGCGGATCACCGCTTCGTCCTCGATGGCGGCCGCGGCGCAGTTCTCGGCGATGGTGCGGCCGTTCGCGGTGAGCGCATCGCCGAAGATGAGTCCGTGCTTCAGGAGCTGCGCGATGACGGCGGGGACGCCGCCCGCGCGGTAGAAGTCCTCGCCGAGGTATTCCCCGGCAGGCTGCAGGTTCACGAGAAGGGGAACCTCGTAGCCGTAGGTTTGCCAGTCATCGATGCTGAGCTCGACGCCGATGTGGCGAGCGAGCGCAATGATGTGCAGCGGAGCGTTGGTCGATCCCCCGAGCGCAGTATTGACGCGGATCGCGTTGAGGAATGCCGCACGGGTAAGGATGTCCGAGGGCTTGCGGTCCGCGTGAATCATCTCGACGATGCGCCGGCCGGTCTCATAGGCACACTCTTGCCGGTCACGATGCGGCGCGGGAATCGCGGCACTGCCCGGCAAGGACATGCCGAGGGTCTCCGCGAGGCTATTCATGGTCGTAGCCGTGCCCATGGTGTTGCAGTAGCCCGTGGAAGGCGCTGCGGCGGCGACGAGCTTGATGAAGGCGGCGCGATCGATTTCCCCTGCCGCGAGCCGCTCGCGCGCCCGCCACACAACCACGCCCGAGCCGATGCGCTTGCCATCGGCCCAGGCGCTCAGCATCGGCCCAACGGACAGTGCGATCGCGGGAATATCGACGGTCGCCGCGGCCATGAGACAGGCGGGCGTCGTCTTGTCGCATCCGGTCGTCAGCACCACGCCATCGAGCGGATAGCCGTGCAGGACCTCGACCAGCCCCAAGTACGCAAGGTTGCGGTCGAGGCCGGCGGTTGGGCGCTTGCCCGTCTCCTGGATCGGATGCACCGGGAACTCGAGCGGCACGCCGCCCGCATCGCGGATGCCGTCATTCACGCGCGTCGCGAGGGTGAGATGATGGCGATTGCACGGGGACAGATCCGAGCCGGTCTGCGCGATACCGACGATCGGCCGGCCGGAGCGCAGCTCCTCGAGGGTCAGCCCGAAGTTCGTATAGCGCTCGAGGTAGAGCGCGGTCATGTCGGTGTTGTCGGGATCGTCGAACCAAGCCCGGGAGCGCAGGCGGCGGGGCTGAGAGGGAGCCGATGTCATGATGAGCGTCCGGGGTGCATTGAAGGGAGGGGACCGTCGCGCCGGCTGCGCGCGGTGCCGAATCGTTGCTGTATTTACTCAGACAAATTGCCATAATGGCACGGTACTCGCAAGAGCTGGGGCGCCACATGCGCGGTTCTGGTAGCGCTAACTTCCGTCTGATCAAATACGCCTCTCGCACCAGGAGCAATCGGCAGCAGATGCGGCGATGCGGCGCTCTCCTGGCAGCCTGCGCCTGCTGTGCGGCACTCGCGCCGGCCGCACACGGGCAGGCCGCGAATGCGCGCCCCGGCATCGGCAAGGCAAGCTTCGGGCTGAGCGGAGGGGGGCCGGTGGACATCTATACGCTCACCAACGCGCACGGCATCGTGCTGCGTGTGATGACCTATGGCGCTGCGATCGTCTCGCTCAAGACGCCCGACCGGGCGGGGCGGCTTGCGGACATCGTGCTGGGGTTCGACTCCCTCGAGCCCTATCTTGCGGGTGTGCCGTACTTCGGTGCGACCGTGGGCCGGTACGCGAACCGCATCGCGAACGGCAGCTTCAACCTCGATGGCAAGACCTACCGCCTGCGGCGCAACGACGGACCGAACACCCTCCACGGTGGCCCGCGCGGCTTCGACAAGCGCGTGTGGAGTGCGACCACGACGAGCAGCGCCCACTCGCGGGAGATCAGGTTCACTTATGTCAGCGCATCGGGCGAGGAAGGCTTCCCGGGCGAGCTCACGGCGCACGTGACCTACCGGCTCGCCGATGACGACACGCTCGCCATCGAGCTCGAGGCGACGGCCACCGCAGCGACGCCCGTGAACCTTGCGAATCACGCCTACTTCAATCTCACGGGCGATTTCAGGCACACGATCCTCGATCACCGCCTCACGATCGACGCCGATCGGTTCACGCCGATCAACGCGACGCTGATTCCGACCGGCGAGCTGCGGGGCGTCGCTGGGACGCCGTTCGACTTCAGGACGGCGCGGCGGATCGGGGATCGCATCGGGGCACCCGATGTGCAGCTGCGCCTTGCGCACGGCTACGACCACAACTGGGTGCTGAATCCACACCCGGGGCAGGCCCTCGCACTTGCCGCCGTGCTGACGGATCCCATGAGCGGCCGCGTGCTCGAGGTGCGTACCACCCAGCCGGGACTCCAGTTCTACTCGGGGAATTTCCTCGACGGGAAGCCGGCGGGGACGGGCACGGTGTTCGAATACCGCACGGGCCTGTGCCTCGAGACGCAGCATTTCCCCGATTCGCCCAATCAGGCCGCCTTTCCTTCGACCATCCTGCGTCCAGGAGAGCGCTACTTCGAGCGCACGGTGCTCGCCTTTCGAACGGCGCGGTGACACCTTCACGCTGCCTCGAGCCGCAGCAGACTTGCGCCGTGGCAGCCGATCGATCGGGTGATGGATGTGGTCGCGAGCCCGTCTTCGGACCGGCGCCACAGGTCGCGCATTCGCACCGGGCTGCGCACGCCGAGGTCCGCAGGCGCCACCGAGACGGCGCCTGAGAGGACTTGCCTGCGCGATAGACTCAACGCTTGCCCCCAGTCCCTCACTCCAGGCTGACGACGACCACCGACTTCGCGGGCAGCACGAGCGAGAGGGCGCCGCCGCGCAGTCGTGCGCCGGAGAGGGGAGCGGGATGAACCGCATCGGGCTCCTCGAAGGTGTTGCGTGCGTCCATCGTGGGCGCGGTGAGGACGGTGGCGCTCACGTGCTGGAGAGCTGAGTCGCCAGCGAGAGTCGCGGCGATCGGCACGGCGCGATGGGGATCGACGTTCACGAACGCGAGCACGATCTCCCCGCTCTTGGCGCGTGCGGCCGAGAGGCTCACCGCCGGGACCGAGAAGCCGCCGAAGGAGTAGGAGTACGTCTCAACCTCGCTCGCGAGGGAAGTCGCATCCTGAAACGGCCCGTACATGCGGAAGATGTGGTAGGTCGGCGTGAGGAGCATCCTGGGCCCCTGCGTGAGGATCATCGCCTGCAGGACGTTCACCATCTGGGCGATGTTGGCCATCTTCACGCGCTCGGCGTGCGCGTGAAAGATGTTGAAGTTGAGCGCCGCCACGAGCGCATCGCGTAAGGTGTTCTGCTGATAGAGAAAGCCGGGCTCCCGGCCCGGCATCGGGTCGTACCAGGTGCCCCACTCATCGACGGCCAAGGCGACGTGCCTTGCCGGGTCGAGCCGATCGAGCAACGCGACGTTGTGATCTAAGAACCTCTGCATCTCGAGCGTGTGCGCGAAGGTCGAGATCCATTGATTCTCGCCGAAGCCCGTGGCGGGTCCTTTCGCCCGCCAGTGATCGCCTGGAATCGTGTAGTAGTGGAAGCTGATCGCGCCCATGCTCTGGTGGATGCGCGTGAGCAGCGTCTGCGTCCAGGAGGTATCGGCGTCGTGGCCGCCGCTTGCGATGATCGTGGGCCGCGCACCCTCCGGCGCCTTGAGGAACGTCGCGACCTGGTTGAAGAGGTCCGCGTAGTGCTCCGGGGTCATGTTGCCCCCGCATCCCCAGGCCTCGTTGCCGACGGCAAAGTAGGCGATCTTCCAGGGCTTGGGATGACCGTTGCGCGCACGCTCCGCGGTGAGCGCCGTCGCCTTGTCCGAGGTGAGGTACTGAAGCCACTCGGCCATCTCGGCGGCCGAGCCCGTTCCGAGATTCCCGTTGATGTAGGCGTCCGCGCCGATCAGGCTCGCGAAGTCGAGGAACTCGTGGGTGCCGAACTCATTGGGCTCCGGTACTCCGCCCCAGTTCGTATTGAGGCGCACCGGCCGCTTCTCACGCGGTCCGATGCCATCGCGCCAGTGGTACTCATCGGCAAAGCACCCGCCCGGCCAGCGCACGTCCGGGACGTGCAGCTCGCGCAGTGCAGCGACCACATCGGTGCGAATGCCGCGTATATTCGGGATCGAGGAGTGCTCGCCGACCCAGATACCCTCGTAGATTCCGCGCCCGAGGTGCTCGGCGAACTGACCGTAGAGGTGCCGGTCGATCACGGCGCCGGGCCGGTCGATGTGGATGACGGCACTCACGGTAGCGGCTGGTGGCTCCGCCTGAGCGGGCGCAGCCGGCGCCGAGAGCAGCCCCGCAATCGAGAGAGCCGCCACCACGCGCCCGCCAATCCCTCGTGTCATACGTTCCTCCAAGCGTGGGCCCGGGTGCTCAGACGAAGGCGACCGGCCAGTCGCTTTCAGTCCAGCCGAGAGGCGCGATGCGAAGCGTCGGGCGGCCATCGTGATCCGCATCATAGGCGTGATAGACGATGTAGTCCTTGCCGGCATCGCGCAGGATCGCAACATGGCCCGGACCGCGCCAGCGGGTATCGTCGGATGCGGCCGCAAGCACGAGGGTGCCGCCGCCTGCGAGCATCGGCACGCCGCGTTGGTCGACGTACGGGCCCAAAATCTGCGGCGCGCGCCCGACCACGGTGTAGTACGTGCTCTGAGCACCCCGGCAGCAGAAATCGAAGGAAGCGAACAGGTAATAGTTCCCCGCGCGCTCGATCACGAATGCCGCTTCGATCGCATCGGGCGGCTTGGGCCGCCGTGCGAGGTCGTGCCGTTTGGCCGCAGGGAGCGGCAGTCCGCTCTTGGGGTCGAGCTCGATGAGCTTCAGGCCGCTCCAGAAGCTGCCGAATGCGAGCCAGTGCCGGCCGCTGCGCTCGCCGATGCGATTGGGATCGAGGGCATTGAAATCATCGCCCGGGTGAGATTCGAGCACGAGGCCCCGATCCTGCCACCGGTAGCCGGACTCGGCCGGATCGAGCGTCGTATTGGTCGCGAGGCCGATGACCGAGCGATTCGAGCCGAAGGTCGAGCACGCATAGTACAGATAGTACTGGCCGTCGAAGAAGGAGATGTCCGGCGCCCAGAGCGTCTGGGCGTGGGGCACCGCTGCGTGCGCCCAGGCGGGGAGCTCCGCAAAGACGTGCCCGGCTTTCTCCCAGTGCAGGAGGTCCCGCGAGCGGCGCCAGGGAATCTGCGCAGGCTTGTCCGCGCGCGGGGTCGTGCAGAACAGATAGAACGTACCGCCTGCTTTGATGATGCAGGGGTCGTGAACGGGGTACAGATCGCCCGTGAGCTTGGGATTGAGCGCCGGTAGCGTCTGGGCGCTACCGGCGCCGAAGGCGAGGGCTGCAAGCCCCCCGAGGGATCCTCCCATCATCTGTCTTCGCGACAGCATGCTCGAGAGACTCACCCCGGCCGTCGTGCGTCACTGCAGCTTGTAACGGAACCCCAGCGTGATCGTCTGATCGAAGCGCCGGGTATCGCGCGGGTACGCGTACGGATCGCCGAAGTAATCCTGGTAGAAGCTGTCGAGCAGATTCGTCGCATCGAGGGTGAGCGTGAGTCCGTCCCACACATGATAGTTGAAGGACAGATCGAGCCAGGGCTGGGATTTCGCATAGATGGTGTCGGGCTGATTGCCGCCGCCCGGTGCCGGGCCCACGTTGAAGCCGGAGCGCCAGTTGTAAGCGACCCGGAACTCGACGGGCCCCTTCTCGTAGATGCCGACGAGGTTGTAGGACCACTTCGAGATGTTCTGGAACTCACCCGAGACATACGTGCCGTTCGCCTGGAATCCAAGACCGCTCAAGAGCCCCGGGAGGAAGTCGAGGAACTCCGTGTAGCCGACCTCGGCCCCGTCGATGTGCCCGGCCGGTGCGTTGATGGGCTCGGTGACCTGGTAGACGATGCCGCCGATCGTCTCCGGCGTGACCGTCGACTGGATATATCCGTCGACCCGCCGGTAGAAGAGTGCGGCGTTGACGGTATTCTGCTGCCCGAAGTAGTACTCGAGCGACAGGTCGGCGTTGTTCGACTTCTCCGCTCCCAAGCTCGGGTTGCCTGAGGTGCCAGAGCCCAGGAGCGTCGCGGTGGAGGCGGAGAGGGATAGCCCCGGATCGAGCTGCGCGAATTGCGGCCGCGTGACGGTGCGGCTCAACCCGAGACGCAGGAAGAGGTCATCCTCGAGCTGCAGCCGCGCATTGAGGCTCGGGAGCCAGTCCAAGGAGTTCTCGTCCGTCTTAGCGAACATGGAAGTCGGTACGTCGTTGATGGCGATGAGGGTGTTGCCTTTCATCGTGGCCTGCGTCTCGATGAGGCGCAGCCCGAAGTTTCCCCGCAGGGGCAGCGACCCGAGGTCGAAGCCGAAATTGGCTTTGCCGTAGCCCGTGTAGCTGATCTCCCGATCGTCGAAGGACTGGGTGGGATCGGCGGGCGGCGCCTCACCGGTCGCTGACAGGCCGAACTGCTCGCGCAGGTATCCGACGTTGTCGATGAGCCAGTTGGGATCCGCATCGAGCCAGCGCGTGACGCCGAACTCGCCATCGAACTGGCTGCCCGCGGTCACGTGGTAGGCGGTCCCCGGCAGCGCACTCAAAAGGGTGAAGCAGGCCGGCGCGACGATGGGCGGTGAGCCGAGGCAGTCGTGGCCCCCCGGATTGTCCGCGCGGTTCTGAGCGAAGCGATCGGCAAAGCGCAGTCCGGTCTCGATTGAGCTCACCCAGCTGTTGTCGATCTTGAAATTGAGATCGCCCCGCCAATCGATCTCGTTGCCTGTCTGGCGCGTCCACTGATCGTAGAACTGGCGCACCTGGAAGTTGGCAGGGTCGGTGAGGTCGATCCCCGTCAAGTTCATATACGGGGTGCCCGTCCCGTGATAGTCAAAGTCGGCGGTGTAGCCATCCGAGGGAGGGTTGTACTGGGTGTCGAGGATGTAGCCCGTCTGACTGAAGTGGCTGTTGGTGTAGTCCACTTCGTTCGTGAATTTCACGCGATCGCCCGTCCAGGTGCCGCCGATGGCAATCTGGTAGGTTTCGGACTTCGGCACGAACGACTGATCGCTCGTGAGGTCGTAGCAGCCGCCCGTGACGGTCTTGGTCTCATCGGTGCCCGGAAAGACCGTGGCGGTCGAGGGGTTGGCGCAGATCCAGGGCAGGCCGACGAAGAAATCATCGTAATTGGGATTGCGATAGCGCGTGTAGAAGCCTTCCGCGTAGAACTCCGTGTTCGCGTTGGGGCTCCACTGCGTCGAAAGATCGACCGACGTGCGCTCCCGGTTGCCGAGAATCGACTGCGCCCCTTCGGTGAGGGGCAGGTAGGCGATCCCGCCGGGGCCGGTCGAGCCCGGGACCGGCATGATCGACTGCGACGAGATGTAGTTGTCGAGGATCTCCTCTTTGTAGCGGTCCTTCGAATAGGACACATCCGCCAGCACGCCGAACTCGCCGGCCGATGTCTGCCAGCGATCGCTCACGAGCAGGCTGAAGCGCGGATCGATCTTGTCGGAGAGCGAGCTACGCGTCGCCATGGCCGTACCGCCGAGCTCGAACCCGTCGAAGTCGAACGGCCGGTGCAGGTGCACATCGATGAGCCCCGCAATGCCGCCCTCGATGTCATCCGCGCGGGGCGACTTCTTCACGTCGACCCGCGAGAGGAGCTCCGCAGGGATGTCCTGGAGGGTGATGAAGCGACCGGTCGACGTGAAGATCTCGCGGCCGTTCAGAAGCGTCGCGATGTCCGGCAGGCCGCGGATGAGGAGCTGGGTCGCCTCGGCCGCGTTACGGCTCACCTGCACGCCGGTGACATGCTGCAGCGCTTCGATGACGTTGTTGTCCGGGAGCTTCCCGATGTCCTCGGCAACGATCGAATCCTCGACCTGATCGGCATTCTTCTTCAGGTCGATGGCCGACTTGATGCTCGCACGCATGCCGGTCACGACCACCTCCTGGAGCGAATCGGACGGATTGCTGCTCTGCGGGGCGTTCTGCGCGAGAGCGTACTCGGCCAGCATCGACATGGCGAGCGCGAGCGCCGCGTGCGCCAGAGTATTACGCAACTGCATGGTTGGTATCCCCTC
>JBOHZR010000314.1:0-8878 GCA_050738595.1 Steroidobacteraceae bacterium | reverse complement strand
GGTGAAGCAGTGCGGCGCCTGTTCTCACAGGGCGAGCAGACCGTGCACGCGGTCGACGAAGCCTGGCGCACACGCGGCTCGCGCGCCGCCCTCGAGGAGGTGCAGGTGCGCTCGGAACCGTACCGTGTCTTCGCGGACCGAGTGAGCCGCGAAGTCGAGCGCGACGACCTGCAGGTCTCGACGGCCACGTCGCGCGCCCTCGCGGGGCGCGCTGTCCAGAACGCGGCGCTCGTCGGTCTTGCGCTCGCATTCGCGCTTTCCGTCGCGGTCTTCGTCTTGCTCCTGACGCGCCTCGGTCCGGGGCTGAAGCGGCTCGCTCTCGCTGCGCGCGCCTTCGGGTCGGGCGAGCTCACGCATCGCATTCATCTGGCGGGGCGCGACGAGCTCGCGCAGCTCGCGGCCGTCTTCAATTC
This sequence comes from Steroidobacteraceae bacterium, assembly GCA_050738595.1. Lineage (GTDB taxonomy): Bacteria > Pseudomonadota > Gammaproteobacteria > Steroidobacterales > Steroidobacteraceae > JASHUC01. The sequence continues at coordinate 8,465 of JBOHZR010000314.1, read as the reverse complement.
GATGGCGCAGGAGCTCTCGGACAAGCAGCAGGCTCTGCAGGATCATCGTGCCGGCCTCGAGCGCGCCGTCGCGTCGCGCACGGCGGCACTCGAGCGCGCGAACGCGGCGCTCTCCGCCGAGGATGAGCGGCGCCGGACGTTTCTCGCGGATGCGAGCCACGAGCTGCGCATGCCGCTCACGATCATCCGCGGTGAGGCACAGGTCGCGCTGCGGGCGGGGGATCAGTGTGCCCCCGACGCAACGGAAGCGCTCGAGCGCATCCTCGAGCAGACACGCGTTCTGACGCGGCTCCTCGATGATCTTTTTCTCATCGCGCGCGCGGAGGCGGGCGGCCTGCGGCTCAATCTGCGCACCGCCGATCTGGGAGAGCTCGTGCTCCGCGTCGCCCATGATTTCTCGACGATCGCCTGCGAGGCAGGCGCCACGGTACGAGCCGACGCCCGAGGCGGACTTCTCGCCACGATCGATCCCGACCGGGTTCGACAGGCGCTCGCGGCACTGATCGACAACGCGCTGCGCCACACCCGGACAGGCGTCAACGTCCGGGTTGAGGCACGACCGGACGAGCAGTGGATCACCGTCAGCGTGTCAGATGACGGTCCCGGGATCGATTCGGCAGCGGCGGCGGACCTCTTCGGACGCTTCCGGCGGGGCCGCACCCGCAGCGACGGCTCGGGGCTTGGACTCACGGTCGTACGGGCGCTCGCGGAGGCGCACGGTGGAACCGCGAGCCTCGGCAACGGCGAGCACGGCGGCGCATGCGCCATCCTGAAGCTTCCGCGGGCCGAAATTCCCGCCGCGGCAGCCCCCGCCGCGGCAGCCCCTGCCGCCCTCGAGGCCCTCTGATGTCGCTGCTGTTCGTGGAGGACGACGAGCGCGTGCGGCGCTTCGTCGTGCGAGGTCTCGAGGCGGAGGGCTACTCGGTCTCGGTGGCCAGTGATGGGCCGCAGGGCTTCGCGCTCGCCAAGGCTGAGCTGTTCGAAGTCGTCATTCTCGATGTGATGTTGCCGGGCTATTCGGGCAAGGACCTTTGCCACCGCCTCAGAACGGCCGGTGTGGGAGCGCCGATTCTGATGCTGACGGCCCTCGATGCTGTCGAGGACAAGGTGGACGGCCTGCGCAGCGGAGCAGACGACTACCTCACGAAGCCGTTCGATTTCGATGAGCTTCTCGCACGCATCGAGGCCTTGATCCGCCGGTCGAAGGGCAGCATTGCGGAGCCCGCCCGGGTGCTGCAGGCGGGCGAGATCACGCTGGATCGCGAGTCGATGAGCGTGCGCCGCCAGGGCCGGCCCATCGAGCTGACCCCCAAGGAATTCCAGCTCCTCGAGCTGCTCATGAGCTCGCCGGGAAAGGTCTTGAGCCGCACGCGCATCCTCAACAAAGTCTGGAATTACGACTCGGACCCCCTCACGAACGTCGTGGACGTTTACATCCGCCGGCTGCGAACGAAACTCGGATGGGACGCTGACCGCGGACTGATTCGTACGCTGCGCGGATACGGATACAAGTTCGACCCGGGCGCGCTATCCGATCGGGAGTAGCCCGGCAGCCAAGCAGGCCGAGCAGGCAACCTGCTCGGCCATCATCATCAGGCGGAGGCTTCCGCGGCCAGGGCTCCCGCAGCGGCGTGCACTCGGCGAATCGCCTCGACGACGGCCTCGGGCTCATCGACATGAATCATGTGACTGCTTCTCGCGGCCACGATGAGCTCGCTATTGCTCGACAGGGCGGCGAGCTTCCGCTCGCCCTCCTGCCAGCCCTGCTCAGCGGCAGCAGCGGCGCCGGGAAACGGGACGCCGTGCGTGAGAACGATCAGCGGCCGGTCGCCGAGAGAGCCGAGCGCGCCCGCACTCAGCATCGCGGTATCGGCGAGCAGCCCGCGCAGATCATCGGCGAGCAGTTGCGGATGTTGCGGCCGCGCGCATAGGGCGTATCCCGCGGGATGGTCCGGCAGCAGAAGCATCGGCACATGCCGCCCGAGCAGACGGACGAGCCCGAGCCGCGCTGCGCCCGACACGACCGATTGTATCCGCGCGCCGCGGCGCAGATACCTGAGAAAGGAGGCCTGCAGCACGGTCGACTCGTGCGGTGTGTCGACGAGGACCAGTCCCGCGACCTCCCGCGGATGCGCTCGAGCGTAGGCTCGCGCGAGGAATCCGCCGAAAGAGTGCGAGACGAGGATATAGGGCGGCGGCAGCTCCGCACGATCGAGCAGCGTGTGAAGGTCCACCACCCGATCGGCGAGAGAGCGCCCAGGCGCCACGGGATCGCTCCAGAGGTAACCGGCCCGATCGTACGTGCAGACGCGTGCGAAATTCGCGACGCGGGCCTGAACCGGCCACCATGTGACCGAGGGGCTTCCGGCACCCTGCTCGATCACGACCGTCGGACCGGCCCCCCCGCCGAGGCAGGCGAGATGCAGACGGCGCCCGCCGATATCGACGAGTCGGCCGGGCGGTGGGAAACGCCGCCGGTCACGAGCCTCGGCGACGCGCTCGAGAGCGCAAGCCGCGGCCGCGAGCACCAGGAGCAGCGCTGCGCCGCCGACGATCACCCAGTCGAGAGTACTCATCGGCAGAGCCTCCCCGCCGGTATACTGTGCAACTCGCCGCGCAATCCTTGCTGAAAGTCCCCGTGCAGCGCCAGAGAACTATGGAGCAGCGCCGGCCGGCACATCCGTGATCGACATCGCCGTCCTCGCATCCCACGAAGGCACCACGCTCCAGGCGGTGCTCGATGGCTGCGCGGCGGGAAAGATTGCGGGGCGCGTCGCGCTCGTCATCAGCAACCAGGTGGACTCCGGGGCTTTGCGGCGCGCCAGGGCGGCGGGCGCCACCGGCCTGCATCTCTCGAGCACGACCCACCCCGACCCGCAGCGGCTCGATCAGACGATCGCCGCAGCGCTGGCGCAGCATCACATCGACCTCGTCCTGCTCGCCGGATATATGAAGAAGCTCGGGCCGGCCACCCGCGAGGCGTACGCCGGGCGGATCCTCAACACCCATCCCGCGCTCCTGCCTCGCTTCGGCGGGCGGGGAATGTACGGCGCGCTGGTGCACCGCGCCGTGCTCGCCGCCGGCGAGCGCGAGAGCGGCGCCTCCATTCACCTGATCGATGAGGACTACGACACCGGTCCCGTGCTCGCACAGGTGACCGTGCCCGTCGAGGCCGACGACACCGAAGCGACCCTCGCGGCGCGAGTCCAGCAGGCCGAGCGCGAATTGCTCGTCCAGGTGCTTGCGGAGATCGCGAGCGGGAAGCGGCCGCTGCCTGGCTGCCGGCCCGCGTAGACTCGCGGCTCGCAGTGGTTCGCGCGCCGCGATCGTCCGCCTAGCGCTTCCGTCCGCCCGCCCCGGTTCCCATGCCTGGGCGGCCCGCGCCGGCTGCCCTGGGTGAGTTCTTCGGCTTCCCCGCCGGGTCCTTCGGCCGCGATTTCCCAAACGAGCCGCGGTAGAGCTTCCCGCGACGGGTCCTGCGATCACCCTTGCCCATGCACATCGACTCCGTTGAACTTATGAAAGCCACGCAGTCTATCATCCGAGCGGCATTGGTCAGGGCTCGCCCTGGGCGGACGGGGCGTCACCTCAGCCGCCGCCACAGCCGCGGCCGTGGGCCCGCGAACCCCTGTTCGGGCAGTCTTGTTCGGCGTCGCGCGTTCCGGTAAGGTTCGCCCGGGTTCGTGACCTTTCCCTTTCCCTGCCGCCTGCCGCGACGCGTCCAACACGCCCGGCTTCCGAGTCTGAGAAAAGCCGAATCGTTGGCGATCCAGGTGGCAGAGCGCGGCCGCCGATTCCATCCGTTTCGGCTGCCTCCCTGCCCTCATTGCGATGTATGCCCGCGAGCGGACGAGAGCCGCCGCGGGGTTTGGTTTCTTCAGGAGTTCTTTGCATGACCAAGATCTATGTCGGCAATCTGCCGTTCTCGACGGGTGAGGATGAGATCCGCACCCTCTTCTCCCAGCACGGCACGGTTGAATCCGTCAGCGTCATCACCGATCGGGACACGGGCCGCCCCCGCGGCTTCGCGTTCGTCGAGATGCCGCGCGCCGACGCTTCCCGCGCCATTCAGAACCTGAACGGCAAGGACCTCGGTGGCCGGCCTCTGCGCGTCAATGAGGCGCAGGAGCGCGGTGCGGGCGGCCGCAGCGGCGGCCCGAAGCGCTGGTGAGTCGGCAGTAAAGCAATAATCAGCCGTCCCGGTCCGGGCTCGCCGATGAGGGGGGCTCGGGCCGGGCGTTTCGTATTGACAGCGCGGCGCGTAGCGCTCGGCGCGCCTGCGACGATCCTCACCGGTATCGCGCGAGGATCTTCTCGAGCGCCTTCGACCCGGGCGACAGCCGCTCGTAGGGAATGGCGTTGAGCGGCTCGTCCGGTGTGTGGTTGAGCGCGTGGAAGTCACTCTGCGAGGGCTCGACGTAGAGCAGCCCCGTCAGATACTCGCCCGCCTTCATCCGCTCCTGGACGTTCGCCGCGGCAGCGCTGCGGCTCGTCGGATCGTGGCTCGCGTCGATCTTGCGCAGCACGATTCGGCTGCCGTCGTGCATGACGACGGGCAGCGCCTGCCCTTGCGCATAGTGAGCGGTGATCTCGCGCTCGATCGGAATGAAATCCACGTTCACCGCGGGCTCATAGTGCTCGCGCGTGTAGAGATAGCTCTTCGTCGAGCCCTCGTGATCGTTGAACGTGACGCACGGGGAGAGGACGTCGACGAGTGCGAACCCTTGGTGGCGCATGCCCGCCTCGAGGATCGGCACGAGCTGTGCCTTGTCCCCGGAGAAGCTGCGCGCGACGAAGCTCGCACCGAGCGAGAGCGCGAGCAGCACCGGATCGATCGGCGGCTGCTGGTTGACCTCGCCGTGCTTGGCCTTGGTTCCTACATCGGCCGAGGCCGAGAACTGGCCCTTCGTGAGTCCGTATACGCCGTTGTTCTCGATGACGTAGAGCATGTCGAGATTGCGGCGAATCGCGTGGCAAAACTGGCCGAGACCGATCGAAAGCGTATCGCCGTCGCCCGAGACGCCGATGTAGGCGAGCGTGCGATTCGCCGCGCTCGCGCCAGTCGCAATGGACGGCATGCGGCCGTGAACCGCATTGAAGCCGTGCCCGCCGCCCACGAAGTACGCCGTCGTTTTCGAGGAGCAGCCGATCCCGGAGAGCTTCACGACGTTCTGCGGCGGCAGCGCTAGCTCCCAGCACGCCTCGATCAGGGCCGCGGTGATGGAGTCGTGTCCGCATCCCGCGCACAGCGTGGAGTTCGCCCCCTCGTAGTCGCGCCGTGTGAGGCCGAGCGCGTTCTTCGGCAGGGAGGGATGGTGAACTTTCGGCTTCGCTAGATACGTCATGTGTGCGGACCCATCATGAGTGCGCTCCGGCGACCGTCCGCTCGATGGTGCGCGGCGCGGCAGTTCCGGCCGCTGCGGCCGCGCCGGAGGCTGCAGGCCGCGCCGCGTGCAGCTCGGCGAGCACGCCCTCCACGATGAAACTCGCGCAGACGGGCAGCCCGTTGTAGTGCGTGAGCGAGCGCAGCTTCGATTTCTCGACCGCCGTTTCCAGCGTCAGCAAAGCGCGCAGCTGCGCGTCCCGATTCTGCTCGACGACGAAGATGACGCTGTGCGCAGCAAGGAACTCCTCCACCTCCGCGCCGAAGGGAAAGGCGCGTACCCGCAGGTAATCGAGCGTCACGCCGCGCGCCGCGAGCACATCGAGCGCCTCGCGAACCGCCCCGTCGCAGCTGCCGATCGAGACGATCGCCGCATCGGCTGCGGCGTGCGTCTCGACGAGCGGCCGCGGGAGGAGTGCCTTGGCCGTCCCCCACTTCTTGAGCAGCCGTTCGAGCACGACCTGGTACTCGGCGGCGTCCTCGGTGTAGGTCCCGTATTGCGTGTGCCCGGAGCCGCGGGCGAAGTAGGCGCCCTTCGGATCGACGCCGGGCAGAGTGCGCGCGGCGATGCCGTCGCCGTCGCGATCGAAGAAACGATAGAACTTCTCGATCTTCGCGAGCTCCGCCGAGCCGAGAACCTTGCCTCGGTCCGGCCGCCAGGTCTCGTCCCATTTCAGATCGCGGCACATCCAGTCGTTCATGCCGATGTCGAGATCGGAGAGCACGATCACCGGTGTCTGCAGGCGCTCGGCGAGGTCGAACGCCTGCGCGGCCATGTAGAAGCACTCCTCGGGGTTCGCGGGATACAGGCACACGTGGCGCGCGTCGCCGTGCGAGGCGTATGCGCATTTGAGCACGTCGCCCTGCTGAGTCCGCGTCGGCATGCCGGTCGAGGGGCCGACGCGCTGGATGTAGAACAGCACCGCGGGGATCTCGGCGTAGTAGGCGAGCCCGAGGAACTCGCTCATGAGCGAGATGCCCGGGCCGGAGGTCGCGGTGAATGCGCGGGCGCCGTTCCAGGACGCTCCGATCACCATGCCGATCGCCGCGAGCTCATCCTCCGCCTGGATGAACGCAAAGTTCCGCGTGCCGGTCTCACGGTGCGTGCGCAACCGGTCGCAGAAGCTCTTGAACGCATCCATGAGCGAGGTGGAGGGTGTGATGGGATACCACGCGGCAACGGTCGCGCCCGCATACACACAGCCGAGCGCTGCCGCCGTGTTGCCGTCGATCATGATGTGGCCGGCCGTCGCGTTCATCGGCTCGACGCGCAGAGGGAGCGGACAGGCGAAGTGCTGTTTCGCGTAGTCGTAGCCGAGCTGGATCGCGCGCATGTTGCTGTCGAGGAGCTGCGGCTTCTTGGCGTAGGTCTCAGCGAGCAGCGCCCGGATGCGTTCGAGGTCGAGGCCGAGCAGCGCCGCGAGCACGCCCGCGTAGCAGATGTTCTTCATGAGGATGCGCGTGCGCACCCCGGCGAAATTCTCGTTGCAGACCTGCGCGAGGGGCACGCCGATCACAGTGATGTCCTCGCGCTTCAACAGCGCAGGGCGTGGCCAGGTCGAGTCGTAGATCAGGTAGCCGCCCGGGGCGACCTCTTTCACGTCGCGCGAGTACGTCTCGGCGTTCATCGCGACCATGATGTCGACGCTGCCGCTGCGGGCGACGTGCCCAGCGTGTGTCACGCGAATCTCGTACCAGGTCGGCAGGCCCTGAATGTTCGAGGGGAAGTAATTCTTTCCCATCACCGGGATGCCGCTCCTGAAGATCGACTTCATGAGCAGCGTGTTCGCGCTCGCGGAGCCGGTGCCGTTCACCGTCGCGATCTTGATGACGAAATCATTGATGCGGTTCATCGAATCCTCAGCACGGGGACCCGCCTGTCAGGCGATCAGGCGATCTTCGGTTCTTTCGCGGCCTCGGCCGCAGCCTCGTCCGCCACTTGCGGCCAGCGCACATGCGACTTCTGCATGTCCCACGCTGCGGTCGGGCAGCGCTCGGCGCAGAGCCCGCAGTGCACGCACAGGTCCTCATCCTTGACCATGACACGCCCGGTCTGCGGAAGCGCAGCCGACACATAGAGCGACTGGGCAAGGTTCTTCGCGGGCGCCTTCAGGCGCGCTCTCAGGTCCGCTTCCTCGCCGTTGTGCGTGATCGTCAGACAGTCGACCGGGCACACATCGATGCAGGCATCGCACTCGATGCAGAGCTTCGCGCTGAAAACGGTCTGCACATCGCAGTTCAAGCAGCGCTGCACTTCCGCCGCGGTCTGCTCGGCGGTGAATCCCAGCTCCACTTCGATGTTGAGCTTCTTGAAGCGCTCCTTGAGCGAGACGTGCGGCATCAGCCGCCGCTCGACCGGCGAATAGTCGTTCGCGTACGACCACTCGTGCATGCCCATCTTGCGGCTCTGCAGGCTCACTCCCGGGGGCAGCCGCTCGGTGACGGGCTCGCCGTGACAGTGCTTGTGAATCGAGATCGCGGCCTGGTGGCCGTGCTCGACCGCCCAGATGATGTTCTTCGGACCGAACGCCGCGTCGCCGCCGAAAAAGACACCGGGGCGCGTCGACTGGAAAGTGGTCTTCTCGACGAGCGGCACGTCCCATTTGTCGAACTCGATCCCGAGGTCGCGCTCGATCCACGGAAAGGCGTTCTCCTGGCCGATCGCGAGGATCACGTCGTCGGCGGCCAGGAACTCAACCCCGAGCGCGCGCTCGGCCGTGATGCGACCGCGCGCATCCACCTCGTATTCCATCCGCTCGAAGAGCATGCCGACGAGCTTGCCGTGCTCCATGACGAACGATTTCGGCGAGTGATTGACGACGATTTCGACGTTTTCCTCCTCGGCGTCCTCGAGCTCCCAGTCCGATGCCTTGAAGAAGCCGCGGGGCTTGCGCGCCATCACTTTCACGCTCTTCGCCCCCAGGCGCAGCGAGGTGCGGCAGCAATCCATCGCGGTGTTGCCGACGCCGATGATGAGCACGCGCTCGCCGATTTTATCGATGTGACCGAAGGCGACGTATTCGAGCCAGTCGATGCCGATATGAATGCGGTCGGTTTCCTTGCGACCGGGGAGATCGAGCTC
>JBOHZR010000313.1:0-27590 GCA_050738595.1 Steroidobacteraceae bacterium | reverse complement strand
CGGCCTGCTTCAAAATGCCCATGATCTGACTGTCGCTGAATCGAAACTTCTTCACGTAGAACCTCCTCGCTCCAATAAGAGAAAATTCTACTTCTGAATACCGCTACTTTCGGGGGGGATTACCGATAGAGTGTGTAGCCGATCGAACATAGCATCAATACTCAACGGTATATGCTTGCACATAAGCATACTCCAATATTTTATAACCCACCCAAAAGCCACAGTCACATACCACGCTATTGCAGAGCGCCATTCGTCACGCTGTAATGCGTTGGTTATGTGGAAAGTCCCGTATCAACCAGCGCGATCAAGTCGAACCCGAGTGCCGCCACGCCGAATACATGACGTCCAAATTCCCTCGCCATTCAGGAGCATGGCTGCGCATTGTCATTTCATCCGTCACTTTCGTGTTGACTCTCCACCGGTGGCACTCGATGCCAGCGCTTGCCCGTGGCGAGCCAAGGTATGTCGCGGTAGGAATCTGCTAGCACCCAGGCGGCTGCCATCAGCGTCCAGGAGACGATGAACTCACTCCAACTCAACCCTGTGACGGAGCTTGTTTGGCCTTCCGCCAACTTTGGCACCCACACCAGCACTGTGAACAGGGCCATCTGCACCGCTACGAGCGCGGCGGCCAGCCGTGCGTACACTCCGATGAGCACCGCCACGCCCGCCGCGATGTAGGTACAGCCGAAGAAATACGCCCAGAACAGATGCGCCGGCAGCCAGCCGGGCACCAGCGGTGTGGTCAAATTGACATAGATGAAATGGCTCGCGCCGAAGAAAATCAAGGCCAGACCGAATAGCACCCTCGCGATGCGCACGCCCGTATCGCCGGCGGCGAAACCGAGCCACCGCCTGTCCCAGTCGGCGGCGAACCAGGCATACAGTACCCAGGCGGCCGCGACGATTACGGCGGTCTCGACAAAGCCGTACCAGGAACCTAATACAGCGGGCGCGGGGAAGACGTCGGGTACTCTAAACACCAGCAACTTAAGCACGAGATAGACGAGCAGCACGCGGGCGGCGATGGCGGCCGTGCGCTTCCAGACAAGGCCTATGCCGCATGCCAGCGAGACGACGGCGCAGAGATAGACCAGCACCTCGCGTGCGGGCACCCCCTTGGGTACCGCATGCCATATGGGGGCGAAATCGCCTTGGATCAGGCCCAGCATGCCGAGGGCGATCAGAGTCGCCGCAAAGACCGCATGACCCACGCTTGCAATGCGCATTGCGCTATCCTCCGGTTGGTGTTCGGCTTCATTGGCTACGGGCATCCTTGGATACCGGATGCCAGTATAGGACAGAAATGGGAGTTGTCGTATGAAGAAAGCGACTATTATATCTGCATGCCGCCGTCCGCTGACGGTGCTACTATTGCCACGGATTTCCGATAGCTGGGTGAAGGCGATGAGCCAGGTCAAACGCTTCCATACACGTACTTCGCGTTATGATTCGGTTTTCAAGTGGTGGACGGCCGCTGCGGCATTGCTGCTTGTGGTGGGCGTAATCGGCATGACCACAGCCTCCGCCGCCGGCATCAGTCGCGGCGATCGTTACGCCGGGGCACCGTGGGCCACGCGCTCGCCGGTGCTCGCGCAGCACGGCATGGCGGCGACGGAGCAACCGCTCGCCTCGCTCATCGCGGTCGAGGCCCTGAAGCGCGGCGGCAGCGCCGTCGATGCGGCGATCGCGGCCAATGCCGCCATTGGACTGATGCAGCCGGTTCTCAACGGCATCGGCGGCGACCTGTTCGCGATCCTCTGGGACCCGCGCACGAGGCGGCTCTATGGGTACAACGGCTCGGGACGTGCGGCCAGGGGACGGGACCTCGCGCGGATGAAGGCCGAGGTCAAAGCCGCGTGGACCCGAGCCGGCATGCCGGTGCGCGCACACATTCCGTCGTACGGCTCACTTCCGATCACCGTGCCGGGCGCGGTCGATGCCTGGTTCGCACTCCATGGCCGCTTCGGCAGGCTGCCGATGAACGAGGTGCTCGCGCCCGCAATCGGCTATGCGCGCGGCGGATTCCCGGTGACGGAGCTCATCGCGCAATACTGGCATGCGAACATGGCTGCGTTCGAGCGCGAGAAGGCGCTCATCGAGGAGCTCGAGAACGCACGCGCGACCTATCTCATCGACGGCCACACGCCAGCGGAGGGCGAAGTCTTCCGCAATCCGCACCTCGCGGACACGCTCGAGAAGATCGGGCGCGGCGGACGCGACGCGTACTACAAAGGTGAGATCGCGCACCGGATCGATGCGTATTTCAGGCGGATCGGCGCTGATCTGCGCTATGCGGATTTCGCCGCGCATCACGGAGAGTGGGTGACGCCGCTTGCCGTCCAATACCACGGCTATGAGGTGCACGAGCTGCCTCCGAACGGGCAGGGCGGCGCGGTGCTCGAGATGCTCGAGGTGCTGAAAGGATTCGATCTGAAGCGCATGGGCGCGGGATCCGCCGATGCGCTCACGGTGATGATCGAGGCGAAGCGGCTCGCGTACGAGGATCTCGCGAAGTGGTACGCGGACCCGGCGTTCGTCAACGTGCCGATGAAAGGGCTGATCTCCGAAGCCTACGCCGCTGAGCGGCGCCGCCTCATCGATCCGCAGCGCGCGAATCCCCACATCGGCCCCGGCGATCCGCGGCTCTTCGAGGGCGACACCATCTATCTCACGACCGCGGATCGCGACGGGATGATGGTCTCGCTCATCCAGTCGAACTATCGTGGAATGGGGTCGGGGCTGGTGCCCGATGGGCTCGGGTTCATGTTTCAGGATCGCGGCGAGCTGTTCTCGCTCGGTCCGTCCGCGGCGAACGTCTACGCGCCCGGCAAGCGGCCGTTCCACACCCTCATTCCGGCGTTCGTCACGAAGGACGGCGAGCCGTTCCTCTCGTTCGGTGTGATGGGCGGGGACATGCAGCCGCAGGCACACGTGCAGGTACTCACCGACATCATCGATTTCGGCATGAACGTGCAGGTCGCGGGCGATGCGGCGCGCTGGCGCCATTACGGCAATGCCGAGCCGACGGGCGAGCCCTCGGTCGGCATCGGCACGGTCGAGATGGAGACGGGCTTCGACCCCGCGGTGAAGCGCGAGCTCGCGAGGCGCGGCTACACGATCGCACCCGGCACCGGGGCATTCGGCGGCTACCAGGCGATCCGCTGGGACGCGAAGCAGCGCGTGTACTGGGGCGCCTCGGAGATGCGCAAGGACGGCGAGGCGCTCGGCTACTGAACGCAGCTATCGTTTCTTTTGGTACAACTATATGAAATACTGCCTGCATGTGGCCACGCAGCTACTGGACGGAGGCGATCGAGAAGCTGTGGAGTCGCCGGTCGGTCATCTGGCTGCCCGGGGTGCGCCGTGCGGGAAAGACGACGCTGTGTCGTTCGTTGTCGAAGATCGAGTACTTCGATTGCGAGCTGCCCCGCCAGCGGCGCTCGATGGAGGACCCTGAGGCATTCCTTCAGAGTCTCGCCGGCAAGCGGGTCGTGCTCGATGAGGTTCATCGGCTAAGGAACCCCTCTCAGCTGCTCAAGATTGCGGCCGATCATTACCCGACGATCCGTCTCCTCGCGACGGGGTCCTCGACCTTGGGGGCGACACGGAAATTCCGCGATTCTCTGACGGGACGCAAGGCAGAGCTGTGGTTGACTCCGGCGATGAGCCGCGATCTCGAGGACTTCGAAATCGCCGATCTGCCGAAACGCCTTTACGGCGGCGGGTTGCCGCCGTTTCTCCTAGAACCCTCCCCACCGGAGTCGGATTTCCAGAGCTGGCTGGACGACTACTGGGCCAAGGATATCCAGGAACTCTTCCGGCTCGAGCGCCGGCAGCCCTTCCTGCATTTCGTCGAGCTGCTCCTGATCGCGAGCGGCGGCATATTCGAGGCGACGCGCTACGCAACGCTCTGCGAGGTCAGCCGCCCGACGATCAACAACTATCTCTCCGTGCTCGAGACGACTTACGTCGCGCACGTGGTGCGACCCTTCTCGACGCGCAAGTCAGTCGAGATCGTGGCGGCGCCGAAAGTGTATGGATTCGATAGCGGATTCGTCGCTTACTTTCGCGGCTGGCATCATCCCCGACCGGACGATTTGGGGACCCTCTGGGAGCACTACGTACTGAACGAGCTGCACGCACGTTTGCAGAACCGACGGCTGAACTATTGGCGCGACAAGCACGGCCATGAGGTCGACTTCGTGTGCGTGCGCCGGGGCCGGCCGCCCGTGGCAATCGAGTGCAAGTGGTCGGCGGACGGGTTCGATCCGGCGGCCCTTCGGGCATTTGCGCTGCATTACCCAAAGGCGGAGCATCTGGTGGTCGCGCACGACCTCGAGCGGCCGGCGATGAGGCGGTACGGTGAGCTCCGGGTGCGTTTCGTCGGGCTCGAATCGCTCGTGAAGATGCTGTCGGAGTCGAGCGCGTTGCCCGCGGAGACGAGATGAGCGAAATCGAAGTGCCTGTCCTCATCGCCGGTGGGAGCCTCGTCGGGCTCAGCACTTCCATGCTGCTCGCGCATCACGGCGTGCGCTCGCTCGCGGTGGAATATCACCGCGGCACGGCCATTCATCCGCGCGCCGCGCAGATGACGCAGCGCTCGATGGAAGTCCTGCGCGGGGTCGGCATCGAGAAAATCGTGCGCGACCGCTCGGCGGAGCAGTTCGTGCAGGACGGCGGCGTCGTCGGCGTCGAGACGCTCGCGGGCGGGGTGACGACGGCCTGGATCGCCAATCTCAACGAGGGCATCCGCGATCTGAGCCCGAGCGAGCGCGTGTTTCTCTCGCAGAACTCTCTCGAGCCCATTCTCAAACAGAAGGCTCTCGAGCTCGGAGCGCAGCTGAAGTTCTCGACCGAGGTCATCTCGGTGCAGCAGGATTCGCAAGGGGTGACGGCCGAGCTGCGCCATCGCGACACCGGCGAGTCGACGCGAGTGCGCGCGCGCTATCTGATCGCGGCAGACGGCGCCCACAGCCGCCTGCGCGAGGGTCTCGGCGTCGCGATGCAGGGTCACCCGAGCTTCTCGCGCAGCATCACCATCTACTTCCGCGCGAATTTGCGCCCCTATCTCGAGGGCAAGATCGTGGCGGTCGTCTACGTCAACAACGATCGGTTGAGGGGCTTCTTCCGGTTCGAGAAGCCCTTCGACAGCGGGTTCCTCGTGGTCAACACGCACGGGGATCCGGCGAAACCGGACTCGGATTGCTCCTCTCACCTCGACGATGCGCGCGCGAAGGAATTCCTGCATGCGGCGCTCGGCGCCGACATCCCGGTCGAGGTGGACAGCATCATGCGCTGGAACGCGACCGCCGAATACGTCGAGCGGATGCGGATCGGGCGGGTGTTCATCGCGGGCGATGCGGCGCACACGATGCCGCCGAACGGCGGATGGGGCGGCAATACCGGCATTCAGGATGCGCACAATCTCGCGTGGAAACTCGCGTACGTGCTGTCGGGCCGCGCCGGTGCGGCGCTTCTCGATACGTACGATGCGGAGCGCGGGCCGGTCGGGGCGCTCGCGACGGAGCAGGCATACTCCCGCTACGTGGCGCGAACCGCGCCCTATATCGGCATGGCCGGGGCTCAGCCGCTCGTGCCGGATTTGAACGTCGAGCTCGGGTATGTGTATCGCTCCCCGGCGATCGTGCCCGACGGCGAGGATGACGGGGCCATCCATTTGAATCCGCGAGAGACGCATGCGCGGCCGGGAACTCGGGCGCCGCATGTTTGGATGCGCCGGCAGGGGGAGCGGGTCTCGGCGCTCGACCTGCCAGGCAAGGCATTCAAACTGCTCACCGGGCCGCAGGCGCAGCGCTGGTGTGCGCGCGCTGAGGAGGCTGCGGGGCGGGCCGGTGTCGATCTCAGCGTGCATCGGGTCGGCATCGATGGGCTCGAGGATCCGGAGGGGACCTTCTGCGCGGCCTACGGTATCGGGCCGAGCGGGTGTGTGCTGGTGCGGCCCGATGACTTCATCGCGTGGCGTGCACGAACCGACGCACCGCCGCAGTCGGGCGATCTCGGGGAGGTGCTCCCGCGGGTGCTCGCTCGCAGCCAGGGCGCTGCCGCCGCGCCTGCGGTGTGATCGGCCGGCAATGAGCGAGCGCGGGGGGACCGAGAGCGCATCGGGTCACGAGAGCGCCGTCGTGGAGCGCAGTGTTTGTGTGTACTGCGCCTCGAGCCGCAGCGCCCATCCCGAGTATCGAGCCGCCGCCTACCGGCTCGGGGAGACGCTGGCTGAGCGAGGCTACGGAGTCGTCTACGGCGGCGGCGCGGTGGGCTCGATGGGCGCGCTGGCGGATGGGGCGCTGAGCCGCGGCGGTACGGTCGTCGGGGTTCTGCCGCGGTTCATGGCGGAGCTCGAGTGGGGGCACAAGGGGCTCACGGAGCTCGAGCTCGTCGAGGACATGCGCACGCGCAAGCATCGGATGCTGGTTCGCAGTGCCGCGGCGGTCGCGCTGCCCGGGGGCTCGGGCACGCTCGAGGAGCTGCTCGAGGCGATCTCGCTCAAGCGGCTCGGGCTGTATCTGCACCCGATCGTGATCGTGAACACCCGCGGCTACTTCGATCCGCTGATCACCCTGCTTGCGCGCGCCGTGGACGAGCGCTTCATGGATGCGAGGCATCGTGAGATGTGGCGCGTCGTCGAGCGGTCCGAAGAGGTGCCGCAGGCGATCGAGTCCGCGCCGCGCTGGTCGGCCGCCGCCCGCCAATTCGCGGGAGTGTAGCGGGCGGCATCATCGGCTCGTGCGGCTGCAGGGCGGCAAGGGCAGAATAGGCGCCATGTATCGGCTGCGCCCCCGGCTGCGTTTCGCACGCCTTATGTTATGAACCTGCCCCCACAGGAGGAGCGCGCTCCGAGCGCGAATCGGCCGCAGGGGCCGCCGGATGTCGAGCAAGCTCTCGAGGAGAGCGAGGCACGTTTCCAGCTCGCGGTGAAGGCTGCCGGATTCGGGGTCTACAGCCACGATGTGCGGAGAAATCAATCCTGGTGGTCGCCCGAGCTCTACGCATTACTCGGCGTCGCGCCCGATGCGCCCGCTACACTCGAGCTCGCTCAGTCCGTCACCTGTCCCGAAGACCGGGAGCGGATGGTGCAGGCGATGCAGGCCACGCTCGACCCGGCCGGCGCGGGCGAGCTGCACGAGGAGTTCCGTGTTCTGCGCCCGGACACGGGGGAGCTGCGGTGGGTCTACACGCGGGCACAGTCCTACTTCGAGGGAGAAGGCGCTGCGCGCAGCCCGGTGAGGCACACGGGCGTGCTGCTCGATGTGACCGAGCGCAAGCTCGCCGAAGAAGCCTTGATGCGCGCCGACCGGCAGAAGAACGACTTCCTGGCCGTGCTCTCGCATGAGTTGCGCAATCCGCTCGCTGCGATCCGCACTGCCGGAGAGATTCTCGCGCGCGTCGCGGGCGACGCCTCTGCCGTGCGCGCGGCGCTCGCGATGCTCTCCCGCCAGACGGGGCAGCTCGCGCGCCTGGTCGATGATTTGCTCGATATCTCCCGCGTCGCTCGAGGCAAGGTTTCACTGCATCACGAGGTGCTCGAGATCGGCGAGATCATCGAGCAGGCGGCCGAGACGGTGCAGCCGCTCGTGCGCGAGAAGTCGCAGCGGCTGATCGTCTCGAAGCCGTTCGCTCAGATCTATGTGGGCGGCGATCGAGCGCGTCTCGTACAGTGCGTCGGCAACCTGCTGCACAATGCCGTGAAGTACACCGATCCGGGCGGCGAGATCGAGGTGCGCGTGCAGGAGGACAGCGCGCAGGTCGCGATCGATGTGCACGACAATGGCGGCGGCATCCCGTCCGAGCTGCTGCCGCACGTTTTCGACCTGTTCGTGCAGAGCGAGCGGGCGCTCGACCGCTCGCAGGGCGGGCTCGGCATCGGCCTGTCAGTCGTGCGGAGCTTGATCGAGCGGCACGGGGGAAGCGTCAGCGCGGCGAGCGAGGGGGTCGGCCGTGGGTCGACGTTCACGATTCGGCTGCCGCGCCTCGAGCGGGTGGCGGAAACGCCAGCGCCGCGCCCGGCTACGCGAGGACCGCGCCGGCGAGTGCTGGTCGTGGACGATGATGCGGATGCGGCCGATTCGATTGCGATGCTGCTGAGCCTCGATGGGCACGAGGTCGAGGTCGCCTACACTGCCCTTGCCGGCCTCGAGGCTGCAGTGAGGCTCGTACCCGATGTGATCCTGCTCGACATCGGCCTGCCGCGCATGAACGGCTACGAGATGGCGCAGCGCCTGCGCTCGAACGAGGCGCTGCGCGCGACACGGCTGCTGGCGCTCTCCGGCTTCGGGCGTGCGGAGGATCGCGAGCGCTCACACGCCGCCGGTTTCGATGAGCACCTCGTGAAACCCGCGAGCCTGGAGGCGCTGGAAAGGGCGCTCTCGGGGGACGAGCAGTCGGACATCAAGTGACCCGGGCCGCGTGCCATCGCGGAGCCGAGCTGTCAATCCGCGGCCGGCTCGATGCGCGCACGGCGCGGTGCGCGCAGCGTCGCATGCGCAAGGACGCACGAGAGGACTCCGCATGCGGCGATGGCGCCCACCATCGGCAGCGGCGCGCCGTTCGACAAAGCGCCGGCGAACAGCATCACGATCGCGCCTGTCGCGAACTGCAGCGTGCCCATCAGCGCCGAGGCGGTCCCCGCGACCGGGCCGTGGTCCTCGAGCGCGAGCACCGTCGTCGTCGGAAGCACCATCCCCAGGAAACCGAAGCTCACGAACAGGAGCGCCGCAAGCACCACCAGCCGATCGATGCCCGAGGCGTAGAGTGCGAGCAGGATCAGCAGCACGAATGCAAATCCGCTCGCCGCGCGGCGTACCAGTGCGCGCAGCCCGATGCGCTGCGCGAGCCACGCATTGGCCTGGGCGGTGGCGAAGAACGAAGCGGCATTGAGCGAGAAAACGAGGCTGAAGAGCCGCGGCGAGAGGTGGTAATGGTCGATCAGCACGAACGGTGAGCTCGAGAGATAGACGAAGAAGCTCGAGAGACCAAAGGCCCCCGTGAATGTCAGGCCGAGAAAGCTCCGGTCGCGCAGCAGAAGGGCGTAGGCGGCGAGCGTGCCGGCCATTCCAGTGCGGCGCGCGTGGGCCCGCACCGCGGCGGGTCGCGTCTCGCGCAGCGTCGTGAGGACGCCGAAGCCCACGAGCGCAGCCGTGAGCACCACCCAGAACACTCCGCGCCAGCCCACCGCCTGGATGACGAGGCTGCCCGTGAGCGGGGCGAGAATGGGCGAGATACTGAAGACGAGCATCAGCATCGACATCAGCCGCGTCGCCTCGACCCCGGTGTGCAGGTCGCGAACCACGGCGCGGGGGATCACCATGCCTGCGCACGCGCCGAGCCCTTGCGCAAAGCGGAATGCCGTCAGTGTCCCGATCCCGGGGGCGAGCGCGCAACCGAGGCTCGCTGCGGCGAAGAGCACGAGCCCCCCGTAGAGCGGCGGCTTGCGTCCGAGCCGGTCCGAGAGCGGCCCACAAATGGGTTGCCCGAGGCTCACCGCGACGAAAAAGGCGATGAGCGTGAGCTGCACCGCACCGGGACCGGCGTGCAGGCTCGCGCCGATCGACGGGAGCGAGGGCAGATACATGTCGATCGCGAACGGGCCGATTGCCGCCAACAGCCCGAGCGTGATCGCATCACGCAGGAAGGGAGTCCTCATGGTCGCGACGCCGCGACGGTGCGACGGGGCGTATCGGCGGCGCGCGCGGTGCGGATCAGCTGCTCGCCGTGCCTTCGGGGCTCTTGACCACCTGGCAGCGCTGATGCTTCTTCTTGAGCTGCACGCAGGCTGCGGTCGCGTCCGCCTCGCTCATGGTTGCCGATCGCACGTGGTTGAGCTTGTCCGAGTGCGTCGCGGGGACGATGACCACGTCGTGCAGGATGTCGCCGAAGCGGTGCTTCAGCCGCGCAGCATCGCGCTCGGCCGATCGGCGACTGTGATACGAGGCGAGCTGCACCTGGAAGTCGTTCTGCAGCTTTTGCAGCGCGGCGCGCGCCTCGTCCGATTCAGGGCCCGTCGGGTACTGCTGCAGGAACGCCTGGAGCGCCGCGGCACTGCCCTCGGATTGCGCGGTCTTCCAGGCGGCGGCTCGGCCGAAGCCGGTGATCCGGTCGCGCGCCTCCTGCGCGTGCGCTCCGCTCGGCTCATTGTGCAGGTACTGCTCGAAGCTCTGCTGCGTGTTCGAGTTGAGCGCGGCCATCCAGGCCTGGTCGTCCTCGATCGTGTGAATCCGGCTGCGCGCCTCATCGGCGTGCTGCCCATTGGGGTGCTGCTTCAAGAAGTCCTGATAAGCCCCGATGGTGTTAGCCGTTGTGGCCTGCTGCCAGTCGGCATCGATGGAGCTGCAAGCGATCAGCGACAGGCCGAGAAAGACCGCGATGACGCCGAATCTGAACATGATGAGGCTCCACGGGGGCGCTATAGGCACATACGCTACAATATGTCCCGTAATGTACGCAAGGCAGACCAGATCGGCGCTGCGCGGGGCTACCGCTCCCGGCGGGCGCGTGTCCTCCGGCCGCCCGGGCCGGCCACGGGACGAACGCATCGACGCGGAAGTCGTCGCCGCAGTGCTGCGCACGCTCACGACCCGGGGCTATCGAGCCGTGACGATAGAAGGCATCGCACGCAAGGTGAAGCGCGCCCGCTCGAGCCTGTACCGGCGCTGGCCCAGCAAACGCCATCTCGTCACATACGCCGTTCTGAGCGAGCTCGGTCCGGCGCCGGCGCCCGATACGGGGCGGCTCGCGGGGGACCTCGGGGCCGCCGTGCGCACGCTGCACGAGGCATTCGCGGGCCCCCTCGGGCCGGCGCTCGCGGGGCTCGTCGCGGACATGGCCCACGATCCGGGACTCGCGCGCACGATCCGCGGGGAGGTGCTCCTCGCGCGGCGCAGCTCCATGCGCCGGGCGCTCACCCGCGCGCGCGAGCGCGGCGAGGCGGCCGCAGAGCTCGATGTCGATCTGGTGATCGACATGTTGACGGCGCCTTTTTACTACCGTGCGCTCTTCGGCCACGCCCCCATCACCAGGCGCATGACCGAGACGGTCGTGGACTACGTCCTCAAGGTCGCGGCGCGCGAGGCTCGAGGCTGACGGGCGAGCCGGCGACCGGCCAGCGCCTGGGCCCCGGGGCCTGGGCGCTGAACCCCGGGCCCGAATGTTGCGACCTCGCCCCCACACAGGTCGAGCTCACGCGGGGCAGGGCATGGACTTTCTCTTTCAACGGCCGCGCCGAAGGCCTCGCGATACTCGATTCGCGAGCGGTTATCGTGCGCTCGCTCGCAGCTGCTGGCGCCGGCGCAAGGGCGGTTATTCCCGCCGCCCGGTCCGCCGCGCGCTGATCGCCTCGTACCTGCTGCCTGGCAGTCCCGTACTCGCGAACACATGTTGCACCTCGCTCATGAGCGCAGCGGCGATCTCGACCTCCGCCGTCCCGCTGCCGCCTTAAGTCCGCTCATCCAAGCTCGCGTGCCGGCGGGGCTCGTCCGCCGTCTCGTCCGTTCTCTGGGGAGAGCCTGCATGGATCTCGGACTGAAGAGTCGGCACACCTTCGCCCGTTGCGATAGGCGGAGGCAGTGCCGATGAGAATACTGGGAATCACCGATCACTTGACGAGCGGTGCCGCGCTCATCGAGGACGGCATCGTTCGCGCTGCCGTCAACGAAGAGCGTCTCGCGCGCAGGAAGATGGTCATGGGCTTTCCGCGCCTGTCCATCGCTGCCTGCTTGCGCATCGCGGGCGTCGAGCCGCGCGACATCGATGTCGTCGCAGTTGCCTCGAAGTGGGGCCATCTGCTCCCGCAACTCGTCGATTTCGATGCGGGTGTGCTCGGAGTGAGGGAAGGCTGGCTGAAGGCGGCGTTCTTCGCGGCCGGCTCGCGGCTCGCGGGCTTGAGGGAGACGCTCCCCTTTCTCGAGAGCGCGTATTACGGGCTGCGCAGACCGGTGTATGCGCGCCGGCGGCGCGGAATCGAGCATATCCTGCGGGAGGACTTCGGCATCTCGGCACCCATCCGGTACGTGTGGCATCACGAGGCGCACGCGGCGGGGGCGTATTACGCAAGCGGATTCGCCGACGCGCTGATCGTGACGCTCGATGGCTCGGGCGATGGGCATTCCTCGCACATCTACGAGGGGCGTGGCGGGCGAATGCGCCTGCTGCACACCGTGCCCTCCTTCGATGGCGTTGGGAACTATTACGGCTACATCACCCATCTCTGCGGCTTCAAGATGGGCAAGCACGAGGGGAAGGTCACGGGGCTCGCCGCCTTTGGGCGGGACTGCCATCGCGGCACGCTCGAGCGGTTCATCCGTTACGAGGACGGCTCGATGCGCAACGTGGGCAATGCCTTCCGGCGCGGCGCGCTGCGCAAACTCGGGCGCGCGTTCCCCCCGGGGGCGCGCCGCGAGGACCTCGCGGCGAGCATTCAGTGCCTCTCCGAGGACGTCTGCACCCGCTATATCGCGCATTGGATGGCGCGCACGGGGCTGCGGCAGATCGCCCTCGCCGGCGGCGTCGTCGCAAACGTGAAAATCAATCAGCGCATCCACGAGCTGCCGGGTCTCGAGCGGGTCTTCGTTTATCCAGCGATGTCGGATGAGGGGCTCGCGGCGGGCGCGGCGCTCGTCGCCGCCGCGGAGCGGATGGGCGGATGGAGGGCCGGACGACGCTGCTTCGAGCACGTCTACCTCGGGCCGGAATACGGTGAGCGCGAAATGGAAGCGGCGCTCGGCAGCGCAGGCGTCGCCTATGCGCGCTCGTCGGACGTCGAATCAGAGATCGCACGGCTGCTCGCGGCAGGCTACGTCGTCGCGCGGATGGCGGGCCGGATGGAATACGGTCCGCGCGCGCTCGGCAACCGCTCGATCCTTTACCGGCCGGACGATCCTTCGGTGAACGACTGGCTCAATCAGCGTCTTGCGCGCACGGAGTTCATGCCGTTCGCGCCCTCGACTCTCGCGGAGCATGCGGAGCGCTGTTTCGAGCGCGTCAAGGGAGCGCGCGACACCGCGCGATTCATGACGATCACGTTCGACTGCACACGCGAGATGCGCGAGTGTGCCCCCGGGGTCGTGCACATCGACGGTACGGCTCGGCCACAGCTCGTCTGCGCTGCCGACAATCCGAGCTATTACCGCATCATTACCGAGTTCATGCGCCTCACGGGACTGCCGAGCATCGTCAACACGAGCTTCAACATTCACGAGGAGCCGATCGTCTGCTCGCCGCAGGATGCGGTGCGGGCATTTCTCCAAGGTCATCTCGATCTGCTCGCGCTCGGGCCATTCCTCGCGAAGAGTGCGCAGGCGGACGAGCGTGTGCGCGCCTCGGCGCGGCCGGAGTGGAGGCGCCAGGTCGTCGCCTAGGGGGTCGGCGTGTACAGGGGCGGCCTTGCCGGGTAACATTCGCCCCGCCCGATGCATTCCACGTTCTTCTATCTCGCGCCTTGGGAACCCTCTCCCACGGTGATTCTCGTGTGCGCCGCGTCCGCTGCGTTCTACACGCGCGGACTGCGCGAGCTCGTACGCCGCGGCGAGCGGAGCGGATTCTGGCGTCCGTTCTCGTTTTTCCTCGGCCTCGCGCTCAACTATGCCGTGCTGCAGACCTACTGCGACTATCTGGCGCAGCATATGTTCTGGATACATCGGCTGCAGCATCTGGTGCTGCATCACGTCGCACCGGTGCTGATCATTCTCGCCTCCCCGGGACGGGCGATCTGGGCAGGCATTCCGCTCGGTTGGCGCGGCGCCGGCGAGAGGCTCTGTCGCGAGCGCCGCGGCTTGAAGTGGCTCCCGGGCGTTGGAGCGTGGCTGTTCCGGGCGATTCAGCATCCGGTGATCGCACCCGTTGCGTTCGTGGGACTGATTTACTTCTGGCTCACGCCGTCGGTGCATTTCGGCGCGATGCTCGATCTGCACCGCTATCTCGCGATGAACTGGAGCATGGCGATCGACGGCCTGCTCTTCTGGTGGCTGATGCTCGCGCCGCGCCGTCTGCAGGGCTCCGCTGCGCTCGGATACCCGAGCAGGATCCTGATCGTCTGCCTGGTCGCGCTGCCTCAGATTCTGCTCGGGGCCTACATCACGCTGCACCCGACCGTGCTCTTCGATGTCTATGGGATCTGTGGGCGGGCATGGGCCGTCTCGCCGCTCACGGACCAGCAGCTCGGCGGCCTGCTGACCTGGATACCGGCAGCGATGATGTCCGGTGTCGCGATGCTCGTGATCCTGCGCCGCCTGCTGCTCGAGGAGAGCGAGGCGCAGCTCGAGCGCCAGGCCGGATCGCTCGCGCGCGGAACCGCTGCGCTGGTGCGCCGCGGCGTCGCAGGCCCGCCCGCAGGGATCGGCCCGGCGGGAAGCGCGGCTGCGGCGGGCGCGTCGTCGATGAGATAGGAGGTGCTTCGGATGTCGTCAATGGGAATATCTCAGTGCAAGCGCGCAAGCCGCTGGCTCTTGGCGAAGCGATTCACCGTGCCGCTCGCACTCTGCGCCGCGCTCGTGCTCGTGGCCTGCAGCTCGGGCGGACCGCACTTCGCGCTGCAGAACGTCACTGGACTCTTGCCGCAGCTGAAGTTCGCGCTGACCGATCAGGATGGCCATGCCGTCACCGCAGCGAACTATCGCGGCAAGATCGTGCTCCTGTATTTCGGCTACACGCATTGCCCGGACGTCTGCCCGACGACGCTCACGAACCTGAGTGAGGCGTTGAAGCGGCTCGGGCCGGAGGCATCGCGCGTTCGGGTCCTGTTCGTGACGGTCGATCCGGCGCGCGACAGCGTCGCGGTGATGAAGCGCTATGCCAGCGCCTTTGGACCGCAGTTCGTCGGACTGCGCGGGGACGATGCGGCGCTCACGGAGCTGAGCAAGCGCTATCGGATCGCGTACCATCGCGAGCCGCCGGACCGCAGCGGCTATTACGCGGTGGATCACAGCAGCGCCATATTCATCTTCGATGCGAGCGGTGAGGCGCGCCTGCTCGCCGGGGAAAGCGACAACCCGCGCACGATCGCGATGGATCTGCAGAAGCTCGCCGCGAGCTGACCGGGGTCGACCCGCGAGCTCGCGCCCGACATCGACCTCGCCTGGACACATCGCAGAGGCTTTCTGCCCGCCTCCAGCCGCGGCGCAGCCGTGGCCGTGGGGATCGAGCACTCGCGAATCGCAATCCGCGCGTGGTTTTGAATTCCCGTCATGGATCTGGATGCGGCGCCGGAAGTTTATCAAGTGGCGCGCCAGGCGCTGCGCCCGGGGTGCGCCTGACCACGACGGGACAGGAGGGCACATGAGCGATGCCGCCGAGACAAAACCCGACAGCGGCGAGCTTCGTCGCGTCGCAATGTGATTGTGAGGCGAGAAGATCGAGTGCCGCTCGGGCACGCCGGCGCATGAGGGCGGCGTCAGCCATCAGCGTACGCGACTGCTCCTGGGCCTCGTTGATTGGCAAATCAACCTGCCCATACATATCGAGCGCAAACGCGACGTAGCCCCGTTCGGCCAGCATGCGAGCCCGCTCCTTCACGTGCGCAGTAACCCCGGGGGCCTCGTGCGCAATGAGAACACCCGGAACCGAGCCGCTGGTTGCGCCGTCGGCGAGAAAGCCAGTCAGGCGAAAGTCGTCAACTTCGTACGTACACGCGACCAGTTCCATTACCGGCGGCCTCCGCGGCTCAGATTCGCAAGTCTGCCACGCATTATCTGGGGATGGGCTGGCATGTCCATGATTGTCTGAAGGGCAATCCCCGTGCCGCCGGTACACCCGCTACGCGGCTTCGAGAGAGACAGGAAAGGCCGCGCCGCGATAGTCTCGCCCGACGTGGCAAGCGAAAGCAGAACGCTTCATCGACGCTCCGCGGGCGTCGCGGTCGTGCGGCGCGCCGAATCGCGGTGGCTGTTTCTCATGCTGCGGGCGTATCGCAACTGGGACTTCCCCAAGGGGCTCGTGGAAGAAGGCGAGACCCCGCTCGCGGCCGCCCGGCGCGAGGTGACGGAGGAGACCGGACTCTCGGATCTGCGCTTCACCTGGGGCGAGCGATTCATCGAGACGCCGCCGTACGCCGGCAACAAGATCGCTCGCTACTACGTTGCAGAGACCTCGGCCGAGCGGGTCGTGCTTCCTATCCAGCGCGACTTCGGGCGTCCCGAGCATCACGAATGGCGCTGGTTGACAGGCGATGAGGCGGTGGCCTTGGCATCGCCGCGGCTGCAACGGATCGTGCAGTGGGCGAGAGAGGTCGTCGATCCTTCATGACGCTTGCGCTGCGACCGCGCGCGGATGCGCTGCGCTACGCGCCGCGAGCCAGCAACCGAGGAGGATCAGGGCGAAGCCGATCATGCCGCCGACACCCAGGTGCTCATGAAGAAAGCCGATGCCGAGCAGTGCCGCCACAGCCGGATTGATGTAGGTCACGATCGATGCGCGGGACGCGCCGGCGTGGGTGACCACGTAGAACATCAGGAACATCGCCGTGGCCGTGCAGAGCAAGCCGAGCACGGCGATCGAGGTCAAGGTGATCGCGCTCGGCAGGTGATGGGGGAAAGTGGCCACAGCCGGCAGCAGCAGGACGGCGCTTGCGATACCCAAGCTCGCCGCGATCGGCCCGACCGAATCGAGGGCGCCGAGGTGTCGCTGGATGATGAGCGGCCCGGTCGCGTATCCGATCATCGCGATGAACAGGCAGGCGGCGCCCGCCCAGCCCAGAAGACCCGAGATCGTCCCGAAGCCGAGCAGTGCCACGACGCCAGCCAGGCCGATCGCGAGCCCGAGCGCACGACCGGGCCCGATCCGCTCATGGACCCCGAAGAGCGGCGCGATGAGCACGATCGTGAGCGGCACCCCCGAGATGAGAATGCCGGCGATCGATGAGCTGATCCACTGCTCTCCGATCGAGATCGCGGAGAACGGGATGATGAACTCGACCATTGCAAAAGCGCAGATGGGTGCCCTGTGTGCGCCGAGCGAGCGCAGCGCGCCACGATGCCAAGCGACCGGCAGCAGCACCAGCGCCGCGAGTGTGATCCGGCCCCAGGCGACGACGAACGGCGACAACTCCTGGACGGCGATGCGGATGAAGAAATAGGGCAGGCCCCAGATGATCCCCAAGCAGCCGAACGCCAGCCATACTCGCCAACTCACGAAGAGAGTCCTTGCGACACGACAGAAATTCTTGCAGGAGGCGTCATTCGGCCCCGGTGGCAGCACAGTACCGCGCAGGTAAGCATTCTATAATGGAACCGCATTCATTCCCGCCGGCCGGGCGGACACCTGATCGCTCGAGGAGTGCGAACGTGCAGAAGGGTCGCGAGAGCCGACGCTGCGCGCTGGGCGCCCTCGTCCTACAACGCGCAACCCTGGCGCATGCTCTACGCGCTGCGCTCGAGTGCGTCCTGGTCCCTGTTCTTCGAGCTGCCGCTCGAGGGAAACAAGGCCTGGGCGCGCAACGCCGCTGCGCTGGCGCTGTTCGTCTCCAGGAAGACCAACGATCGCACCGGCCAGACGTCGATCACGCATTCCTTCGATGCGGGAGCCGCCTGGGGATACTTCGCCCTGCGGGGCTCGATGCTCGGCTACGCGGTCCACGGCATGCAGGGCTTCGACTACGCCCGCGCGCAAAGGGACCTCGGAATCCCGCGGGATTTTCGTGTCGAAGCGATGATCGCGGTCGGGCGGCCGGCGCCCCGGGAATCATTGCCGGCGGCATTGCAGGCGCGCGAGTTTCCGAGCGATCGGCGCGAGCTCTCCGAAACAGTCTGCGAGGGAAAGTGGGCGCTCGGCGGGTGAGGGATCCTCCGGCGCGGCCTCCAGCAGAGCAAACGTCAGTGAGCGGCCGCCTCTGGTCTGTGCGCGATCAGCGCATCCGTCTCCACCATCTCGGTCACGAATCCTCCGATCGAATGGGTGGCGGCGAACGCGTGCATCTCCCGTGCGAGCGTTTCGGCCCTGTCGCCCAGCCGTCCTGGTGCGGTGCTCGACATCGAGAAAGCCCGGTCGAGAAGCGCCTCGGCGAGCGTACGCCGCCGCTCTATGACTGAAATCCTCTCGAGACGGGCGAAGGGCGAATCGAGCAGCACCGTCTCGTGCGAGTGCCAACCCGGTGCATGGCGCTCCGCGCGATCCGCATCATCGACAGCATAGCGCTCGAGCAGCTGGCGATATTCCCGCAGCCAGGCGTTGTCCGCGGTCTCGGGGTGGCGGCTTCCAAAGAGCACGACTGCACCTGCCGGCTCGATATGCTCATCGAGCCTTGCGAGCACACGAGCGCGCTCCATCCAATGGAAGGCTCGTCCGATCACCGCCATCCGGAACGCGCCGAGGCAGGCAGAGAGGTCCTCGGCGCGGCCCTCGATGAGGCGCACCGACACGCCTGCGCGTGCCATATTTTCCGCCGCCGCATGAAGCATCGCCGGCTCCGGGTCAATGGCGACGACCTCGGCGACGAGCGGTGCGAACGCGACGCTGAGCTGTGCGGGACCGCAGCCGAGATCGAGCACGCGATGCGTGCGGGCGAGTCCGCAGAGCATGGCGACCCGACCGAGCAGCGCCGGCGAGTAAGGTGGCCGGCCCGAGAGGTAATGAGGCGCCGCGGAATGGAATCGACCCGCGGCCGCAATCGCTGTATCACTCATCGGCAACACTCCGGGACCCGAATCGCGGGACGAATCGCAAAATGCCGAACGTATAATGCCAGTGGAGGTGCGCTATGCCGAGCAGTGATTCCGGCCCGGAAGAGGACCGGCCGTCCGACATCGACCTGCCCTGTATGCCGCCGGACAGACCTGTCGTCGAGCGGCTCGGCGAGCCGCTGCCCGATGGAGTCGAGTACTGCATCCTCGAGGCCAATCCCTGCATTCTCTTCGCTGACTGGGACTATGCCGAAGACTGGTCCGGTCGGTTCGTGCGTGTCATTCGCCCGCAGGCACTGAGCGGCGCGCGCCGCGTCGACGCTTCGGAGTTCTGGGCGGCCGTGCGTCGCATACAGGTGCAGCAGTAATCCTTGGCAGTGCCAGTCAATGCAGCACCCACCCAGCCGCTTCGCGTCGCGATTGTTGGGGGCGGCATCAGCGGCTTGGCTGCGGCGAATGCGCTCGTACGCCGCGGGATGGAGGTCCGCCTGTTCGAGCAGGCTCAAACGCTCCGAGAGGTGGGCGCGGGCCTCATTACGTATCCGAACAGCGTGCGACTACTGGAGCGCATGGGATTGAAGGACGCGCTCGCTGCCGTCGGCGCACTGGTCGGTGCGGGATCCCGGTACTGCCGCAAGGACGGAACAACGGTCGGTGCGATCCTGACTGCCGATTCGCAGGGCTGGAATGGCCTCTGGGGCTTGCATCGCGCAGATCTCCTGAACGTGTTGGCTGCCGCACTGCCGCCGAACACTGTGTACACCGGCCATCGTTGCATCGATTTCTCCCAAGACGAACAGCTGGCGACCCTCAGCTTCGAGAATGGAACTCGATTTGACGCCGACGTCGTCGTCGCGGCTGATGGCATCAAGTCGGTTCTGCAGAAATGCGTCGTCCCGCCTTCGCTGCCGGAGTATTCAGGAGTTCGCGCCTATCGCGGTTTGGTGCCACGCGACCGCTTACGGAGTTGGCGAGACGGGACGCACCAAGTGTGGATGGGCGACGGGAAGCACTTCATGGTCTATCCGGTTCGTCGTGGCGAGTGGCTCAATTACGTGGGCTTCGTTCCAACGAGCAGCGCGACCATCGAATCCTGGTCCGCGATTGGCGACCGCGATGAGCTCGCTCGCTCATTTGCCGACTGGGACCCTGAAATCACCGAGTTGCTGAACGAGATCGAGACGTGTTTCTGGTGGGGACTGTATGACAGAAAGCCGCTGGAAAGATGGACCGCCGGCCGCTTGGTTCTGCTCGGCGATGCCGCCCATCCGATGCTTCCGCACCTTGGGCAAGGTGCCAACCAGGCCATCGAGGATGGCGTCGCGCTGGCGGTTCTGCTCGACGGCAACTCCTCGTCCACAGTGCCAGGCGTTCTACGCGAGTATGAGCAGTTCCGACGAGCGCGCACGGATGTCATTTGGGCAGAGGCGCGGAAGAACGGTCTGCGTTACGACTCGCGCTATGAGTCCCTCGAGCAGCGAGACAAGGAAATCCGAAATTCCGCGGCGTTCCGCAAGTCGCTTTACGACTACGATGTCGAGCATGCCGCGCTGGCGTTACGCAGCACGAACCTTTGAATGCGCCCTTACAGGGATGTCCCGGCCTCGGGTACTGGTACATCCGCTCCAGACTGCGTTCAATCATCGATCATGGCGACGATTTCGCATTGAACGAGGATGCCGGCGGGCAAATCCTTGGCTTCCGTATGTCGGGCTGGCCGGGTCGCAGGGTCTGGAAACATTGTCACCCAGTGTTTGTTCAGCACTTCGCGGTCAGAGGCGTCTTTCATCGCGACATCGACCTTGACGATGTGTTCGGTTGTACCGCCACCTTGTTCCAGGATGTCGCGTACATACCGAAACATCAGGGTGCATTGTTCATCGAGGGCAGCGGGCGCCGTGCCGTCGGCGTGGCGCGGAAGGATCGAGCCCGACATGAGTAGCGGACCGCGCCTGCATGCCGCGGGGATCGGGTTACGATGCGTGAAGCCACGCAGGTGAATGCTCTTGCGCTGACTCAAGTGGCCCTCCTATGTACCTTCGCGCCGATGGACCTCATCTTCTACTTCCCATCGACCGAGAACGCCAGTGGCACGTTTCCGGGCGTGCCGCCCCCCGCATGTCCGTCGTAACCCCGCCGCCGACTATGATCCTGGGCTCTGCGGCGTTATTCGGCGCACATGCGTCACCAACGGGTGCATGAGAATCACATTTCCGGCACCGCCCGTAGCCTCGACCACCTGCAGCGGACCCCCACGGAAGACGAGACGTCCCGGCCATGGCGAGAACGTTCATCTACCGAGGGAATTACCCAGCGGCACACCGCGAGGCGTTTTGGTGGCAACTGGGGTGGCCTGCCCCAAGGGCTCGCGACGTAGCGCTCAGGTCTATTCCGTTCGGTCAGCCGCTGCACGCCGCTCGCGCGCCGATTCCTATGCGGTCCAGACAGCGCGATCCCCGCCGCCGTCCGGCGCGCTGACGGGGGGAAAGGGTCGAACCCGACCGTCGAGCGCGTGCCCACCCGGCTCTTCCCATTTCATAACCTAAGCGGATGGGTTATGATTGCACATGAGCCGAGTGTTCGTTTCAGAGAGTACGGGCGCGGAGGTCTACGTCTTCGCCAACGATCATTGCCCGCCGCATGTTCATGCTCGACATCGCGGTGAGGGCTGGGTTGCGCGGGTGCGGTTCTCCTACCTTCGCGAGACCGTGGAACTCTGGAGCATTGCACCGACACAGAACGTTCCGCTGCGGCGTGTGATCAACGGGCTTCTGGATGACGTTCAAGCTCGACTCGCAGATTGTCGGCAGAGCTGGTGGACAACGAGACAGACCACGTGCCTGACGAATCAGTGGGCACTCGTGCGGCCGGACAGGAGAGTCGAGCTTTGCACCGCGCGCACGACGGGCGCCAAACAGATCACCGAGGCCCGCTACGAGCCCTCGAGCGGACGACTCGAAGTTCGCTTTCGAGAGAGGATTACCATCGAGGTGAAGTCATGACGGAGAGAACGCAGCACCAGATCGGCGATGCCGAGTACGCGGCAGCCCTTGCGGCCGGCCGGGCACAGGCCGAGACAGAGATCAGAGCGCAGGCCGTGCGCTATGTGCCTGAACAGAACGCCATCGAGATCTTGACGACCCGCGGCGCCGGATTTCTCGTGCCACGGCAGTGGATCGGCGCGCTCGAGGAGATTCCCGCGGAGGAACTCGCGCGGCTCACTGTCTGGCCCGATGGCTCGGCGATCGAGCTCGAGGGCCGGGACATCCAGGTGAGCGTTCATGACCTCATGGCCGCTGTTCTGCCCGCGATGCTGCCTGTGCGTGCTCTTGCGGCGATTTTCGCAAGCCGTGGAGGCATGGCGACGACAGCGGCGAAGCGGCGCAGCGCAAAGGCCAATGGCCGTCTCGGGGGTCGGCCCTCCTTGCATGGCGAGATCGCCGCACTGCTCGAGGAGCAGGGAGGCATGACGACGACAGCGCTTGCTGCCGCGATCCGCCGTCGCGGCCGATACCGCAAGCACAACGGTACCGCGGTGACGCCGTCCCAGATCGCGGCACGAGTCAGTCGCTACCCCCAGCTCTTCGAGCGCCGCGGCGCTCAGGTTCGGCTGAAGCGCGGATGAGGGTAGGGACTTTCCGGGCATGATGGCGCGGCACGATGGAGCGGCAGGTAAGACATTCGAGCTCCCGGCGGCCTTCGTAGCCCGGGACTATCCAACCCGTCGACTTCCGCTCACCCGCCCATCGGCGTCGGGCGAGCGGGCAGCTCGAACAGCGCCCGATCGGCCGCGCGCCTGAGCGCCGCATCGAGCCAGGCGTGGAGCTCGTCCCGCGCGAGCCCGCCTCGCTCGACGCGCTCGAGGACGTGTAGCAGGTTCGCCCGTTTCGGCACCGTGATCGTCGGGCGTCATCAGTACGACCGCAAACCCAATGCCCGCCGATTCGTCGCGAAATTTCGTGATCAGTGTGCGTCCTTTGTTCGGGCGCTCGTGGAGAATCACTGGCTCGAGACCGACTTGCTCGAGGAAGCGGGCAACAGCTTCCCGCGCGGCGCCGTCGTGGCCATGGACCACGAACACCTTGCGCTCGGATAGCGGCCGCGGCTCTGCGGTAACCCGGCGCTGGGCAGTGCGGGTAAGAGCATGTCAGACAGGAACTGGAGCAACGCTGTTCTCTGCTGCGAGAGAAGGGCGCCGGTATTCAACGGAGGCATCCCCAGCACGGCGGTTCCAACCTCCGAACCGAGGATGTATCCGATGTTCAGAAATCGTTGCCGCAACGGTGTTCGAGGCCTCCCCTCCGGAAAGGGTACCGGAAATTACCCCCTGCGTGCTTTGAATCGCGGTTGCCGTCACCGCGTCAGTGGGCTGCGACTATGTAACGCGTTACACCCGGTGCGTCATGCATAGGAGCTCATCGGGCCGCGGCGGATGCGGCCGGGCGTGCCGATGAAACGGGCGTGGGTGGTACGCTGGAGGTGTCGCGCTGGAGAAGGCCGATATTTCTATGGTGCCTTGTGCCCGTATAGGAGCTTGGTCATGGGTGACGTAGACGACATTGGTGAGTCTGGCTGATGCGGACATCCCGTATGAGAGAGTGATTGAGAATGTACCCATACCAGCGCGGCATCGTTGCCTATCAAGTGATGGAGAAGAAGAACGGCTGATCGTGTGCGACTGGCTGCGTTGGAAGTTGCCCATCCCAATGCGGCGGGGATTGACATCGGCTCGGGGAGCCATTTGTGGCGGTGCGCGCGGATCTGCATGAGGAGCACGAGTTCGCCATCGTGAAGGAGCCAGCTCACGCCACGCCTGGATCGCATCACACAAGACGCGCAGATCATGGGGGGCAAGCCCTGCATCCGCGGCATGCGCGTGACCGCCGGAATGATCGTCGGGCAGATCGGGGCAGGTCATAACATCGATGAGCTCCTGACCGACTATCCTTACCTCGAGCGCGAGGACATTCTTCAAGCGCTCCGCTATGCCGCGTGGCGCATGGAGGAGCGCGAGATCGAACTCACCGGGGCATGAAGCTTCTGCTGGACATGAACCTCTCGCCGGGTGGGTGGGCCTTTTCACCGGGGCGGGCATTGAGTCCGTGCACTGGTCGAGCGTGGGTCCACCCACGACCATCGACTCCGAGCTGGCGCCTTGATCAGCCTTGAGCCCCACCGCGCTCGAGTGCGCCTCCTACCGCTGACACCGTAGGGGCCGCCACCGCCGCTCCGCGCGTTTGGGTGTGTCCTGACGGCGGTCACGCGCTCCGCTACGCTCCGGCGAGCTCGCGCGCGGCGAGCGCACCCTCGCGGAAGGCGCGCACGGCATCGAGCTCGGCGGCGACGCGCGCGCCCCCGACGACGCGAAACCGCATGCCGCGGCGCTCGAGCGCCGCGCTGAGCGGATCGCGGCTCTCCTGCCCTGCCGCGACGACGACGGTCCGTGCCTCGATCAGCCGCGGCGCTTCGCCGCGCTCTCGAATCCACACACCCTCGCGCGCGATGCGCTCGTAGGAAACGCCGGTCAGCATCTGCACACCGCGCTCGCACAGCGCACGCAGCAACACCCAGCGGGTGGAACGGCCGATGTGTTCGCCGACGATCTTTCCGCGGCACATGAGCGTCACGCGCTGCCCGGAATGAGAATGCAGATGGGCCACGTCGACGCCGACACCGCCGGCACCGATGATGGCGATTGGATCCTCAGCGGATGTACGCACCGCATCGGGATAGGCGCGCACGTGCGGCAGCTCGGCGCCGGGTAGGTCGATGCGTCGCGGCGCGACACCGCTTGCCACGATCACACCGTCGTAGGAGTCGAGCTCCGCCGCCGAGTCCGCCGCGATCCGCCGGCCGAGGCGGATATCCACCCGCAGTGCCCGCAGCTCGCGCTCGAAGTATTCGATGGTGCGGGCGAAATCCTCCTTGCCGGGAATGCGGCACGCGAGACGGAACTGACCGCCGAGGTGCGCTTCGGCCTCGTAGAGCACGACACGGTGGCCGAAGACGGCGAGGACGCGCGCCGCCTCGAGACCGGCGGGTCCGCCGCCGATCACGGCAAACCCGCGGCGTGCGGTGGGCGCCGGCGGCTCGTACAGCTCCGCCTCATATCCGGCGCGCGGGTTGACCATGCACGAGACGCGCTGATCGCGCAGTGAGCGATCGATGCACGCTTGATTGCACGCGATGCATGGATTGATCGCCTCGATCCGGCCAGCGCGCCCCTTCGCGACGAGCCGTGGGTCGGCGAGGAACGGGCGCGCGAGCGCGACGAAATCCGCCTGGCCGTTCGCAAGCGCGTGCGCGGCGAGCTCGAGCGTATGGATGCGCGTGCTTGCGATGACGGGGACGGGCGTGACCGCCGCGCGGATCCGGGCTGCGTACGGCAGCCACGCGCCCGGGGCGACGGTGTACTGCACCGTCGGGGTAGAGGACTCGTGCCAGCCGATTCCGAGCTCGATCGCATCCACCCCGAGGGTGGCGAGCGCGCGCGCGAACGCGACCGTCTCCTCGTCGCTCGTGCTTCCCGGCATCAGATCCGCACCGGACATTCGATAGATGATGGGATAGCCAGGGCCGACGGCCTCGCGCACGGCGCGCACGAGCGCGAGCGGAAAGCGTGTGCGGCGCTCGAAATCCCCGCCCCACTCGTCGTCTCGCTGGTTGGTGAGTGGGGAGAGGAACTGATTGAGCAGGTAGCCCTCCGAGCCCATGATCTCGACGGCATCGAACCCGAGCTCACGCGCGCGGTGCGCTGCCGCCGCGAAATCCGCGAGCGTCTGTGCGATGTCCTGAGCCGACATGGCGCGCGGGGCGGACTTCGAGAAGCGACTCGGTACGGCGGAAGGGGCGAGCGGCTGCAGGCCGAAGTACTCGTCCGAGCCGTAGCGGCCTGCATGAAAGAGCTGCAGGGCGATGCGGCCGCCGGCCTCGCGCACGGCGTGCGCGAGGCGGCGCAGCTTCGGCGCCTCGAGCGCCTCGTTCACGAAGCCGTAGTTCCGGCCCCCCGCGCCCACGCGGCTCACGGCGGCACCCCCCGTGATGATCAGCGCCGCGCCGCCGAGGGCGCGCTCGACGTAGAACGCGGCGAGCGCGGCGCCTTCGGGCTCGGACTCGATCCCGAGATGCATCGACCCCATGAGGATGCGGTGGGGGAGCTCGAGGCCGCCGATCCGGCCGGGACGGAAGGCGTGTTCGAGCGGGCTCATCCGCCGGGGTGTGGAGGCAGCGTGAGCGGCGGGGCGGCATCGGCATAGAACGGCGGCGCCGTGAGCGAGAGGCCTCCATCGACCACGATGGTCTGCCCCGTGATGTATTCGGACTCCGGCGAAAGCAGGAAGTCCGCGACATCGGCCATCTCCTGCGCCGTGCCGGGGCGGCCCTTCGGAGTCTTCGCGAGCACCGTGTCGATCGAAGGCATGCCGGGCACTTTGCCGTAGAAATATGCGAGCGAGTCGGTCTCGATGAGACCGCCGCTCACCGCGTTGACGTTGATGCCGTATGCGGCGAATTCGAGCGCCATGTAGCGGACCCACGCCTCGATCGCAGCCTTGGCGGCTCCGAGATTTGCGTACGTCGGGTAAGCCCGGGCGCTGCCATAGCTCGACATCACCGCGATGCGTCCACCGCGGCGCATGAGCGGGACGGCGCGGATTGCGCCGAGGACGAACGCCCGCACGTTGAGCGCGTAGGTGCGATCGAGGTTGCGCACGTTGATGTCGAGGATGCGCTTGAACGCGCTCGCCGCGGCGTTCGAGACGAAATAGTCGAGCCGGCCGTGGCGGCGCTTCACCTCCTCGAACAGCGCATCGAGCTGCGAGGGCTCCTCGAGGTCTGCTTTGATCAGACTCGCGCTCGCGCCGAGCGCCTCGACGGCGCCGACCGCCTCCCGTGCCGCGCTCTCGTTCTGCTTGTAATTGAGCACGAGGGTCGCGCCCTCGCGCGCGAGCGTGAGCGCGAGCGTCTTGCCTATCCCGCGCGTTCCGCCGGTGATGAGAGCGATCTTGTCGGCGTGCTTCATGGATTCACCCCCCGCCAAGCTGTCAGCCGGTTTCCCCCGCGCTCGAGGGTCCGCGGGATCGATCGGCGCGCACCGGTGAGAATATCTCGCGCGCGATGACCGTCTTTTGGATCTCGTTGGTGCCTTCCTCGAAGCGCTGTGCGCGAGCATCCCGGTAGATGCGCTCGATGGGATGCGGTTCCCAGTAGCCGATTCCTCCATGAATCTGCAGCGCCTGGTCGGTCACTCGCTGGAGCATGGAGGTGGCGAAGAGCTTGGCCATCGAGGAGAGCTTCTGCGCCTGCTGGCCGCCGGCTTCCCACTCGCGCGCCGCGTGCATCGTGAGCTCTCGGGCCGCCTCGATGTCCGTCCCCATCTCTGCGGCCATGAAGGCGATCGCCTGTCGCCGATAGAGCGGCTTGCCGAAGGTCTCGCGCGTGCGTGCGCGCTCGACGGCGAGCTCGAAAGCGCGCCGCGCGAGTCCCACGCAGCTCATGGCAACGGAGATGCGGCTCGGAGCCAGAAAGCCACCGAGCGCCACGTCGAGCCCCTGGCCTTCTTCTCCCAGCCGGTTCGCGACGGGCACCGGCGCGCCGTCGAAGGTCAGGCGCGCGTGATCGCTGCCGCGCACGCCCATCGATTCGGGCATCCGCTCGACCGTTGCGTGATCGATCTGCCTCGGCACCATGAGGGCGACCGTGCCCTCGGCCCCGGTCGTGCCCGCGACCCGTGCAAACAGCAGCCAGTAGTCGCAGATCGAGCCGAAGGTGATGAGATGCTTCTGCCCGGACAGATAATACGTGTCGCCACGCCGCTCGACGGCGCAGCGCAGGTCCGCACCGGTTCCGGCCCCCGGTTCAGTGAGCGTGAAGGCGACCTTGATCCGGCCGGACACCGTGGGCTCGACGAAGCGCTCGCGCTGCTCGGGCGTCGCATGGCGATCGAGCGCGCGCCAGATGCCG
>JBOHZR010000312.1:0-18397 GCA_050738595.1 Steroidobacteraceae bacterium | reverse complement strand
CAGGTGAAACTCGCCGCGGAGTTGTCGGTGCCGGGCGCTCCGGTGAATCTCGGGTACTTCGGGTATTCACAGAGCGGCCGAGTCCTGTGCGCATTGGGATTGCCGTCCGTCACGATGAGGCCAGCGGGTGCTTTTCCGTTCTCCACCCACTGCTCGAGCGCCGGCAGCGCGTCGAACTTCGCGTTGAAAGTGCCAAAGCCATGACTGAAGCCTGGGATGAGATAGAAGCGCAGGAAGCGATGGAGGCGCCTCTGACCGAACTGGGCGAGCTGCCGTTTGTAGTAGGCGATCGAGTTATGCGGCGTGATGAAGTCGTCCGCCGTACCGTGCGTCATGATGATCTTCCCGCCCTTCGCCCGGAACCGGTCGAGGCTCTGGTCCGTGACGTCCATGATGGACGCGACGGTCGCAATCCGCGCCTTGTACTGTCGCGGGTCAAATCGCAGCGCGTCGAATTTCGGATCGCGCGTGATGATGTACTTGATCGTGGCGTCTCCAGCGCTGTAGAGCAGCGGCTCCTTGCCGGAGAGCGGATTTGAGGGCTGCGAGACCTTCCCGAAGTTCGACGGGCCGGCGAACGTCGACCCTTCGAGCAGCGCCCATCTGGGAAACCGAGTCATCCCCGCGACGGCGAAACCCGGGCTGTAATCCGAGGTGATCCTCGCGACCGCTTTCAGTTGCGCATCCGACAGGCAGTCTTCTCCCCTCGCTCCGTCTGCGCAGCGGAGCACTTTCACGTCGAACGCCTTGTCGCAGGCGGCCACGTTGCCGATGAGTCCATCCTCGAGGCCGTCGAGCCCGTCGCATTTGGCCATCACGGCGCCGGTAATCAGCTTGACGTGTGCCGCGTCCATCCAGCCGGCGCCGTGATCTGCATACAGCGCGCGGCCGACATTCCACGATCCCAAGTGCAGCATGGTCACGTTGTACGCGGGGAAATCGGCGACGACGCCGTCGTAGTCATCGGGGTAGCGCGCAGCGGCGTCGAGCGCCTCGTGTCCGCCTTGCGAGCCGCCGATGAAATAGAATCGCCGGGGGGCACGTCCATACGCCTTGAGGATGATGGCCATGGCGACATCGTGCGTTTTCTTCACCGACTCCTTGCCATAGTTGAGGAGCGCCTCATCGTCGAGTCCGAACGTGCCATCGAATCCCCGGCCGCCGCGATGACCGCCATTGCTGCCGAGCGTGACGAAGCCGCGCTTCAGCGGAGTCTCCTCGCCCGGGGGCTGCAGCGTGTAGGGCCCCAGGGCGCTCACGAGCGAGCCGTCATATCCGCCCCCGCCCATCTGCAACGCGCGCCCGTTCCACGCATCCGGCAGGTTGACCTCGAATTCGAACACTGCGGTCGATCCCGTCGCGTTCCCAATGATTCCGGTCAGCTCGCAGAAATCACCGTCGGCGTTCTTCGGCTCCGATGCCCCGACGGCCATTGCGGTCTCGACGGTAGCGCCGCTGGTGGGCAGACCGATGGCGGAGGCCGGAATCGTGAAACCTTTGAGCGATGTACAGTCCGTCGCGAGCCGAGTCGTCGCATCGTCTGCCCGCGCCGTTACGGAGCCCGCTGCGATCATCACGCAGAGGACCGCTCCGAAAGTGAGTTTACGAGGTGCATCTCTCATGAGAGGGTCTCACGGTAGTCGGACTATGAGGACGAGATCGTCGCGCACGCGGCGAGCCCATCGCCGCAGTGTGCCCATCATACAGCGTCCGCTACGAGTGTGGCATTGATGCCGAGCCTCAAGGGTCTACGCAGAGCGGCGGCTCTCGCATTGGGATTGATGCTGATCGGGATCACGCGAGCCGCGACGGTCAGCGCACCGCAGGTGGCTCTCGTGACTTACGGCCCCGGCCGACTTTACTGGGAGCGTTTCGGCCATGATGCCATCATCGTCAACGACCCGGCAGCCGGCGCGCCGATCGTTTACAACTACGGCGTATTCGATTTCCAGCAAAAGAATTTCCTCTTGGACTTCGTGCGCGGGCACATGCATTACAGTCTGATCGCGGAGCCTTTCGACGCAGATATCGCGACCTTCGCGGCCGAAGGCCGCTCGGTGACGGTTCAGATCCTGAATCTGACGCCCGCGCAGGCCCGGTGGCTCGCGACGTTCCTGGCTTGGAACGCGCAGCCGCAGAACGCGGGCTACCGTTACGACTATTTCGTCAACAACTGTTCGACCAAAGTGCGCGACGCGCTCAATCGGGCGCTCGGCGGTGCCCTCGAGCGCCAGCTCGCCGCCCGGCCCGCACCTCACACGTATCGCTTCGATGCGGATCGGCTGATCTCGCCGGATTTCTGGCTCGCACTCGGCATGGACGCAGGGCTCGGTCCGAAAGCCGATCACCCGCTGAACCTCTGGCAGGAGAGCTTCGTACCCATGGTGCTGAGCCGCGCGCTGCGCGGCGTGGTGATACGCGATGCAGATGGCGGAACCCGGCCGCTGGTGACGGACGAGCAGGTACTCCTCGCCAGCAAACTACCGCCCGCGCCGGCGGCACCCCCGGCGCTTCTGCTGCCTTTTCTGGTCGCCGGATTGGCGTTAGCCGCGCTGCTGCTTTGGCTGGCTCACGGGAAACGCTGGTCCCATCGCGCCTCATTTGCAATTCTGGTGGGCACTTGGTGGCTGGTATGCGGATTCAGTGGATTGGTGCTGGCGGGATTGTGGGAGTTCACCGATCACTGGGCCGCGTGGGGCAATGAGAACCTGTTGCTCCTCGACCCTCTCTGTCTGGCTCTGCCGTTCGTATGGTGGTCCGCGCCGCGAATCGCCCGCTCTCTGGCAACTCTGATTGCGGCCGCAGCGCTGATCGGTCTCGTAATCCGAGCGCTTCCCGGGCTCCATGAGCACAATCTCCCGTTTGTCGCACTGACCGGACCAGTCCATGTGGCGCTCGCGATGTTAGCCTGGCGCGAACGCTCCGTGGCTGCGCGGCCGCGCGGTGCGACACCGGCCTCGCCGACGGAGACACCCCCTCATCAGCGTGCATGATGGATGGCGCGAAATACGAAGATCGCGCCGAGCACGGCAAAGAGTGCGCTCGCTGCGTAGCGAATCGTCTTCAGCGGCAGCCGCTCGGCGAAAGCCCTCCCCAGAAACACGACCGGCGCATTCGCAATCAGCATGCCGGTCGTCGTACCTGCAACCACTGCCAGCAGGCTCGGATAGGCCGCGGCGAGAGCGACCGTGGCGATCTGGGTCTTGTCTCCGATCTCAGCGATAAAGAACGCTACCAGCGTCGCGACGAACGCGCTCGTGCGGTCTACTGCGCCCGGTTTCCCTTCGAGCGTGTCGGGCTTCAGTGTCCAGAGCGCCATCGCGATCATGGTGACTCCGACCGCGGCGTCGAGGACCGTAGGCGTCAGAAAGCGTCCGAGCCGAGCACCGATGAGTCCGGCAGCGGCATGGTTCGCAATCGTTGCGCAGAGCACCCCGGCGAGGATCGCCCACGGCTTACGGAAGTGGGCTGCAAGCATCAAGGACAGCAGCTGGGTGCGATCGCCCATCTCGGCGATTGCCACGGTCGAGAGCGAGATCAGGAAGGACTCCATCGAGAAACTCCGAGCCACAGCGCTACAGCTGTCCGTGCACGATACGTTCATCTCCGGCTGACAGACGGCGCGCTCACCTTGCCGCTCGGGATATTGTCCAGACTACGCTACAGCTCATGCGTGGAACCCGCGGCAGCACGCTGCTCACGGCCATCCGCTATCGCAGTTGACAATGATTCGCGTTTACATCTAGTATGCGGGGGCCATGTACGTGTGCGTCTGCAACGCGGTGACGGATAGGGAAATCCGTGCGGCTCTGGAAGAAGGGGCGACCTCGCTGAGCGAGGTGCAGTCTGCTCTGCCCGTCGGCATGTGCTGCGGACGATGCGAGCACGTCGCGCGCAGCGTCGTCGACGAATACCTCAGCGCCCGCGCCTGCTCCGACCGCCCATAGTCTCTCCGGCTCGGGCTTGCGCGGCATTCGCGCCGTTGCGATCGCCCGCGCCCTCCGCCATGCTCGCTGGTGTTCCCTCGCGCTCGGAGCATCTGCATGAAGGGCAATACGAAGATCGTCCAGCATCTCAACGCGGTGCTGAAGAACGAGCTCACCGCGATCAACCAGTATTTCCTGCACTCGCGCATGTTGCGCAACTGGGGTCTCGAACGGCTTGGCAAAACCGAGTACGACGAGTCCCTGGATGAGATGAAGCACGCCGATCGCCTGATCAAGCGGATCCTCTTCCTCGAGGGGCTGCCGAATCTGCAGGACTTGGGGAAGCTCCTCATCGGGGAGAGCCCCAAGGAATGCCTGCAATGCGACCTCAAACTAGAGATAGCTAGCCGGGAGGCTCTGAAGGGCGCGATCGCCGAGAGCGAGTCAGACGCAGACTACATCTCACGTGAGATCTTCGAATCCATCCTCGAGTCCGAAGAGGAACACATCGATTTCCTCGAGACCCAGCTCGACCTCATCGACCGCATCGGCATCGAAAACTATTGCCAGTCGCAGATCGGCGAGTAAAGAGCCCGAGACCCACCAGTAGCCCGCGCAGGGGCAATTCACGGGAGGGAGACTCATGACCCGGAAGAAGGTGCGCCGCGTACTCACCCTATCCTTGCTTTGCGCCCCAACCGCCGCCGTGGCGCCGCAGCTCGCCGGAGCACAGCAGAGCGGACCGGTTATCGATTCGGTGACACTGCGCGAAGACGACGGTGGGCGCTACCCAGTGATCTATCCCGAATTTCACTTCCACGACCCGAGCGGCACTGTTCGGTTCATTCATCGGGAGGTGATCGCGACCAACGCGCCCGTGACCGTGAAGCTCCACGCGGACGGGATCGTCAACGTCTCTGCCAGTCAGCAGACCCAAGGCGCGACCTACGTGGGCGGGTGGCACTGTGGTCCGGAGTCGTATTACGTGACCCTGCGCGCCTTCGTCATGAATCTCGATGGCGCGAAGAGCAACGCGGTCGAATACACCATTCACTGCAATGGTGGTTGACGCCAAACGCTGCCGCCGGACCCGCTCGCGCGAGCGGCAGTCAGAAGGTCGCGTCGAAGCAGATCTCCCCCTGCACGGCCACTTGGTACGCCGAGACGCGGCGCTCGAAGAAATTAGTGAGCTCCTGCACGTCCTGCAGCTGCATGAAGGGGAACGGGTTGGGCACCCTATAGCGCTGCGGGAGGCCCAGCATCACGAAGCGCTGATCGGCGACATATTCGAGGTACTGCCGCATCTCAGCTCTGGTGAGGCCAATGACACCGCCCGACAGGACGTCCGCAGCGAACTGTGACTCGCACTCGATGGCCTCCTCGATCATCTGGGTGACCTGCGTGCTCCAAGCGGTGTCGAACAATTGCGGCTCTTCTCGCCGTACGGTCCTCAATACCTCGAACGCGAACGCCATGTGCGCACTCTCGTCCCTGAATACCCAGTTCGTGCCGGCCGCCAAGCCGGGCAGCAGTCCGCGCGAGCGCAGAAAGTACACGTAGGCGAACGCTCCGAAGAAAAACAGCCCCTCGATGCAGGCGGCGAAGCAGGTGAGGTTCAAGAGGAATTTGTGCTTGTCCTCGAGCGTGCGGATGCTCTCGAGGGAGAACACTGCGTCCGTCCAGCGCTGACAGAACTCGGCTTTGCGGCGGATCGAGGGGATGTTCTCGACCGCCGCGAAGGCCTGCGTGCGCCGGTCCAGGTCCGGCACGTAGTTATCGAGCAATGTGAGGTAGAACTGGATATGCAGCGCTTCCTCGTAGAGCTGCCGTGCGAGGTACATGCGTGCCTCGGGCGAGTTGATGTGCCGGTACAGGCTGATCACGAGGTTGTTGGACACGATCGAGTCGCCGGTCGCGAAGAACGCCACCAGCCGCTCGATGAGGTGGCGATCGGCTGCCGACATCCGCTGGCGCAGATGCCCCAGGTCGATCTGGAAATCGATCTCCTCCACTGTCCAGGTGTTCTTGATGGCTGCCCGATACATCTCGTAGAAGCGTGGATAGCGCATCGGTCGCAGCGTGAGATCGAAGCCTGGGTTGAGCAGCTGCCTCGAGCCCGCCATCGTCTCGTCCATGACATCCGTCGGCCCGCTCACTGACAGGCCTCGCAGCTCTGAGGATTCTCGAGCGAGCACGCCACCGCTCCCGCATCGGATAGGCCCGCCTGCACTGTCGTTTTCGCGATGTTCGTCGCCGGCCGGGAGCGCAGGTAATAAGTCGTCTTGAGTCCGCGCTTCCAGGCATACATATACATGCTCGACAGCTGTCCGATATTCGGGCTGGCCATGAACAGATTGAGCGATTGGCTCTGATCGATGAAGGCGCCGCGATCGGCTGCCATATCGATGAGCGCACGCATGGGCAGCTCCCACACGGTCCGATAGATCGCGCGCAGCTCCGGCGGCAGCTCGTTGAGCCCTTGTATCGAGCCGTCGGCGAGCTTGATGGCGTTTCGCATCTCATCGGTCCACAGGCCGAGCTGCTTCAGCTCCTCGACCAGGTGGCGGTTCACCTGCAGGAAATCTCCCGAGAGGGTCTCGCGCTTGAAGAGATTCGACACCTGCGGCTCGATACACTCGTAGCAGCCGGCGATCGAGGCGATCGTCGCGGTCGGCGCAATGGCAATCAGCAGGCTGTTGCGCAGGCCATGCACCTTGATCTCCTCGCGCAGCGCGCTCCACCGTGGAGCATCGCTCGGTGTGACGCTCCAGGCTTCGAACTGCAGCTCGCCGCGCGCGGCGCGCGTGTCCGGGAAAGCGTCATGAGCGCCGTACTGCCGAGCGAGCTCCATGGAAGTCCGGAGTGCACCGAAGTAGATTTCCTCGGCGATCTGTGCGGACAGCTGGCGCGCTGCGTCGCAGTCGAATGGCAGGCGCAGCTGGAAGAACACATCCTGCAGACCCATCACGCCGAGGCCCACGGGTCTCCAGCGCATGTTCGAGGCGCGTGCTGCGCCGATCGGGTAATAGTTGAGATCGATCACGCGATCCAGCTGACGCACCGCGATATCGACGGTATGCGCCAGGTTCTCGAAGTCGAAGCCTTCGGCACCGACATGCCGTGCAAGGTTGATGGAGCCGAGGTTGCACACCGCCGTCTCGCCTGCACTCGTCACCTCGAGGATTTCGGTGCACAGGTTGGAGAGGTGCACGGTCTGGCCCGACTTTGCCGTCTGGTTGCAGGCGCGGTTCGACTTGTCCTTGAAAGTCATCCAGCCGTTGCCGGTCTGCGCGAGTACCCGCATCATGCGCGCGTACAGATCGCGGGCTCTCAAGGTCTTCTTGGCGAGACCCTGC
Source organism: Steroidobacteraceae bacterium (assembly GCA_050738595.1). GTDB lineage: Bacteria > Pseudomonadota > Gammaproteobacteria > Steroidobacterales > Steroidobacteraceae > JASHUC01. The sequence goes on along the minus strand of JBOHZR010000312.1, from coordinate 11,115 downwards.
GCCTGCGCCTGGACATAGGCTTCCTCGAACGCGGCTCCGAAGAGATCCGGCAGCTGCGGCACATCGTGCGGATCGAACAGCGACCAGGGCTCATCGGCCTCCACGCGCCGCATGAAGAGGTCCGGAATCCAGTTCGCCAGGTTCAGGTGGTGCGTGCGCCTGCCGTCATCGCCCGTGTTGTCACGCAGCTCGAGGAATGACTCGATGTCGGCATGCCAGGGCTCGAGATAGACGCATGCGGCGCCCTTGCGCTTGCCGCCCTGATTCACAGCGGCTACGGAGGAATCCAGCGTCTTGAGCCACGGCACGACCCCATTGGAGAGGCCGTTGGTCGATCTGATGAGGGAGCCCTCCGAGCGCACGCGGTGCCACGCCACACCGATGCCCCCAGAGAACTTCGAGAGCTGCGCGATGTCCTTGTACTTCTCGTAGATCGCCTCCAGCGAGTCCTCGGGCGAGTCGAGCAGGAAGCAGCTCGAGAGCTGCTCGTGCCGCGTGCCCGCATTGAACAGCGTCGGCGAGCTCGCGATGTAATCGAGGTTGGAGAACAGCGTGTAGAGTTCCAGGGCATCGGGCACGGTCGGACTCAGGGCGATCGCGATGCGCATCCAGAAGTACTGGGGCGTCTCGAGCACGTGCCGGCGCGTCGGGTGCTTGAGGAAGTAGCGGTCGTAGAGCGTGCGCAGCCCGAAATACTCGATCTGCTGCGTACGTTCGTGCGCGATCGAGTTGTTGAGCTTGCGGGCATGCGATTCTGCGAAATCCAGCACGCGCTCGTTGATGAGCCCGACGTCGTAACCGAGCCGGATGGATTGCGAGAACGAGTACACACCGAGCCCCTGAACCTCCTTGTCGATGAATGCGCTCAGGAGGCGGCCGGCGAGCCTCGAGTAGCCCGGCTCCTCGCACATGAACGATGCCGCGGTTCGAATCGACAGCTCATCGAGCTCACGCGTAGTGGCCCCGTCATACAACCCGGCGATGGTCTTCAGCGCGACCCGCATCGGATCCACGTCCGCGAGTCCAGCGCAGCAGCGCGTGACGGCACGCACGATCTTGTTCACGTCGACCAGTTCGCGCTCGCCGCTGCGCTTGGTCACGGTCATTTGAGTACGCGCGACCGGCGGCGGTGTCAGGCGAAACGAGGACTGATCGGAGGTCAGCGAAGTTGCTCGGGCATGGGCCGGAGCGGCTGGATCTCGCTCGAGAGCGGGCGTCATGGGCGGATTCCCCCTGCAATGGCTCGCGAGGGGATCGGGACGGAAAGCGACGCAGCGCTGCCAGCTTGCATCGTCCCGGCCGCTCCAACCACGAGAGCCCGATAGCCGCGCACTGCGCTCGAGCGCAATGGCCGCGGCAGGTCTTCGGGCTCCCGGGTGTCGAAGCGCGAACGCTTCGGCCTACTGGATGCCGCTTCCCGGGCCGGTCGGGCCCAGTGCTCGAGACATCGTTCGTTCCCCAGTTACCGCTGCGGGACAGCTCCGGAATGGCCCTGTCGAGGCGTCACCGGATTCCCTATTAAGCCCTACCCCTTGGGGTCGGCACCGCTGGCGGGCACAAGATATTGTGTCGAGGCGATGACTGTCAAGATAAGCGGTCGAGAGCCGGCGCGTAGAGGGAGGCTGCCCGCCGTCGCGCATTGGGCAACGGATTGAACTGAAGCTCGAGGGTCTTCCGCCCCAAGGTACGGGCGGCTCGCCTCGATGTCTACAGGATGGCGTCGAAGCCACGTCGGGCAGAATTCCCTTGGGCCCTTCGATATGGTGATTTTGTGAGCAAGCGAACAACCGCAACCGGCACCGGCCGCAAGACCGTTCGCGACCGCGGCCTGTGCCGTGCGACCTTGCTTTCGGTCGAAGCAAGCATCGCCGGCTGTGTGGCGCTGCGGGGGAGTCACGGATGGCGGCGAGCCTCTACAGCGCGGCAGGACGCGGCTCGGAGGGGAGTCAGTCCATGTCGAGATGCGTAGAGGTTCTGATGAAATGGGGCGTCGTGTGCTCGGCGATCGCCGCATTGCCGATCGCCGCGTCCGCCGCTCAGAGCGAGGCCGCAATGCCCCCAAGCAACCCGGCCACCGCGCAGGAGCTCCCGCAGGTCCTCGTCATCGGGAACGCGCCTCTCCCGGGGCTCGGCCTGCCGCTCGACTACGTCCCGTCGAACGTGCAGAGCGTGACCAGCCTCGATCTGCAGCGCCAGGAGTCGCTCGACTTGGCGGATTATCTCAACAACAACTTCAGCGGCGTCACGATCAACGAGAGCCAGGACAATCCGTTTCAGGCGGATGTCAATTATCACGGATTCGCCGCCTCGCCGCTGCTCGGAGCCCCCGAGGGTCTGTCGGTTTACGTCGACGGCGTGCGCGTCAACGAGGCATTCGGAGACACGGTCAACTGGGATCTCATCCCAGAGTCGGCCATCTCGACGGTCACGCTCGTGTCGGGCTCGAATCCGGTATTCGGGCTGAACACGCTCGGCGGAGCGCTGTCGGTACAGACGAAGAGCGGACATGACTTCCCCGGTACGGAGCTGCAGGGCTACGGCGGCTCGTTCGGCCGGCGGGCGTTCGAGGGCGAAACCGGCGGGTCGGTCGGTCGCTTCGACTATTTCCTCACCGGCAACTCCTTCGATGAGACCGGCTGGCGCGATCTGTCGCCGTCTCACGTGCGGCAGTTGTTCGGCAAGGTCGGCTACGAGGACGACCAGACCGACATCGACTTGAGCTATACGTGGGCCGACAATCGCCTGATCGGCAATGGCACCACGCCGCAGAGCATGCTCGACTATCGAAGCGAGGCGATCTACACCGCGCCCGATTTCACCCAGAATCGCCTGAACTTCGTGAACCTGAACGCAACCCACTTCCTGGCGCACGACTTTCTGCTCTCGGGAAATGTGTTCTATCGCGTCCTCGAGACGCTCACCAACAACGGCGACGTGAACGACAACAACTACATGTCCGATGGTTACGACGGACCGGATATCGACTGCTCCGTGCCGGCGGCGAGCCGTGCCGACAGCGCCTACTGCGACGACGGCATCAACCGCGCGGACCGGCTGGGACAGCACACCGCCGGCGGCGGATTGCAGCTCACGGCCACGCCCGACGTCTTCGGGGTACACAACCAGGCTGTCGGTGGCGCCGACTACAGCCAGGCCCGCGTCACCTACGCCCAGAGCGTCCAATACGCGCTGCTGACGCCGGAGAGGCTGACCGTTGCCGACGTGAACCCCTTCAACGACGCCGAGACGGTCAATTCCGTGACTGGCACGACCGAGATTTTCGGCGCCTACGTCACCGACACGCTGACACCGCTTCCGCTGCTGCACCTCACCGGCTCGCTGCGCTACAACCGCAGCGTCGAGACGCTCGGCGGCTACAGCGTCGATACGGATCTCGGCGACTTCGGCTCCGGCTGGGACGAGCCCAACACGATCGCCGAGGACCACGCCTTCGTGCACCTCAACCCCGCCCTCGGGCTCACCGTGACGCCGAGCGATGCCCTGACGTTGTACGCTGATTTCAACGAGGCGAGCCGCGCCCCGACCGTCATCGAGCTCGGCTGCTCCGACCCCGAGGCGCCCTGCGGCCTGCCTAACGATTTCACGAGCGATCCGGATCTCAAACAGGTGATAGCGCACACCTTCGAGGTCGGTGCGCGGGGCAGCCTGCCAGGCGGCCGGCTCGACTGGAGCATCGACCTGTTCCACACGGTGAACCAGAACGACATTCAGTTCGTCGCGACCACGACCAGCGAGGGCTACTTCACCAATGTCGGCGACACGCGCCGCCAGGGGCTCGATCTCGCCTTCGGCGGCGCCATCGAACAGCTGAAATGGCATCTGGTCTACAGCTACGTCGATGCGACCTATCAGTCGAGCTTCGAAGTCAATGCCGAGTCGAACAGCACCGCCGATGACGACGGCAACATCCAAGTCCTTCCCGGCGACCGCATTCCGCTGATCCCGCGGCATACGGGCCGGCTGGTGCTCGATTATCCGGTCACCCGCGACTGGGACATCGGCGGCAACCTGATCGTGTCCGCCAGCACCTTCCTCCATGGGAACGAAAACAACGCGAACCGGCCGGACGAGGACCATGTCATTGGCTCCGGATCGCTCGGTGGCTACGCCGTAGTCAACCTCAATAGCACCTATCATGTGGCGAAATTCCTCGATGTCTTCGTTCGCCTCGTGAACGTCTTCGACCGGCGCTACGCCACGGCCGGGTTCCTGACGGGCAATTCGTTCGATCCGAACGGCGCGTTCCGCCCCGACCCGGACGAGTGGACGAACGAGAACTCCGTGTCTCCGGCGCAGCCGCGGACCGTCTGGGCCGGCGTCAGACTGCGATTGCAATAGCGCGCCGCGCGACTGGTGCTTCGCGCGACTGGGTGCTTCGAGCCAGAGGCACCCGGGCTGGAACCCATATCCTGCGGAACGACCTCCGGAGGTGCTCTCGGGGAGCGAAAGTCTTCGAATCCCGGGCCTGCTTCGCTGCGAGATGCGTTGGACCAGCCTCGACAGGCTCGACCCGGACACGAGCGACCCCGTGATCATCCCGGCAATCGAGACTTGCTAACACCTGAGATGATCCTTACAATATATACAATAGTAAGATTGAAAGGGGTACGTCATGACCTTCGCAACGCTGACCAGCAAAGGGCAGACGACCATTCCGCTCGAAGTGCGTACTGCGGCAAAGCTCAAGGCCGGGGACCGGATCCATTTCACGGTGCTGGCGGACGGAACGATCATCCTGCGTGTCAAGAACCGCAGTATCCGGGATATTTCCATCACGCCGCCCACGCGCAAGCGAGTTTCCGTGGAGCAGATGAGCCGCTGATGCTCGGACTCGATACCAACGTCTTGGTGCGGCTGCTCGTTGAGGATGACGTCGCACAAACGCGGCGGGCCCGCAAGCTGGTTGATGCGGCGGTTGCCGCGCAGGAAGTCGTGCTCGTGTCACTTCCCGTGCTGCTGGAGGCAGAATGGGTTCTCCGGAGTCGCTACGAAGTGGCACCGGAAACCATACTGCGCCTGTTCCGCGCAGCCCTAGAAGCGCGGGAGTTGGCGTTCGAGGACGAGGCGGCGGTGGAGGAGGCGTTATTCAACTGGCAGGACGGCCCGAGCGGGTTCGCCGACTGCCTGATCGTGGCCCACAACGGGCAACTCGGCTGCCGCTCCACGGCCACCTTCGATGCGCGCGCCGCCCGACTACCGGGTGCATCTAAGGCATAGCTCGCGCCGGGTCCGGTTGATGCGGCGCTCAAGACGAAGCACAACGGAGCACCACAAACTCCCGACCGAGACTGGGACCCGCGAGGGATGCCGAAAGAGTCGCCGCAAGCGCGACTCTCAGCCAGCATGTCCTCGCCCTCATTTAGAAATCCCATTCTAATCCGCCGAAGAACCCGCGACTGGCGCCCCACTGCGGCGCGAAGACCCCGATGCCGCTGCCGCTACGGATCTCGTACATCTTGTCGAAGACATTGATCACGTCGAATCGCGCCGTGAGAGGCTGGTTGCCCGCGACCCGCAAGGCGTGGGACACACCGAGGTTGACGGTCTGATAGCCCTGAGTGTGGTCCCCGTTCGGGATCGAGGAGCCGTCGGGAAGAGCGAGGTCCGAGCGCAATCCCGTCCCGAAGATTGAATCGACGCTGAAGCGCGTCTCACGCCACACGTACGAGGCACCCGCGGACGCAGACACGCGCTCCTCATGGTCGAGATGGATGTAGTTGTTCGCGATGTAGGCCAGATCGTCCGAGCCGAAATTGAACTGCGAGGATTCTACATCCTTGCCCTTAGCGGACTGGAACGCGAGGTTCGCGTAGGCGGAGAACGCATTCATGGAATAGTTTCCGGTGAATTCAATGCCGCCAATCCGGCCGTAGCGATAGTTGAACGGCGTGAGGATGATGGGCGCGCCGAACTGGCCTTCGTCGATCAGGTGCTGCGCGGTCTCCCCATAAGCATCGACGCCGAGCGTCAGGCCGCTGTCGAACAGCTTCTGCTGCACACCGAAGTCGTAGTAGTCGGCGCGCTCGGCGATGGGCGGTGTGTCCTCCGTGTTCGAGCCGGGGGGCAGAGCCGTCGTGCCCGTCAACGTGGTGAAGGTCCCGCTGGCAATCAGCTCGAACGGCGGCGGGGTGAAGTAGCGCGAGTAGCCCCCATGCACGGTCGTCCCGGTTTCGAACTGCCACACGAAGTTCACGCGCGGGCTCACCTGGCTGCCGCTCGAGTAGGCGTTGTAGTGGTCGAACCGCAGTCCGTAGTTGAGCGTGAAGCCCGTGAACATCTTCCATTCGTCCTGCAGATAAGCACTCTCGATCTGCTGCGCCTGAGTCCCGTTTTGGACGATCGTGAGCGGCAGGTCGCTCAACTGATTGCCGAGCATGTCGATCGGCAGGCCCTGAGAGGTCGTATCGCTCGTCGCGCTGTCGTGCTGCAGATAGAAGCCGGCACGGACGGTGTGCGACGCGCCGAGGTGGTAGGAGCCGTCGGTCTGCCAGGCGAGAGCCGTGTCGGACTTGAAGGCGTTCTGGGCGATGCCGTTGTAGAGCAGATCGCCGGTCAAATCGGGACTGAAATGCAAGCTCGTGTACCGCGCAGATAGCGAGCTCTGTACGTTGAAATCTCCCTGCGAGTGCTGCCAGGAGAAGATCCCGTACTGCGCGAGCTCGTGCTGGGTCTCGTTGAGGCCATCGCTCAGGTACGCGTACTGCCCATTCGCCTGCAGCACCTGCATGTCAGCGCCTTGGCAGGGCGGTGAATAGAACGAGACGCCGTCGCCGCAGGGCCCGAGTCCCGTGACGCCCCCGATCCCTGCCGGCTGCAGACCGCGCTGGTTCGGGATCTCGTACGAGTCGTCCGAGGTGCCAACGATGAGCGAGAGACGATCGTTCGGATCGAGGATGCCCTCGAAGTAGCCGAATCCGTGAAGCTGCGTCGACTGGTCATGCAGCGGATTCGCGCTGCCGTCGGGGGATTCGATGCCGAGCTGGTTGCGCAGCATGTCGCCTGAGACGTAGTAGCTGAAACCGTCGTTGCTGCCGCCGTACTCGGCCGACGGCTGGATGGTCCCGTGGCTACCGCCATACATCGACAGGTATCCGCCCGGCTGGAGCAAGCCGCTGTTGGTCGTGAGGTCGATGATGCCGGCGGTCCTCAGGCCGTACTCGGCCGGCAGCGCCCCTGTGATGAGGCTCAGCGAGGAGATCAGCCGCGGGCTCAGCGTCTGGCTGAAGACGCTGATGCCCTCGGGCAGGATCACGCCATTCAGCCGGTACTGCAGGTCATTGTGATCGCCGCGCACGTGGAGCTGTCCGAAGGAGTCCTGCACCACATCGGGCGCCTGGAGTAGCACCTGATTGAGCGGCACGTTCTCGCCGCCCGGCTGGGCGGCGATCGCCTCACTAGTGATCTTGTAAGTCGACGCGCCCGTCTGGGTTTCGATCTCCGAGCGCTCGGCGTTGAGCCGTCTTGCGGTCACCACGACGGTCGCGAGGTTGCTGGAGGCGATGGCGACCACCGCGAGGGATCGCGAATTGGAAATGGGCATGATTCACTCCGCAAAGCACTGAGCTCACAGGCCGCCCGATCACGGGCGCTGCGAGATTGGGAAGTAGCGCCCGAGAACAGGGCGCGGGACTCAGGCTTGCGGCGGGCCGCGACTGCGGGGAGTCGGCGCGGACGCGCCGATGACGGAAAAGAGCGGATCGGGAGCGGCCGGCGCTGCGGCCGCAGGAGTTGCGGTGATGGACGCGAACCCGCTTGCCGGATGCGCGATCTGCGCGAACGCCTCACAGATGAGGCACGGGCCCGTGTTCTGTGGAGCGGCGCTCTCACCCACCTGGCCGGCGAGCGTCCCGCCGTCCGAGCGTAGATGGCTCAGCTCATGCAGCAAAGCGCCCTGCTGCGCGAACAGCAGGAGCCCGAGCAGAGGCAGGATCAATGGCAGACCGATTCGACGCATACTCGACTGGAATCAATCCACGGCTGCGCCTGAGCTTAACCCCGGCCTATGATACGAGCGCAAGGAAATTCGTGAGGCGATGCTCAATGCATCGTGTGCGAGTGAGCGCCACTGGCGGTAGCTCCTAGCGAGTGCGCGGCCCGGTCCGCGTCGAGAGCTCACGCGATTGATCGCGCCGGTCGTCGATGGACCGCGCGACGCTGCGCAAGTTCCGTGACGCGACGCCGGCGCGCACCCAGCTGAGCGCCGACGGGGACGGCTGACCGGAAACGTGAAGCTCCGCGGCGAGCGTTACGAGAGCCCGCGACCTCGAGAATGTGACCGAGTGCCCGTTGTCCGCGAGCTCCGCGGCTTGGCGCCAGCAGGACACGGAGATATCGTTAGGACATAACGGGTTCGAGCGCCAGAGCGGCGTATTCGCTCCGGGGGCGCTCACGAATCGGACCGAGAGGCATGACTTTACGTGGCCGGTTCATTCCGGAGCGCGCGCTCGCGTTGTTCCTGGACGTCGATGGCACGCTGCTCGAGCTCGCAGCGTTGCCCGACGCCGTGCGCGTTCCAGCCGCTCTGCGCAACACGCTGGAGCTCGCCTCGCAGCGCGAAGGCGGCGCGCTGGCTCTCGTGAGCGGACGCAGTCTCGACGTTCTGGACCGTCTCTTCGCGCCCAGCCTGTTTCCCGCGTCCGGCCAGCATGGCTTCGAGAGACGGGATGTGCACGGCCGTGTGACGCGCGCCGAGGTCGATCATGGACAGCTTGAGCGCGTCCGCGACCGGCTCCGCACCTCCCTTGATGCGCGCGGTAATCTCGTGCTGGAGGACAAGACGACGGCGCTCGCGCTGCACTACCGCCGCGCCCCTCAATTGCAGAGCGCGGTCCAAGAGCTGATGGAATCCGCTGCCGCGGCGCTTGCGCCGCACTACCGGCTGCGGACGGGCAAGTATGTCTACGAGCTCGCGCCTGCCTGCTGCTCGATCCGCACGGCGATCGAGACCTTCATGAGCGAAGCTCCCTTCGCCGGTCGTACGCCGCTGTTCGTCGGCGACGACGACACCGACGAGGAAGGATTCGCTGCAGTCAACGGGCTCGGCGGATATTCCATCCGAGTGGGACCGGTAGCCCGCTCCGTGGCTCGGTACCGATTCGCAACCGTGTCGGGTGTCATTGCCTGGCTCAGAGAGCGGAACACGAGCATGATGCGCGCGGCAATTCGTTGACCGCCGCAAGCGATGGACACTGAGACGACCTTTGTCCTGCTCTTCTTGGTGGCGACCGCGGTCGCCATCGCTGCCCGGCACGTGCGTCTGCCGTACACCGTCGCACTGGTGCTGGCTGGCCTCGCCCTCGGCGCGCTCGCAGTGTTCCCAGCACCGCATCTCACCGAGAGCCTGTTGTTCTCGATATTCCTCCCTGGTCTAGTCTTCGAAGCCGCATTCCACATCGATTCGCGCGAATTTGGCGACAGCTGGCTCAGCATCGTTACGTTCGCTGTTCCCGGCGTGGTGGCCTCAACAGCGCTGATCGCCTTCACACTGCCTCCTGTGGTGCACCTCCTGCACCTGGTCCCCGGCTTCGGTTGGAAGAACGCTCTGATCTTCGGAGCTCTGATCTCTGCAACCGACCCGGTTGCCGTCGTGGCGTTGTTCCGGAGCATGGGAGCGCCGCGACGCCTCACAATGCTGCTCGACGGCGAGAGCCTTCTTAACGACGGCACCGCGATCGTGTTCTTCACGCTGAGCCTGACCTTGGTCAGCGGCACCGACATAGGCATCGGCCACATCGGTGTGCAGTTCCTGTCAGTAGTGGGAATCGGTGCGGTCATCGGCATGATCATCGGCATGGCTGCCTCACTCGTGATGCAGCATGTCGATGACCCGATGATCGAAATTACCCTCACCACCATCGCCGCATACGGTTCATTCGCGATGGCCCAGACTGCCGGGGCCTCCGGCGTGATCGCCACTGTCGCGGCTGGCATGCTCTGTGGAAACTATGGGGCTCGAACCGGCATGTCGGCTTCGACGCGCGTCGCCTCGGCAACGTTCTGGGAGTACGTGGTCTTCGCGCTCAACTCAATCGTGTTTCTGCTGATCGGCCTCGAGGTTCATCCATCGATGCTGCTGCAGTACTGGCTGCCGATCGTGGTCGCCTATCTGGTGGTCACGCTCGGCCGCGGGGTCGTAATTTTCGCAGGTCGTGCGCTGCTCGGATTCACGCGCGAGCGCTTTCCCTGGCGCTGGAGCCTGGTGCTCACCTGGGGTGGTCTGCGCGGAGCGCTGCCTATGGTGCTGGCGCTGAGTCTACCCGCGAGCTTCGCGTATCGCGACCTGATCGTGTCGATGACCTTCGGCGTCGCACTGCTGTCGATACTCGTGCATGGCGTCACGATGTCGCCGCTGCTTCGGCTACTGGGGATCGTGGATCCGCTGATCGAGCGGACTGATTACGAGATTCGCATCGGTCGTGTGCAGGCTGCCGCGGCCGCGCTCTCGGAGCTGGATCGCATGGCAAACGCGCGCCTGGTCCCTCCGGTGATCCTCGACGGCCTGCGCGAAGACTATAGACAGCAGATCGAGCACGCGGAGGAGGAGCTGAAGAACCTGACAGTGAGTGACCAGCAGCTCTATAGCCGCGATCTGTATCGGATCCGACGGCGGTTGCTCGCAGCCGAGCGCGCCCAGGTGATGCACTCCTTCGCGCAAGGCGCCCTCGGACGACGCAGCCAGGAGCAGCTCCTGGCTGATATCGATGCCCGCCTCGTGAGCCTGGAGTCGGGCAATGAGCGTGATGACAACGCGCCGCAGACGATGCCGGGGGTTGACAACCCCCCAGAGCGTTCAGGCCGGTCGTAGCACGCCCCACATCCTGATTTTACAATGTAGCTACGTGCGGCTACATTGTAGGGATGAAAACGGTCGGTGTTCGCGAACTCAAGAACCGCCTTAGCGAGTACCTGCGAGAAGTGCGGCTCGGCGAATGCGTGTTGGTAACGGATCGCGGTGAGGTTGTCGCAGCGCTATCCCCCCCCGGACAAGCTCCCTCCGATACATCCACACCCGCCGGCCTGCTTGCGCTTTCCAGACGCGGGCTCCTTACGCTGGGCACTTCCAACGATGCCCGGCTTTACGGGCCGCTCCCGCGC
>JBOHZR010000311.1:0-23300 GCA_050738595.1 Steroidobacteraceae bacterium | reverse complement strand
GGCCTCGGCGGCTGCGCTGGCCTCGGCGGCTGCGCTGGCCTCGGCGGCTGCGCCGGCCGTGACGATCCTCTTTCGGCCGGACATTTATCTCTGGGACGGCCGCTTCGCGGACAATGGCTGGCTGCAGGAGATGGGGCGCCCGTTCACGCGTCTCACGTGGGACAACGCGGCGCTCGTCTCACCGCGAACCGCGCGCCGGCTCGGAATCGCAACCGCCGACCTCATCGAGATCGATCTCGGCGGGCGGCGATTGCAGACGCCCGTGTGGGTGCTCCCCGGGCAGGCGGACGAGTGCGTGACGCTGCCGCTCGGCTACGGCCGCCGGCGCGCAGGCCCCGTAGGCCAGGGCGTCGGCTTCGACGCCTATCGGCTCCGCACGCGCGGCGCTCCGTGGCAAGCACCAGGGGCGACTGTCCGCAAACTCGAGGGCCGCTACGAGTTCGCGCCCATTCAGCTCGAGTCGCGTACTCTGGGCCGCGACCTCGTTCACGAGGGCACACTCGCGCAGTTTCTCGCGAATCCGCGCTTCGCGAGCCATCCCCCCGCGGAGTCATCGCTCTATCGGAGCTACCCGTACCCCGGCATCGCCTGGGGCATGAGCATCAATCTCGACGCCTGCATCGGCTGTCACGCCTGCGTCACGGCATGCCAGGCCGAGAACAACAGCCCCGTCGTCGGTAAGACCGAGGTATTGCGCAATCGCGAGATGCATTGGCTGCGCATCGACCGGTACTACGAGGGACCGCTCGAGGACCCCACGACCGTCTTCCAGCCGGTGCCGTGCATGCAGTGCGAGAACGCCCCGTGCGAGGTCGTCTGCCCCGTTCATGCGACCGTCCACGACTCCCAAGGCATCAACGACATGGTCTACAACCGCTGCGTGGGCACGCGGTTCTGCTCGAACAACTGCCCGTACAAAGTGCGGCGGTTCAACTTCTTCGATTACAGCGCGTCCGATCCGCGGCCGCGCGAGTCCTGGAATCCCGAAGTGACCGTGCGCGGCCGCGGCGTCATGGAGAAATGCACCTACTGCGTGCAGCGGACCCGCACCGCGATGATCGCCGCCGATCGCGAGAACCGGCCCGTGCGCGACGGCGAGGTGAAGACCGCCTGCCAGCAGGCCTGTCCGACCGAGGCGATCGTCTTCGGCGACCAGAACGATCGTGAGAGCGCGGTCGCGCGCCGCAAGGCGAGTCCTCTCGACTACGCGATGCTCGCGGATCTCAACACGCGTCCGCGCACGACCTACGAGGCGCTGATCCACAACCCGAATCCGGCGCTTGCCCCCGGCGCCGCCCGGAAGCCCGGAAATGCCTGAGCATCCGGCGGAGCTCGGCTACGACGGCCCGGTGATCGGACCGGAGCAGGACTTCACGTCGGTGAGCGCGAGCATGAGCGATCTGGTGCTCGAGAAGCCCACCCCGCGCTGGTGGTACGCCGGAGCGGCCATCTCGGGCGCGCTCCTCGTGCTGTTCATCATTGCGTGCGTCTGGACGTTCGTCGGCGGCGTCGGCGTCTGGGGCATCAACATCCCGGTCGCCTGGGGTTTCGCGCTCACGAATTACGTCTGGTGGATCGGCATCGCAAGCGGCGGCACCTTCATCTCCTCGCTCTTCTACCTGGTGGGCTCCGACTGGCGCAACGGCGTCAACCGTACCGCCGAGTCGCTGACGCTGTTCGCCGCCGCGGCGGCCGGCATGATGCCGATCCTGCATCTCGGCCGACAGGGCCTGTTCTACTGGCTGTTTCCCTACTCCAGCGTGATGGGCGTGTGGCCACAGTTCGAAAGCCCGCTGCTGTGGGACTTCTTCGCGCTCCTGTGCTACGTCCTCACCTCGATCGTTTTCTGGTACATCGGCCTGATCCCGGACTGCGCGACGTTGCGCGACCGCGCGAGGACGCGCCGTAAGCAGGTCTTCTACGGAATTCTCGCTCTCGGCTGGCGCGGCTCGGCGCGCGACTGGCGCGCCTACAAGGCCGCCTACCTCGTCATGGCGGGCATCATGGCGCCGATGGTCGTCTCGGTGCACAGCATCGTCGGGCTCGATTTCGCCGCGGGCCTCATCGCGGGCTGGCACTCGACGCAGTGGCCGCCGTACTTCTTCATCGGCGCGCTCTACTCCGGCTGGGCGGTCGTGCTCGCGCTCGTCATTCCGCTGCGCAGGCTCTACTCGCTCGAGCGCATCATCACCGAGCACCATCTCGATGTGATCGCGAAGCTCATGCTCGCGACCGGGCTGATGCTCGCCTACTGCTATCTGATGGAGGCGATGGACCCCTTCTACTCCGGCGATCCGACCAAGATCACCGAGTACATGGCGAGCGCCTTCGGCCACTACGGCGGCACGTTCTGGGCACGCAACACGCTCAATATCTTCGTCCCGCAGCTGCTGTGGCTGCCGGCCGTCCGGCGCAACAAGCTCGCTCTCGCGCTCATCTCCGTCGGCATCGTCGCCGGCATGTGGATCGAGCGGTACAACTTCGTCGTGAGCGCGCTCGCGCAGGACTACATGCCGTCCAAGTGGGGCTACTACGGCGGAACGTTCTGGGACTGGGCGATTCTCGTGGGTTCGGTGGGGCTGGTGATGTTCGGCTTCTTTGCGTTCATTCGCCTGCTGCCGGTCGTCTCGATGTTCGAGATCCGCGAGGTCATCCACAAGCGGCGCCGGGCCGCGCGCCCGTCCGGGTCCGGGGCCACGGGTGAGGCATGAGCGCGCGCACGGCACTTTACGGACTCGTCTGGGAGTTCCGCACTCCGGAGGATGCCGTGGCGGTCGCGCGGGAGCTCACCGAGGCCGGCTTCACGCGCTGGGACATCTACGGTCCGGCGCCGCTTCAGGACATCGAGCAGGCGGTGCCGACACGGCGAGGCCTCGCCGTCACGCTGGTCATGTTCGCGGCGGCCATCGTGGGCGCCAGCTGGGGCTACTTCATTGAGTACTGGGACGCGGTCATCGACTTCCCGATCAACGTCGGCGGCCGGCCGCTCAACGGCTGGCCTGGCTTCGTCCCCTCGGCCTGGGAGATTTGCGCCCTCTTCACGGTCTATTTCGGATTCTTTGCTTTTCTCGCCGCGAATCGGCTGCCGCGTTTGCACCATCCGATCTTCGCGGCGCCGCGATTCGATCGCGCCACGCAGGATCGCTTCTTCGTGGCGGTCGAAACCGCCGACGAGCGATACGACGCGGCCCGAGTGCACGAGCTCTTCGCCCGTCACGGACTCGTCGAAGCCTCGGAGATCGCCTCGTGAGATCGGCGCGCGCCGCCCGCCGAGCGGGGCTATGCCTGGCATGCGGGTGCGCTGCTGTGATCGCGGCAGGTTGCGACAACATGGCCAACCAGCCGAAGGTCAATCCCTACGAGGTCTACCGCGCCTCGCCCGAACCGCTTCCGCCGATCGAGCCACCGCCGGGCACCGTCGCCCGCGATTACGCGCCCGAGCCCCCGCCGCCGCCCGTGACGCTGGCGCTGCTCGAGCGCGGACGGCAGCGCTTCGACATCTACTGTGCGGTCTGCCACGGGCCGGCGGGCTACGGGGACGGCATGGTCGTCCAGCGCGGCTTCCCCGCGCCGCCGTCGTATCACATCGATCGGCTGCGCAAGGCGCCGATTCAACATTTCTATGACGTGATCACCAACGGGTACGGGATCATGTACTCCTACGCGCAGCGGGTCGCACCGCCCGACCGCTGGGCGATCATCGCTTACATCCGGGCGCTGCAGGCGGCCGAGGACGTGCGCGCATCGCCGAGCGCCGCCGCGACCGAAACCGCGCCCGCGGCCCTGCGCCCGACCGCTTCGGAGCGGACCGCTCTGCGATGAGACTCGAGCGCGCCATCACCGTGCTCCTTCTGATCGGCGCGGCCTGCGCGCTCGCCGGCGGCGGTGCATGCATCTGGGGTTATTTGAATGCTCCGCGGGCATTCTTCCCGGCGTGGCTCGCGGGATTCTACTTCTGGCTCTCGATGCCGGTCGGCGCGCTCGGGATGCTCCTCATCTGGGACCTGACCGGCGGTCGCTGGGGACCGCCAGCGCGCCTGCCGCTCTGCGCGATGGCGGCGACGATGCCGCTCTTCCTGCTCCTTTTCCTGCCGATCATCGCGGGGCTGCCCACGCTGTATCCCTGGACACATGCGTCCGTCGCCGCCCATCTGCACAACGGGTGGTATCTCAATCTCGAGTTCTTCTTCCTGCGGGCGGGATTGTATTTCCTCGTTTGGATCGGATTCGCGGCCTGGGGCGTGCTGCGGCGGCCCGGTTCCGGCGGCGGCGCGCCGGCAGGACTGCAATGGGTGAGCGCGATCGGCGTGCTGCTCATGGGTTACTCGCTCACCTATGCCGGCATCGATTGGATCATGTCCACCGAGCCCAACTGGTTCTCGAGCATCTACGGGATGGTGGTCGGCTCCGGACAGTTCATCGCGGCCATCTCGTTCGCTCTCGTGCTGCTCGCGATCGGCGCGCGCTCGGCGGTGGCGGCGGGCGGCTCCGTTGCGGGGCGCGCCTCCGGCGAGGCTGCGGCGCTTCGGGCGCCCGACGCGTTTACTCCGGCACTCGCATCGCTCGCCGCCGTCCTCGTCGCCGTCATCGTGTTCTGGGCCTATACCTCGTTCTGCCAGTGGCTGATCATCTGGGAGGAGAACCTCCATCGCGAGATTCCCTGGTTCATCGAGCGCTCGGCGCCGCCGTGGGGCGATGTGATCGTCGCGCTTGCGGCCGCGCACTTCTTCATACCGTTCATCGTGCTCGTGTGGACACCCGCCAAACGCAATCCCGCCGTCGTGGGCGGCGTGTGCGTGCTGCTGCTGCTCGCCGATCTGCTGAACGTGTGGTGGCTCGTGCTGCCCGGCTTCGAGCGGACGGGATTCTCGTGGCTCGATCCCGCGGCGATGGCGTGCATCGGAGGGCTATGGCTCACCGCCGCGGCCGGCGGCCTGCGATTCTGCCGGCATCGGCTGGTCGGCGCCCGGCCGGAGAGGACCCGTGCCTGAGAGCGGCGTGCAGCGCAACCCGGACGTTCAATACGAGCGCAGCGATGTCTCGCTCTTCGTGATTGGTCTCGTCGCGGTCGGGATTCTGGTCCTGCTCGGGGTGACGCCGCTCATCATGATCGGCGCCTTCCCGCTCACCCGTGGCGATGTGAATCGGCACCTCTCGATCGCGCCGCCCGAGCCGCGCCTGCAGACAGACCCCGCGGCCGATCTCGCGACCTACCTGGCGAAGCAGCGCAAGCTCCTCGACACGTATGGCTGGGTCGATCGCGAGCACGGCATCGCGCGCATCCCGATCGAGGAAGCGATGCGGCGGCTCGCGCAGCAAGGCATCCCGGAATTCCCCAAGCCGCCGGCTCCCGCAGCGCGCCGTCCGAAGCCGAACTGACATGCACCAGTGGCTTCCCTTCTGGCCGAAGAACGCCGCGCTCTCCGCGAGCGTGATCGACACGATCGACATCGGTGAATTCGCACTCGTCCTGCTGATCCTCTGCTTCGTGTACGGCATGATGCTCGTGTTCTGCGTGAAATACCGCCGTGGAAGCGCTGCGCGGCGCCCGGCGCCCGAGCGCAAGAGCTGGGTCTGGGAGATCGGCTGGACATCCGGAACGCTCGTAGCCTTCCTCGTTCTGTTCGTGCTCGGCGCCAAGGCGTATCTGTTCCTCTACAAGCCTCCGCGCCACCCCGATCTGGAGCTCTACGTCGTCGGCAAACAGTGGATGTGGAAGGTCCAGCATCCAGGCGGTCAGCGCGAGATCGACGCCGTGCACGTCCCGGTCGGCCGGACCGTGAAGGTCGTCCTGGCCTCGCAGGATGTGATCCACAGCTTCTACATCCCGGCATTCCGCCTGAAGCACGACGTGGTGCCCGGCCAGTTCGAGACGTTCTGGTTCGAGGCCGACCACACAGGCACCTATCAGTTCGAGTGCTCGGAGCTCTGCGGCGTCCAACATGCCCACATGATCGGGACCGTGACCGTGATGCGCGATGCGGATTACGCGCGCTGGCTCGCCAACCAGGGCGTCTCGGAATCGCTCGCGCAGCAGGGTTTTGCGCTCGCCCGCCGCTATGGCTGCACCGGCTGCCACAGCGCCGCGAGCACCGTGCACGCGCCCTCGTTCGCTGGCCTCTACGGTAGCGTCGTGCACCTCGCAGATGGGCGCACGATGATCGCGGACGAGCGTTACATCCGCGATTGTCTGCTCGTCCCCGCCAGGCAGCGCGTCGCCGGCTATCCGCCGGTCATGCCCTCCTTCGAGGGCCAGCTGAGCGAGGATGATCTGCTGCGCATCCTCGCGTACATCCAATCCCTCTCGGCAGGACGCTCGCCGTGAAAGGACGCTCGCAATGAACGCGACGACGGCCGAGCTCCCCGCCGGCCTGCCCGAGAGCTACCTCGGCGACGAGCATTCGCTCGGCTCGTGGCTGTTGACGCGCGATCACAAGCGCATCGCGCTGCTGTTCTTCGCCTCCATCACGTTCTTCTTCTTCATCGGCGGGTTCGCCGCGACGCTCATCCGGCTGCACCTCGTGAACCCCGCCGGTACGCTGCTGCAGCCCGAGGTCTACAACCGCATGTTCACGATGCACGGCATCGTGATGGTGTGGTTCTTCCTCATTCCCTCGATTCCCGCGACGCTCGGCAACTTCCTCCTCCCACTCATGATCGGGGCCCGCGATCTCGCCTTCCCGCGTCTGAACCTGTTCAGCTGGTACCTGTTCTCCCTCTCGGGTCTGTTCGCGGTCTACATGATCTTCATCGGCGGGGCCGATACGGGCTGGACGTTCTACGAGCCCTTTTCCAGCAACTTCGCGACTGGGCACGTGCTCGCGGCCGCCACGGCGGTATTCATCAACGGGTTCTCGACGATCGCGACGGCGCTCAATTTCATCGTGACGACGCACAAGCTGCGCGCGCCCGGCATGACCTGGTTCCGGCTGCCGCTGTTCGTGTGGGCGATCTACGCGACGAGCATCGTCATGCTGCTCGCAACGCCCGTGCTCGCGATGACGCTCGCGCTCGTCGCGATCGAGCGCTTCTGGGGCGTCGGCATCTTCAATCCGGCGCTCGGCGGAGACCCGATCCTCTTTCAGCACATGTTCTGGTTCTACTCGCATCCGGCCGTCTACATCATGGTGCTGCCGGCAATGGGCGTCGTGAGCGAGCTCATCGCCTGCTTCGCACGGCGCCCGATCTTCGGCTACCGCGGCATGTGCTACGCGCTCATTGCGATCGCGGTCATCGGGTTTTTCGTCTGGGGCCACCACATGTTCACGGCGGGGATCTCGCTCACCTCCGCAGTGGTCTTCTCGCTCATGTCCTTCATCGTCGCGGTGCCCTCGGCCATCAAGGTCTTCAACTGGACCGCGACGCTGCACGATGCACGCATCTCCTTCGATGCGCCGATGCTGTACGCGCTCGGATTCGTCGGCCTCTTCACGATCGGCGGGCTCACCGGCCTGGTGCTCGCGACGCTCTCGGCCGACATCCATCTGCAGGACACCTACTTCGTCGTCGCGCATTTCCACTTCATCATGGTCGGTGGAACGGTCTCGGCTTATTTCGGCGGCCTGCATTACTGGTGGTCGAAGATCACCGGCCGGCACTATCCGGAGATGTGGGGCCGCTATGCGGCGATCCTCATGTTCGTCGGCTTCAATCTCACGTTCTTACCGCAGTTCATCCTCGGCTATCTCGGCATGCCGCGCCGCTACTACACCTACGCGCCGGACCTGCAGACGTGGAACGTGCTCTCCTCCGCCGGCGCCTCGATTCTCGCGGTCGCGTACCTGCTCCCGCTCGGCTATCTGACGTGGTCGATCTTCCACGGCAAGCGCGCGCAAGAGAATCCCTGGGGCGCGACCGGGCTCGAGTGGCGAACCTCCTCGCCCCCGCCGGCGCACAACTTCGCGCGCACGCCGCTCGTGACGGAGATGCCCTATCGCTACGATCCCCGCGACGGCAGCTTCACCACTCAGGACGGGGCGCACTGCGCCGAGCCCCCCGGGCTCGGCTTCGGAGCGACGGATGTTTAGCGGCCGCCTCCAGGCGCAATATTCGGACAGCCGCCAGCAGTCCGAGACCGCCCAGTTGGGGATGTGGGCGTTCATCGCGACCGAGGTGCTGTTCTTCGGCGCGCTCATCTTCTCGTATGTCGTCTACCGTGTCGGCTATCCGGAGCAGTTCAGGCTCGCCGGTCACGATACCTTCATTCTGCTCGGAAGCATCAACCAGGCGATCCTGATCACGAGCAGCCTCACGATGGTGCTCGCGGTGCGCGCGGCAAAGGCCGATCAGCAACGCGCGCTCGTGCTGCTGCTCGCGGCGACGGCCGCGCTCGGGCTCGCGTTCCTCGGCGTGAAGGGGTACGAGTACGCGAAGGACGTCGCGGCGCATTCGGTTCCCGTCGTCGACTACGTATTCAAAGCCGGTTATCGGCCGCCGACCGAGATCTTCTGGTCTTTCTACTTCATTGCAACCGGGCTGCACGCGCTGCACCTCACCGTCGGCATCGTGCTCGTGGCGCTGCTTGCCGTGCGTGCGGCACAGGGCGCGTTTTCCCCGAGCTATGATGCGCCTCTGGAGGTGGTGGGCCTGTACTGGAGCTTCGTCGACACCGTCTGGTTCTTTCTCTTCGCCTGTATCTATCCACTCGGAAGGGCTGGTCCATGAGCGCAAATCCTCCTGAGCCGATTGCCCCGTACGTGATCGGCTGGGCCGTGCTGCTGCTGCTGCTCGGGCTGTCGGTGCTCGCCGCCTACGAGCCGATCGGAGTCTTCCAGCCGATCGTGCACTTCGGCATCGCGTTCACCCAGACCGCGATCGTCTTCCTGGTGTTCATGAAGCTGCGCGGCCGCCCCTCCCTCAAGTGGGTGTTTGCAGGCGCCGGCTTCTTCTGGCTGATGTTCCTGTTCGGGCTCTCGACGGTCGATTACGCGACACGGTCCGGCTTTCCACTGAGGTAGTGCGCCCCTCCTCAGGAGAACAGCGCCTTCAGCGTCTGCCTCACGATGCTCGTCGATTCCGAATCACCCTTCATGAGCGCGGCGGTGTACGCCTTCGCCTGCTTGAAGCTCACGTGCGGCGGCAGCGGCGGCACGTTGGGATCGGCCATCACTTCGATGAGGGTCGGTTTCGTGGCCGAGAGTGCCATGTCCCACGCCGGCCCGATCTGATCGGGCCGCTCGACGAACACGCCCCCGAGCCCGAGGAGCTCCGCGAAAGCGGAGAAGCGCACGTCGGGCAGGTCCTGCGACGCATCGAACTTCGGATCCCCGGCCAGCACGCGCTCCTCCCAGGTGACCTGATTGAGATCGCGGTTGTTGAGGACCATGACGATCAGCCGCGGATCGGACCAGCGCTGCCAGTATTTGGCGATGGTGATGAGCTCGGCCATGCCGTTCATCTGCATGGCCCCGTCGCCCGCGAGCGCGATGACGGGCCGGTCCGGGTAGGCGAACTTCGCGGCGATGGCATACGGCACCGCAGGTCCCATCGTTGCGAGTCCGCCCGAGAGCGATCCCAGCATTCCCTCTCGGAAGCGCAGCGCGCGCGCATACCAGTTCGTGCCTGAGCCCGAGTCCGCCGTGACGATCGCGCGCTCCGGAAGGCGCTGGGAGAGCTCCCAGAACGGCCGCTCCGGATTGATCGGCTGCGCGTCCTGCATCGCGCGCGATTCGACCGTCTTCCACCAGCCCGCGACGTCGCGCTCGATGCCCTGGCGCCATTTGCGATCCGTCTTGCGCTCGAGGAGCGGAACGAGCAGCGCGAGCGTCGAGGCCGCATCCCCGACGAGGCCGACCTCCATCGGATAGCGCAGCGAGATCATTCGCGGATCGATGTCGATCTGCACGCCGCGCGCGTTCCCCTCCTCCGGCAGGAACTCCGAGTAGGGGAATCCCGAGCCGATCATGAGGAGCGTGTCGCATTCCATCATCATGCGGTAGCTCGGCTTCGTGCCGAGCAGCCCGATCGAGCCGGTCACGAATGGCAGCGTGTCCGGCACCGCCGCCTTGCCGAGCAGCGCTTTGGCGATGCCGGCACCGAGCAGGTCCGCCGCCTGGATCACCTCATTCGTTGCCCGGAGCGCACCCGCGCCGACCAGGATCGCGACGCGCTTGCCCGCGTTGAGCACACGCGCCGCGCGCTCGAGGTCCTCGGTCCGCGGCACCATGCGCGGCTGGGCGAATCCGATTCCCGAATGTACGGTGCCGTGCTCGTGACCCGGTGCTTGCGCGTCGAGCTCCTGAAGATCGTTCGGGAGAATGATGCAGGTGGGGGTTCGCTCGGCCTGTGCGATGCGGACCGCGCGGTCGATCACGTGCCGCGTCTGCGGCGGCACCGTGACCATTTGCACATACGCGCTCACGTCGGAGAACAGGTGCGGCAGATCGACCTCCTGCTGATAGTGTCCACCGAGTGCAGCGCGCGCTTGCTGACCGACGATGGCGAGCACCGGCTGGTGATCGAGCTTCGCATCGTAGAGTCCATTGAGCAGATGGATCGCACCGGGACCCGAAGTCGCGAGACAAACGCCGAGCTCGCCCGTGAACTTCGCATGTGCGCAGGCCATGAATGCCGCCATCTCCTCGTGGCGCACCTGAATGAGCTCGCAGCCGGCCTTCGCACGCGCGAGCGCGCCCAGAATCCCGTTGATGCCGTCGCCGGGGTAACCGAATATCCGGCGCACTCCCGACTCGTGCAGGCGCGCCACCAGGAAGTCGCTGACAGTTTGGGTCATAGTGCAGCGGTTGGAGCAAACCCCGTGCCTCACGGCGGGGTCGCGCCGAGCGACGCCGCGCGATGCTGCCGCCGCGGAACTTCGCGCTCGGTGACGGGTTGATCGAGACGGCCCGCCCGAAGCGGCGTGTTTGAACGGATCGCGCCGCGTGCCGTGAGCGGGTCTCGTAGCGATCAAGGAGAACCGATCATGCCCTACCTCGATGTGAATCCGATGATGGCCGCATTGCGCACCACCCCCGAGGAATTCGAGTTCGTGAGCGGCTGGCTGCACCACGTTCGCAGCCGGCACAGCTTGCGATTCAGTCCCGACGATCAAGTGGAGATTCGCGCGGCATGCGACTGCGCGCTGCTCGCCGTGAGACCGGAGCAGGAGCGGCAGCTCTCCGCGTGCTTCCGCGAGTGGCAGTCGAGCTATTGGCGACCGCTCGAGATCAATCGCGAGTTCGCGTCGCATTTCGCGCGTCGGCCAGGCATTCTCCAGTTCATGATCGAGCTGACCGGCCGGCTGCACCGCTGGCTGCTCAAGCAAGAGCGCATGCACCCACACAGCGTGATCGGGGAAGTTTCCCCGCGCAGCTCGGCCGCGGGCTGACGCGCTGCAGAGGGGGCGAGCTCGAGTGCACCGGTGCCACGCACCGGTGCGCAGGAGCGTGTACGTGCGACGGATTTACATGCGTGAGCTGCGCCTGGGCGAAGTGAGCGGGAAGCTGCCACAACCCTGACGCGGGGTCATCCCGCCGGCACGGGAGGCGGACGGGAAACCGGACACCGGGGCGGCACTGGACGCCGGCGCGGCGAACCGGTCCAATACCTGCAATGAAGTTCTGTGCCGAATGCGGCGGCCGCGTGTCGCTGCGCACGCCCGACGGCGACCACCTGCCGCGCCATGTCTGCGAGGCCTGCGGCGCCATCCACTACCGCAATCCGCGGCTGGTCGTCGGCTGCGTACCCGAGCTGGGGGGCCGCATACTGCTCTGCAAGCGGGCGATCGAGCCGCGCCGTGGCTACTGGACGGTTCCCGCGGGCTTCATGGAGAACGGCGAGACACTGCAACAGGCTGCCGCGCGTGAATCCCGCGAGGAAGCCCTCGCCGATGTCGAGATCGGCTCCCTGCTCGCGATCGTCCACGTGCTGCACGCCGAGCAAGTGCATGTGTTCTTCCGCGCCCGGCTCGGCACGCCCGAGTTCGCGCCGGGACCCGAGAGTCTCGAGGTCGAGCTCGTTGCGCCGAACGACATCCCGTGGGTGGACATTGCCTTCCCGAGTACCGAGTTCGCGCTGCGCCGCTACCTCGAGGATCGCGCCGAGGGCCGCGAGCCGCACCATTTCGCCGAGGTCAGCCGGCGCGGCGCGGCGACGTGAGCCTGCGCGGCGCGCGCATGGCACAATAGGCGGCTTCGGAATCGGAACACAGTATGACCTTCGTCGTCACCGAGAACTGCATCAAGTGCAAATACATGGACTGCGTGGAAGTCTGCCCCGTCGACTGCTTCCACGAGGGCCCCAATTTCCTGGTCATCGATCCTGACGAGTGCATCGACTGCACGCTCTGCGAGCCGGAATGCCCGGCGGAGGCAATCTTCTCCGAGGAAGAGCTGCCCGCCGGTCAGGACTCGTTCAAGCCGCTCAATGCCGAGCTCGCCAAGAAATGGCCCGTCATCACCGAGAAGAAGGAGCCGCCTCCCGACGCGAAGGAGTGGGACGGAAAACCCGGCAAGGGGCCGCTGCTCGAGCGCTGATCAGCGGCCATGAGGGCCTGATTCAGCCTGAACCGGGCGCTGACCCCGGCGCGATCGCTCCTCAGTGCGCGACCGTGCGCAGCAGGTGTGCGAGCTCGCTCGGGGAGACGTAGCCCGGCAGCATGTCTCCGTTCGCGAGAACGATCGACGGGGTCCCCTGGACATCCAGCGCTTCGCCGAGCTCGTACTCCCGTGCGACCGGGGTATTCGGACAGAGCTTCACGTGCAGCTCTTCGCCGAGCTTCGCCTGGGTGAGCGCGGTGTGGCGGTCGGACGAGCACCACACCTCCTCAGCCCGCGTCCACGACGGGGTGTTCGGGCCGGTGCGCGGGTAGAACATGTAGCGCACCCGGATGCCGAGCCGGTTGTATTCCGCGATCTGGCTATGGAGCTTCCGGCAGTACGGGCAATCCACATCCGTGAAGACCGTGATCGTGTGGGGCTCGCTCTTGGCGCCGAAGATCACCATCTGCGATTCCGGGATCTGCGCGAGGAGCTTGAGCCGCGTCTGGCGGCGCTCGTTGTCCGTGAGGTTCACATTGGTGCGCAGGTCATAGAGGTCGCCCGCGATCGCATACTTGCCGTCCGCCGTGACATAGGCGGCATCGGTGCCGCGCATGATCTCGTAGAGACCGGGAATCGGCGTCGCGTGCACGTCCTCGGGTTTCGCACCCGGAACCTTGCTCGCGATGAAGACACGCGGATCGGCGCTCGCGGTTACGCCCGTGCTCGTGCCGGCGGCGTGCGCCCCCGCCGCCGCGGGCCGCTCAGAGGTCGATGCGGAATGCGCTGCGCCCGAAGCCCGGGCCTGCCCGAGGATGAGGCAAGCGAGCGCGGCACACGAGATACTCAGGAGAGCAGGCAGGGATTTCATGTCGACACTCGCGAAATAGTTGCGCCGTTCGACCCGCCGCGCGCCGCAAGATTCTGCGCCGCGCGCCGATAATCCGACAAGTCTAGCAGAGCCGGTATCCGCACCGCCAAATCGCCCTCGGATAGGGCTCGCAGTACCCGCTGTCCGCGCGCGCCGACATCGACCACGCCTCACCCGCGGGGGTGATGCTGCGAGTGCAGCTCCTTCATGCGCTCCTGGGCGACATGGGTGTAGATCTGGGTCGTGGACAGGTCACTGTGTCCGAGCAGCATCTGCACGACGCGCAGATCTGCACCATGGTTGAGCAGGTGCGTGGCAAAGGCGTGACGCAGCGTGTGCGGCGACAGCTCCTTGTTGACCCTGGCCTTGCGCGCATAGCGCTTGATGATGTGCCAGAAGGCCTGGCGCGTCATGCGCTCTCCGCGCCGCGTGGGAAAGAGGTAGTCGGACTGGCGCTCGAGCAGTATCTCGCTGCGAGCCCCGCGGGCGAACTCGCCGAGCCAGCGCATCGCCTCCTCGCCGAGCGGAATCAGCCGCTCGCGATTACCCTTGCCGAGGATGCGGATGACGCCCTGATTGAGACTGACCTGAGAATGCCGCAGATTGACGAGCTCCGAAACCCGCAGCCCCGTCGCATACAGCACCTCGAGCATCGTTCGATCGCGATGGCCGAGCGCATCGGAAACCTGCGGCGCACCGAGCAGCGCCTCCACCTCGTCCTCGGTGAGCGACTTCGGCAGAGAGCGGCCGATCTTCGGCATCGCGATCTCCGCGGTGGGATCCTCGTGGATGACGCTCTCGCGCACCAGATAGCGGAAGAATCGGCGGAAGCTCGAGAGCTGACGCGCCGTCGAGCGCGGACGTGCGCCGGCCGTCACGCGAAAGGCGATGAAGTCCTCCAGATCCGATCGCGAGGTGTTCACCATGACGATGCGGCGCTCGCCGAGCCAGCGCGAGAGCGCGGTGAGGTCAGCGCGATACGCGGCAAGCGTGTTCGAGGAGAGTCCGCGCTCCATCCACACGGCGTCGAGGAATCGCGAGACGGCCGGATCGGAGGCGTCGGGCGCGGGCGTTGCGGCTGCTGCGGCATGCTTGGACAAGTTCGGCCTCACCTGAAGAAAATCCGCGCACGCCACGGCCCACCCGTCGATCACGGCGCATTTCGGGCCGCGAGCGTACCGGTAGAGTATGGGGAGAGGCTCTCGCCACTCGGAGTGACCCTGGTCACACCTGAATCTCTGGCGTGACATAACGAGAACCAGTTCACATGGAGAATTTGAAGCGCACTCTGTACGGCGGCTATGCGATCGCGCTGTTCCTCGCCGCCGGCTTCGCAGCGCTCCTCCTGGTGCTCCTCACGCCGGGTCTCGCGCGCCGCAGAGCGATTGCCCGCGCCGGCGCGCGGCTGTTCCTGAAGCTCGCGGGAATGCGGCTCGAGGTGAGCGGGCTCGAAAGCCTCCCCGCCGGGCCGTGCGTGGTCGTTGCGAATCACGCGAGTTACATCGACGGCGTCCTATTCACCGCGGCACTTCCGCCGCGATTCGGGTTCGTCATCAAGCGCGAGATGGCCGCCGTACCGCTCGCCGCGGCGATGTTGCGCCGGATCGGCGCGGAATTCGTCGAGCGCAACAACCGCCGCAAGGGCACCGCAGACGCGCGGCGCCTCTTTCGCAACGTCGCCCGTGGGCAGTCGCTGGTGTTCTTCCCCGAAGGCACGTTCTCGCCGCAGCCGGGGCTGCTCAAATTCCACGCGGGTGCGTTCATCGCCGCGGTTCGCGCCCGCTGTCCAGTCGTGCCGGCCGTGGTCCGCGGCAGCCGCACCGCGCTGCCGCCCGACTCGATGCTGCCGAGCCCCGCCACCATTACCATCGAGCTGCTGCCCGCCCTCAACGCGGCGAGCGCCGATGCTGAGGGGGCGGCCGATGAGCTGCGCGAGCGCGCGCGCTCTGCGATCCTCACCAGGCTCCCCGAGCCCGATCTCGCCACGGCCTGAAAACCCGCGTGGCGCTAGTCCGTGATGCGCGGTTCGGGACCTCGGCGGTTCTGCCCACGCCGCGCAGCGCGACCGCTGACCCGCGCAACCGCGGCCGTGCCGTGCCAGCAACCCAGGAAGGCCATCCACACGATCAGTCCCAGCACGAACGCGAACAAGGCTCCCTGCACCGTCAGGGTGAAGCCCGGCTGATACGCGCTCCAGGTCGAGCGCAAGAGGCCGTAGTCAGGATGGCCAAGCAGATACAAGCACTGATGGACCAGGTCGGTGTTGAGCCCCTGCAGTGCCTCGCGCAGCCGTGCGGCCGCATCGACCATCGAGTGCAGTGCCGCACCTTCCCGCCGGAACGTCGCATCCTGGCTCGCGAGATGGTAGTCGATGAGCTTCGCGAGACTACCGCCGAAATCGTGATTGGCGATCGCCTGGAACGGCGCCAGATCGGCGTGCACCTGGTCGAGTCGTCCGCCGAGCCGCTGGCGATACTGCGCGATGAAGCTCGGAACGCAGGCCGCAACCAGCACTGCGGCGAGCAGTACGAGTCGATCCAGGATGCCACGCACGATGCGCATGCGGCTACTGTCCAATCACCGTGTCACGACGCTCCTCGATCGCTCTGCCGAGACATCCCGGACATAGACAGCTCGGTTCTCCGACCGGCGCCACGCGAGACTGTCGTTCGCACCAACACCGGGCCTCACCGGCAGCGGCCCCGCAGTGAAACGCAGCGCCGCATCTGAAGCAAATCGTGTCCGTCCCCTCTGCAGGGGCATCTACGCGAGTGACTTCCACACCACCACCATCACATGTTGCGCCGATACCGGCCGCCGACCTCATAGAGCGCGTGCGTGATCTGCCCGAGCGATGAGTACTTGACCGCCTCCATCAACTGCGCGAACACGTTTGCGCCGCGCATCGCCGCCTGCTGCAGCTGCGCGAGCGCCCGCGGTGCGCGCTCTGCATTGCGCGCCTGAAATGCGCGTACCGCCGCGACCTGCGCACGCTTCTCCTCGTCGCTCGAGCGGATGAGCCTCACGCGCTCGTGCTCGGCGGCCGAATCCTCGCCCGAGAGGAAAGTGTTGACGCCGACGATGGGGAGACTGCCATCGTGTTTGCGGCGCTCGTAGTTGAGCGACTCGTCCTGGATCTTGCCGCGCTGGTACATCGTCTCCATGGCGCCCAGCACGCCGCCGCGCTCGGAGAGCGCCTCGAGCTCGCGATAGATCGCCTCCTCGAGGAGGTCCGTCAGGTGCTCGAGCGCGAACGATCCCTGCCACGGATTCTGGATGAAATTGAGGCCGAGTTCGCGATTGATGATGAGCTGGATGGCGACCGCTCCCCGCACGCTCTGCTCGGTCGGCGTGGTGAGGGCCTCGTCGTGAGCGTTCGTGTGCAGGCTGTTGCAGTTGTCGAACAGGGCGTAGAGCGCCTGCAGCGTCGTGCGAATGTCGTTGAATCCGATCTCGCGCGCATGCAGGCTGCGTCCCGAGGTCTGCACGTGGTACTTCAGCATCTGGCTGCGCGGGCCGGCGTGATAGAGATGGCACATCGCGCGCGCCCAGATGCGGCGCGCGACGCGGCCGATCACGGCATACTCCGGGTCCATGCCGTTCGAGAAGAAGAACGACAGATTCGGCGCGAAGTCGTCGATGCGCATACCGCGAGCGAGATAGTACTCGACGAGCGTGAAGCCATTCGCGAGCGTGAAAGCGAGCTGTGTGACCGGATTCGCGCCTGCCTCGGCGATGTGGTACCCGGAGACCGAGACGGAATAGAAATTGCGGATCCGCTGCGCGATGAAGTACTCCTGTACGTCGCCCATCATTCGCAGCGCGAAGTCCGTCGAGAAGATGCAGGTGTTCTGTGCCTGGTCCTCTTTGAGGATGTCGGCCTGCACGGTGCCGCGCACGCCCACGAGTGCCTCGGCTTTGATGCGCTCGTAAACCTCCCGCTCCACGAGCTGATCGCCTGCGACGCCGAGCAGCCCGAGCCCGCTTCCGTCGTGGCCGGCGGGCTGCTCCCGTGCGTAGCGCGGCGGCGGGACGCCGCGCGCCGCCTGCTCCTCGATGCGCGCCGCGACGCGGCGCTGCGCCTCGTCCCAGCGCCCGCTCTCACGTAAGTACCGCTCGATTCGCTGATCGACCGCCGTGTTCATGAACATGGCGAGGATCATGGGCGCGGGCCCGTTGATGGTCATCGAGACCGAGGTGGTCGCTGCGGTGAGATCGAAGCCCGAGTAGAGCTTCTTCATATCGTCGAGGGTCGCGATCGATACGCCCGAGTTGCCTGTCCGCCCGTAAACGTCGGGCCTCGTGTCGGGGTCCTCGCCATAGAGCGTCGTGGAGTCGAACGCGGTCGACAGCCGCGCCGCCGCGTGTCCGCGCGCGAGGTAGTGAAAGCGCAGGTTGGTGCGCTCCGGTGAGCCCTCGCCCGCGAACATGCGCGTCGGCTCCTCCGCCTCACGCCGGTAGGGGTACACACCGCCCGTGTAGGGATAGCTGCCCGGCAGATTCTCGAGCGCGATGAAGCGCAGACGCTCCCCCCAGTCCTCGAGGTGCGGGATGGCGAGCTTCGGGACCTTGAGGTGCGAGAGTGTCTCGGTGTAGTTCTCGCCGGTCACCGCCTTGCCACGCACCCGGTACGAATAGGTCTCTGCCGCAGCGGCCTCGACTCGCGCGGGCCAGGCTCTGAGCAGAGCGATCGCCTCCTCCCCGCTCTCATCGAGCGCGGCGTGGTAGGCCACGATCAGCGCGCGATATGGCTCATCGACCGCCGCTTCCGTGAATCGCTCGAGCGGCGCCGGAAGCGATGCATGCCCGAGCGCCTTCAAGGCTTCGTACAACCCGCACGCACGGTGCGCCGCCGCGGCCTGCCGCTCGATGCGCGATCGCTCTTCCCGTCCCTGCTCGGCGATCTCTGCGAGATAGCGCACCCGCGAGCCGGGAATCAGCGCGCCGCGGCGCGCATCCGTCCCCACTGCGCCCGCCGCACCCACTGTGCCTATCGTGCCCTGCGCCCCCGCCGCGCCCGCGACGCCGCCCAGGCCCCCCGCGGGCAGCGCCCAGGAGCGCGCGCTGCCGCGCGAGCCGAGCGACTCGAGCGCATGGCACAGCGCCGCGAACAGCAGGTCGACGCCCGGATCGTTGAAACGGCTGGCGGTCGTTGCGAAGACGGGAACGTTCGCCTCGGGCGTGTCCGCGAGCTGCGGATGGTTACGCCGCCATTGCTTGCGCACGTCGCGCAGGCTGTCCTCGGCGCCGCGTTTCTCGCTCTTGTTGAGCACGATGAAATCGGCGAATTCGAGCATGTCGATCTTCTCGAGCTGGCTTGCCGCGCCGTACTCGGCGGTCATGACGTACAGCGAGAGGTCGGCGAGATCGACGATCTCGGAGTCGGACTGCCCGATGCCAGCTGTCTCGAGGAGCACGAGATCGAAACCTGCGGCGCGGTAGAGCTCGACGATCTCGTGGAGCACCGCGGAGGTCGCGAGGTGCCGGCGACGCGTCGCCAGTGAGCGCATGAAGATGGCCTCCGAGTCGAGGCTGTTCATCCGGATGCGGTCACCGAGCAGCGCCCCCCCGCTGCGCCGTCTCGTGGGGTCCATGGCGATGATGCCGATGCGGCGCTCCGGAAAGACGCGCACCCAGCGCGCGAGCAATTCATCGAGCAGGCTCGACTTGCCCGCCCCGCCCGTCCCCGTGATCCCGATGACGGGTGCGGCGCGACCACCGTCCAAGCCGCCGTCCA
This sequence comes from Steroidobacteraceae bacterium, assembly GCA_050738595.1. Lineage (GTDB taxonomy): Bacteria > Pseudomonadota > Gammaproteobacteria > Steroidobacterales > Steroidobacteraceae > JASHUC01. The sequence goes on along the minus strand of JBOHZR010000311.1, from coordinate 4,216 downwards.
AGCCGCGGTTCGAGCCGCGGCTCGAGCGCTGCGACTCGGCGATCTGCCGCCGGATCGGCTCGACACTCAGATGATCCTCTTCCGCGCTCTCGAGCACCGTGATCGCCCGCGCGAGCTGCACCGGATCGGCCGCGGAAAACGGTCCTTGCCGGTACGGCGGCCGGCGCGCCGCGCGCACCCGGCCGAACACGTCCTCGATCATTCCGTCGAGCCCGAGCCGCCGGCCATCCTCGGGGGTGTAGACCTTCTCGACCCCGTATCGCTCCAGTGCGGCGATCTCGTGCGGCGCAATGGTTCCACCGCCGCCCACGAGCACGCGGATATGGGGACAGCCCCGCTCGCGCAGCATGTCGATCAGGTAGGTGAAGTACTCGTTGTGTCCGCCCTGGTAGGAGCTCACGGCCACCGCGTCCGCATCCTCCTGGATGGCCGCCGCGACGATCTCGGCGACGCTGCGGTTGTGACCGAGATGCACGACCTCCGCGCCGTGGGCCTGCAGCAGCCGGCGCACCAGGTTGATCGCCGCGTCGTGGCCGTCGAACAGCGACGCGGCCGTGACGAAGCGCAGCGGCCGCATCCGTCAAGTTACTCCGTGGTAGAATTCGTACTCATGAGTTTAGACCGACGCACGCGGCGGGGTCAAAAGTCCCCCTGGAAGCCAGCGCCCGAGCGCGCGCGGGCACGGCAGGAGGCGAGGGCTGACAAGCGCGACGCCGTGATCGCCGCGGCGGCGCGCGCCTTTCGCGAGCGCGGTGTGCACGCGACGACGCTCGATGACATCGCCGCGTTCCTCAACGTCACCAAGCCCACGATCTACTACTATGTCGCGGGGAAAGAGCAGCTCATCGTCGAGTGCTTCCGCATCGGCGTCGGCCGGCTCTCGGATGCGCTGGACGAGCTCTCCCGGGACCGAGGCTCTGGCCGCGCGAAGATCGCGGCGCTCGCGCGGCGCTACGCGCAGGTGATGGCGTCCGACTTCGGCTGGTGCATGGTGCGCGTGGAGGATCACGACGTGTCACCGACCGTCGCGAGGCGGCTGAAGGCGATGAAGTCCGGCATCGATCAGGGTCTGCGCCGCTTCATCTGCGAAGGCATCGAGGACGGGTCGCTCCGCGAGTGCGATCCGAAGATGACGGCCTTCGCGCTCGCCGGCGCGCTGAACGGCATCGGCCACTGGTACCGCGAAGGGGAGCTGTCGCCCAATGAGATCGCGGCGCGATTCATCGAGCTGTTCGAGCGAGGTCTCGCCGCCGAGGCTGCCGCACCGATGAGCGCCTCCGGTGCCGCACCGACACCGGTCAAGCGGACGAGCACGGCTTAACGGAGATGCCATGTCCGATTCGATCTTCATCGTCGCCGCGCGGCGCACGCCTATCGGTGCCTTCCTCGGCGCGCTAGCGCCGCTTTCCGCGCCGGAGCTCGGCGCGGCTGCCTGCCGTGCGGCGCTCGCCGATGCGCACCTCGAGCCCGATGAGATCGAGGAAGTCATCCTCGGCTGCGTGCTGTCGGCGGGCCTCGGCCAGGCGCCCGCACGCCAGGCCGCGATCGGGGCGGGCATTGCGCCCAGCGTCCCAGCGACCACCGTGAACAAAATGTGCGGCTCGGGCCTGAAGACCGTCATGATGGCGGCGGACCAGCTGCGGACGGGCGACATCGAGATCGCGCTCGCGGGCGGTCTCGAGTCGATGAGCAATGCGCCGTATCTGCTGCCGAAGGCACGCGGCGGGCTGCGCATGGGGCATGCCCAGCTGCTCGACCACATGCTGCGCGATGGCCTCGAGAGCCCCTTCGATGGACAGCTGATGGGCTGCTTTGCAGAGGCAACGGCTCGCAAATACGGCTTCACACGTGCCGCGCAGGACGCGTACGCGACGGAGTCGGTGACGCGCGCGCTGCGTGCGCTGCGCGCCGGCGAATTCGCCGCCGAGACGACGCCCGTCACCGTGAAGAGCCGTCAGGGAGAGAAGCTCCTCGAGCAAGACGAGACACCGGGTACGTGCGACGTGAGTCGGATTCGCGCGCTCAAGCCCGCGTTCGCCAAAGACGGGACGGTCACCGCGGCGAGCTCCTCGTCCGTTTCCGATGGCGCTGCTGCGCTGATCCTGGCGAGCGATGGCGCCGTGCGGCGCCGCGGGCTCGAGCCGCTCGCGCGCATCGCAGGCTATGCGACCCATGCCCAGCAGCCCGAATGGTTCACGACGGCCCCGGGCGGGGCAATCCACAAACTCCTCACGAAGCTCGGCTGGGCGGCGCGGGAAGTGGATCTGTACGAGATCAATGAGGCCTTTGCGGCGGTCACGATGGCGGCGCTCAGCGACCTCGACCTCGATCCTGCGCGCGTGAACGTGCAGGGCGGCGCCTGCGCGCTCGGCCATCCGATTGGGGCAACCGGCGCGCGCATTCTCGTGACGCTCGTGCATGCGCTGCGCCGGCGCCTCGCAGCCGGCTCTCGCGGACCGCTCCGCGGGATCGCCTCGCTCTGCATCGGTGGCGGCGAGGCCGTGGCCCTCGCGGTCGAGACCCCCTGATGCCGCGGCTTCTCACGCGTGTCGAGCCGGCGAGCGAGTCCTTCCGCGCCAACGCAGAGCGCATGGGCGCGCTCGCCGTCGAGCTGCGTGAGCGCAGCGCGCGTGCGAGCCTGGGCGGCGGTGAGGACGCACGGCGCCGGCATACCGGCCGAGGGAAACTTCTGCCGCGCGAGCGCGTCGATCGCCTGCTCGATCCCGGATCACCCTTCCTCGAGCTCTCCGCCCTCGCGGCGAGCGGCATGTACGAGGACCAGGCACCGGCCGCGGGCCTGATCACCGGCATCGGCCGCGTCGCGGGCCGCGAGGTCGTCGTCATTGCGAACGATGCGACGGTCAAGGGCGGGACCTATTTTCCGATCACCGTAAAGAAGCATCTGCGCGCCCAGGAAGTCGCGCTCGAGCACGCCCTGCCCTGCGTGTATCTGGTCGACTCGGGTGGCGCCTATCTGCCCCTGCAGGACGAAGTCTTTCCGGACAAGGAGCACTTCGGGCACATCTTCTTCAATCAGGCGCGACTGTCCGCGCGCGGCATCGCTCAGATCGCCGTCGTGCTCGGCAGCTGCACCGCTGGCGGCGCGTACGTGCCGGCGATGTCGGACGAGACGATCATCGTGCGCGGCCAGGGCACGATCTTTCTCGGCGGCCCGCCGCTCGTGAAGGCGGCCACCGGCGAGGAGGTGGATGCGGAGACGCTCGGCGGCGCAGAGGTCCATGCGCGCATGTCCGGCGTCGCCGATCATCTGGCCGACGACGACGCTCACGCGCTTGCGATCGCGCGCTCGGCGCTCGCCACGCTCGCGCACCCGAGGCAGCCGTGGCTCGAATGCGCCACACCCCTCGAGCCCGCGGTCGACCCTGAGGAACTCTACGGCATCGTCCCGGCGGATACGCGCCAGCCGTACGACGCACGTGAGATCATCGCGAGGCTCGTCGATGCTTCGGAGTTCCACGAGTTCAAAGCAGAATACGGCCCGACCCTCGTGTGCGGCTTCGCGCATCTCGCGGGCTGTCCGGTCGCGATCCTCGCGAACAACGGCATTCTGTTCTCGGAATCCGCGCTGAAAGGCGCCCACTTCATCCAGCTCGCGAATCGCCGGCGCATCCCCCTGCTGTTCCTGCAGAACATCACCGGCTTCATGGTGGGCAGCCGCTACGAGCGCTTAGGGATCGCCAAGGACGGCGCGAAGATGGTGACCGCCGTCGCCTGCGCGACCGTCCCGAAGCTCACCGTCATCGTCGGCGGCTCCTTCGGAGCGGGCAACTATGCGATGTGCGGCCGCGCCTACGGGGCGCGATTCCTGTGGATGTGGCCGAACGCGCGCATCTCCGTGATGGGCGGCGAACAGGCCGCGCAGGTGCTCGCCACCGTGCGACGTGACGGCATGCAGGCGCGCGGTGAATCCTGGCCGGAAGGCGAGCAGCGCAAGTTCATCGATGGCATCCGCACCACGTACGAGACGCAGGGCCACCCGTACTACGCGACGGCACGGCTGTGGGACGACGGCATCATCGATCCGCTGGATACCCGGCGCGTGCTCGGCCTCGCGCTCCACACCGCAGCGAACGGCCCGCCGCCGGCCGACGAACGCTACGGCATCTTCCGCATGTGAGCTGACCGGAACGAGAGGAACACCATGAAGATTTCCGAAGCGCGCGCCGTCGTGACCGGTGGCGCATCCGGCCTGGGC
>JBOHZR010000310.1:0-4517 GCA_050738595.1 Steroidobacteraceae bacterium | reverse complement strand
CCTCGCGCCAATAGGGCGCGAGGCCGAAGCAGGCGATGGCGAGCGCGAGCGGCCGGAACAACAGGAGCGGCCAGAAAATCGCCCAGCGGATCAGCGACTCATCGCGCAGGATGAAGTCCTCGATGAGCGCGTAGAGCACCGGCGAGAACGCGACACCGACGAGACTGTAGACGAGCAGGTAGAGCGCTGTGACCTTTCCCCGCAGCTCGGCGGGCGTGATGATCTGCAGCGCCGCATTCTGCGAGGCGCCCGACATCCCGATCGAGAACCAGCCGAGCGCTCCGACTCCGAATGCGATCCATGCGGTCGGCATGAGCACGTAGAACATCGCGGGCAGGGCGATGATGAGCGAGAGGATGTACACGCGATAGGCGCAATCCTTGCGCTCGCGCCGTGAGAAGTGCTCCGCGAGCAGGACGCTCGCGAGCAGCCCCAGGAGGGGTGCCGTCAGCTGGGCACCGCTCTGCAGCGCTGCGAGCCGCGCCGGCCCCCAGCCGAATGTGCGCTGATAGAAGATCGGCATCCACTGCGTCGCGCCGATCGAGAAAGCGCCGGCGAACAGACTGCCGAACATCGGCGCGTAGATTCGCCAGTTGAGCCGCAGGTAGCGGAACGCGGCGGCGTAGTCGCGGAACCAGGCGTCGAGTCCACCCCCCGTGACATGAGCGCTGCCCGCGATCTCGGCCATCTGATTGCGGATCGTGTGGCGCGCGGGCTCGGGAACCGTGAACAGAATGAGCGCGGCGATCGCGACGCTCGGCAGGCCGATCAGAATGAAGATGAGCTGCCAGCCGTGAATGATCCCGAATGGCATGTGAATGGGGCTCATCGCGAGGAACAGGTGCAGCAGCCATGCGCCGAGGAGCAGCGCGAGCGCCGGGCCGATCACCGAACCGAGCTGCAAAAGAGCGATCGCGCGCGGAATCTTCTCCCGCGGAAAGATGTCCCCGACGATGGCGTAGGAGGCTGGGCCGTTGACGCCCTCGCCCGCGCCGACCAGGAAGCGCGCTGCGAAGAGCTGCCAGAAGTTCTGCGCGATGCCGCATAGGGCGGTTCCGACGTTCCATACGGTGATGCCGATCGCGAGAATTGAGCGGCGGCTGATCCGGTCGACGTAATACGCGATCGGCAGCCCGATGAGCGTGTAGAACAGTCCGAAAGCCGCACCGAGCAGCAGCCCGAGCCAGGTGTCGGAGATCGCGAGGTCTGCTTTGATGCTCGAGGCGAGGTACGGGACGATGCCGATGTCGAGCTGGTTGGAAGTGAGGCAGAGGATGAGCACGAACAGCGTGTAGTACGCCGTGCGTGCGCTCGGCCAAGAGCCCTCCTGCACCGGGCGAGCCGGCGTCCCGCCGCGGACGCCGGCCGCGCGCAGCCGTGCCGAATCACCGGCTGTGGCTTCGCTCACGATGCTATTCGCCCGGGTCGACTCGCGCGCGCAGCCGCTTCTGCCTGCCGCGGCGGGCCTTCGCATCCACACGCGCGATACGCGCTGCGCGGCTCGGACGGGTCGGACGGCGCGGCCGCGGCTCGATGAGCGCGCCGCGCACGAGCTCGGCGAGCCGCTCGCAGGCCTCCGCGCGGTTGCGCTCCTGCGAACGGTGGTTGCGCGCGGCGATGAGGATCGCGCCATCCTCGGTCAGGCGCCGTCCAGCGAGCGCGCGCAGGCGCCGTTTCACGGCCTCCGCGAGCGCGGACGTCGCCGCCAGATCGAAGCGCAGCTGCACCGCCGATGAGACTTTGTTGACGTTCTGTCCCCCCGGGCCCGAGGAGCGCACGAACGCGAACGAGACATCGCTGTCGGGGATGGTGAGGCCCGGCGTGACCGGAATGGGCATGGCGCGGAGAGAGCCGGTACGCTCGCGCGCTATCTGCGCCGCGAACTCCTCATGCGTTCAGATCCGGGATCAGCTCGCTCTCGAGGCGCGTGATCTGGTCCTTGAGGACCAGCTTGCGCTTCTTCAGGCGCTTCAGCTGCAGCTCATCCACGTGCAGATCGAGCACGAGGCGCATGATGATCTCGTCGAGGTCGCGGTGCTCGATGCGCAGCTGGCGCAGCTTCTCCATGTTCCGGAAGAGCTTGCGGTCGACGTTATCTTCTGTGTCCGCCATAGCCGTGAAGAGGGGAGCCGCCCGCGGCCTGGGATCACGCGGCGATCATGATACTCGATCGGCCGGGGTGCAACTCGAGCGCCAGCCTCAATGCTGCGGGCGCGTACCGGACGATCGCGGAGGCGTGCGGCCGCCGCGCCGGCGCCCGCCCGGACCGCGCCCAGGACCCGCATGCCTCGGCCCTGCATGTCCTGCGCCGCCACGGGATGCGCCGTGCCCGCTCTCCCCGTGTGCGCCGACGCGGCCCGATGCGACGGGATGGCTGAGCAGGTCCGCGGTGATCGCACCGGCCGGGATCTTGTGCCCGAGATACGCCTCGATGTCCGGGAGGGACACTGCCGACTCCTCGCAGGCGAAGCTGATGGCATCGCCGTCCGCACCCGCGCGGGCGGTGCGCCCGATGCGGTGCACGTAGTCCGCCGCATCCTGCGGCAGATCGAAGTTGAACACGTGGCTCACGTCCGGGATGTGCAGGCCGCGCGAGGCGACGTCCGTCGCGATGAGCACGGCGAGATCCCCCTCGTGAAACTGCCTCAGGAACTGCAGACGCTTCTTCTGCGGCACGTCGCCGGAGATCGCCTGGGCGTGAAAGCCGTTCGCGCGCAGCACGTGCTCGAGCCGCTCGGCGCTGCGCTTGGTGTTCACGAAGACCATCGTGCGGTGCGCCTCGCTCCGTCGCAGCAGCCCGATGAGCAGCGGCACCTTCTCCTCGGTCGCCGGGTAGTACACCACCTGGCGCACCTCATCGACGGTTCGCTTGTCGGGCTCGATGCGGATGAGCTCGGGGTTCGCCATGTGCTCGTACGCGAGCTCGAGCACGCGATGCGAGAGGGTGGCCGAGAAGAGCATGGAGAGCCGCCGCTCGGGCGGCGGCAGGCGCCGCAGGATGTAGCGTATGTCGGCGATGAACCCGAGGTCGAACATCCGGTCCGCTTCGTCGAGGACCAGCACCTGCGCGTGGCGCATATCGAAGACGCGCTGTTTGAAGTAGTCGATGATGCGGCCGGGCGTGCCGATCAGCACGTCGACGCCCTCGCCCACTTCCCGGCGCTGCTTGTCGTAATCGACGCCTCCGTAGACGACCGCGAGCTTCAGACCCATGTGCCGTCCGAGCAGCTCGGCATCGCGATGAATCTGCACGGCGAGCTCGCGCGTCGGGGCCACGACGAGCGCCCGGATCGAGGTGCGAGAGCGGCCGTGCGGCTGCGGCCGCGTCGCGAGCGTGTGATAGAGCGCGATCAGGAACGCCGCGGTTTTCCCGGTCCCGGTCTGGGCCTGACCGGCGACGTCCTGACCGGCGAGCGCGATCGGGAGGGTCTGAGCCTGGATGGGCGTGCAGTGTGCGAATCCGGCATCGCGGATGCCCTGCATGAGAGGGGGGAGGAGATCCAGAGACTCGAACGTGACGGAACTCGCAGGCTGATCACTCATGGTTGGCAAATCACTATCCTTCCCGGCGGCTTTGCCGGGCGGGGCCTTGAAAAGCGCTTCGGGAAGCGCTACAAAGGTGCTCAAGATAGCGAAACCCGTGCGATGGCTCGAGGCCTACCTGGGTCCGCACCTGCCATCCTGATTCCCTTGTAGACATTACCGGTAGTCACCGAGGACTAGTTTAACCGTTTGTCGGGTGTTTCTGGCACGGCTTTCGCCGTTCCGCCCCGCTTCCGCCGAAGGCTCATCGCCGCCTCGTCCTTTTTTCAAGACCCATTAGCTCTTCCCAAGTGGAGGTTCGACCGCGTGAGTAGTCCGCACATCGTGCATACCACCGACGCCACGTTCAACGACGACGTACTCAAGTCCGACACGCCCGTACTGCTCGACTTCTGGGCCGAGTGGTGCGGACCGTGCAAGATGATCGCCCCGATTCTCGATGAGCTCGCCGATGAGTATCAGGACCGCCTGAAGATCGCGAAGCTCAACATCGACGAGAATCCGCAGACGCCGCCCAAGTTCGGTATTCGCGGCATTCCGACGCTGATTCTGTTCAAGAACGGCACGGTCGAAGCGCAGAAGGTCGGCGCCCTTTCCAAATCTCAACTCTCGGCGTTCCTGGACAACAACCTGGAGCTGCCGGTTCTGAAAGGTAAGCGCCCGTGAGAGGTTATCTCGGCAATCAGGGCCGCAATAGGCCCAAGGGCCCGCGGCACGGCAACCGCGACGGCAACCGCGGCAACGGCCGCCCCGTCGATGACATGATGAACGATGTCGAGGTGTTCGACGGCGGTGACGACGCGGAGGTGATCAGCCCCGCAGAGCTCACGCAGTCGCGCGCGTCGATGAATCTCACCGAGCTCAAACAGAAGCCGATCAACGACCTCGTCAAGCTTGCCGAGTCGATGGGCCTGGAGAGCATGGCCCGCTCGCGCAAGCAGGACATCATCTTCTCGATCCTCAAGGCGCACGCC
>JBOHZR010000309.1:0-10204 GCA_050738595.1 Steroidobacteraceae bacterium | reverse complement strand
GTAAGCGTGTGGCCGTGGCCCGTGGATTCTCGGTTGCCGATCGGCAAAGCTGTGAAATCGTGGGGGAGGCTATCGCCGCTCAGCGGGAGCGGCGGCGCTTGATTTCCGGCAGGACCTCGTCGACGACGGTGTTCTCGGCCATCGCCTTGCCGAGGGAGGAGTCCAGGCGCTCGAGGAGCTCGGCGATCGTCTCGCCGTCGCGGCCGGCGAGCGCGACGCGTGCCTTCTTGCCTTCGGCGGCCAGCGCCGCCCGGCGGATCGGTGGGATCTCGCCGATCGTGATCTGACCGCGCGTATCGTCGAGGAAGGCCTGCAGGTGAATCAGCGGGCCGATGCCGGGGGAGTGCTTGGGCACGGGAGAGCCTCCTATGCGGCGAGCGCCTTCGTCACCTGGGCCGGCTGATCGAGCTTGTCGGCGACGTTCCACGGCAGGAGCTCCTCGATGCGGTTGATCGGATGATCGGCGATCCGCTCGAGCACGTACTTCAGGTAGCTCTGCGGGTCGATGTGATTGAGTTTGCACGACTCAATCAAACTATAAATGATCGCCGCCCGCTCTCCGCCCGAGTCAGAACCGAAGAAAAGATAATTTCGGCGCCCAATGCCCATGCCGCGAATGGATCGCTCCGCGATCGAGTTGTCGATCTCGAGCCTGCCGTCCTGCGTGTAGCGGCAGAGCTCAGTCCAGCGCTTGAGGGAGTAGTTGAACGCATCAGCCAATTTCGATCCCCCGTCGAGCTGGGAGACCATCTCGAGCATCCAGGCATGCAACGCATCGAGCAGCGGCACGGCATACTTCTGCCGTGCGACACGACGATCCTCCGGCGATGAGCCGCGGATGTGATCTTCGATCTGATAGAGCGCACCGATGCGTTCGAGGGCCTCTTTGGCGATCGGGGAGTTCAGCGCCGCGTATAGCTCGAAGAAGCGCCGTCTCGCGTGAGCCATGCAGGAGATCTCCTCGATGCGTGCCGGCTTCCCCGGGGATGAGGGTAGAAACAGCGGCTCGAACCCTGCGTAGGCATCGACCTGCAGCTTCCCGGTGAAGCCGGCCAGATGCTTCTGCGGATACTTTCCGTGCCAACTCGGGGAGTACTGATACCACACCGCCGGCGGATCCCTTGATCCCCATCCGGTGCCGTCGCGCACGTACGTCCACATGTGCCCGCGCCGGGTCCGTCCCGTCCCGGGCGCGAGCACCCGAAACGGAGTGTCGTCAGCGTTGAGGTTCGCGGTTGCCAGCACGTACTGGGCGAGCGCCGCCACCAGGGGCCCGAGCAGCGCACTCGAGCCCGCCACCCACTGCATGAGCGTCGTGCGGGAGAGCCTCAGGCCCGCGTGGGCGAAGATCTGGCACTGCCGGTACAGCGGCAGATGAAACCCGTACTTCCAGGTCAGAATCAGCGCCAGGAGCGAGGCGCCGGCGAAACTCTTCTCGATCGGACGCGAGGGCGCCGGAGCCTGCACGATGGCCGAGCACTTCGTGCAGCGCCTCTTCGGGCGGATGTGCCGGGTGACCGTGAAGGTGACGGTCTTCACTTCCAGCAGCTCCGACTCGTCCCGGCCGAGCTCGCTGAGCGCCCCGCCGCAGTCCGGGCAGGTGCACGCTTTCGGCTCGATGAGGTTATCGACGCGCTCGAGATGCTCGGGAAGCTTCTTGCGGCGCACTGGCTTGCCCTTCACGGTGGCAGCGGCTTCGATCTTCGGTGCGTCGGCGGCCTGCCGCTCGGCTTCGGCGAGGGCCGCCTTGAGCTCCTCGAAGCTCATCGCCAGCTGCCCGGCTCCCTCAAGCTGCTCGCAGGACTGACCGAACCGCGCCCGCCGGAGCTTGGCGAGCTGGAACCGAAGATGCTCGATCAGCATCCGCTGCTCCTTCAGCTTGATGTCCTTCGCTGCCGAGGCGCTGTGGTGCTCGAGGACGAGGCACTTCAAACCCTCTACGTCGTTCGGCAATGCGTTGATATCGAGCACGCATGGATTATACGCACCGCACGCGGAATGCGCACGGTTGTTTGATAGAGCTTTTGGTTGTTTGTTTGGTTGTCGGACGGAGGAATCTGATCTCTCGCCGCCGCTACACCGTCCGCATCGGTTGCACGCGATCCGGATCCTGCGGTGCAAGCGCCGTGCGCTTCGGCGCCCGCCAGTCAATCCCCTCAAGCAGCATCGACAACTGCGCCACGCTCAACGACACCGTCCCGCTCTGCGCCTGTGGCCAGACGAACTTCCCCCCGCGCAATCGCTTCTGAAAAAGACAGAGCCCGTCCTGGCTGTCCCACAAAATTTTGATCCGGTCACCGCGACGGCCTCGGAACACGAAAACCTGCCCGGAGTACGGGTTGTGACCGAGGGCCGTCTGCACCAGCGCGCTCAGCCCGTCAAAGCCCTTGCGAAGATCCGTGAACCCCGCCGCCAGCCAAATCCGCACCCCTGCTGCCAAGCCCATCATGACCGCGCGAGCTCCTCGAGCACCGTGCGCAGCATCAGAGCATCCACCGTCCCGCGCACGCACAGCCGCCGCCCCGTCGCGAACTCCACCTCGATCGCCCCCCATCTCGTCCCGCTGGAACCGAGGGGGACATCGGACGGCCGAACCTCTCGCAATGGCGCCGGCGTCGGCTGCACGCGCACCGGCAGCAGCCGCGCTCCGCCACCCAGACTCCCTTTGCTGCCCATCAGGCCCGCCCGCTGCTGCGTGCGCCACTTCGTCAGCAGACTCGGATGTAGCCCGCGCCGCCGGCAGACCTCGAGCTTCATCACCCCGGCCCTCTCCGACTCGCGGATAATCTGCAGCTTCTGCGCCTTGGACCACCGCCTTCGAGTTCGTCTCTCCGACCCGCCGCTGCCTGTCTTGAGTCCGCTCACCTTCTCCTCACCCCGTCACCGTTACGGTGATCTCACTACGAAGGCAGCATCCTCACACGCGCGCGAGTCCTCCATCTATGGGCCACGGCCACACGCTTACGGATCAGTAGCACAGACCAGATCAGCATCACACGTTCGATGGCACCGAAGGGCAGCAACAGGGCAAGAGGTATCAGGCACGCCGCCCCCAACAGCTCCTGGCGGAACGCGCTCTCCTCGCGTATTGCGTACCTCATCCCGCTCCAGGAATTCTTGAGCGCGTGCCAAGCTCGGGCGAGTCCCCGGTTGCCCTTGTATGAGTTTTGCTCGCGCGAGCAGTCGGCGTCAGCTTTGGTCATCAGTCATCAAGCCCGGCTCGCCTCGGCCGGTATGGGCGATAACTTGGCGCCCGGCGTTCGAGGGTGCAGATGGCTGAGGAACTGTTCGGTCGCGGCCCACCACGAGAACTTTCGGGCATGGGCCGCCGCGTCCTCCCGGCGCAGCTTCAGGGCTTCAAGGCAGGCGGTGCGCAGGTCGTCGTGCATGACGCCAGCCGTCTTGGAATCGCCAATGACATCCACGGGACCGGTCACTGGATACGCAGCGACGGGTAGACCGCAAGCCATGGCTTCCAGGAGCACCAGTCCGAATGTGTCCGTCTTGCTCGGGAACACGAAGACGTCCGCGGACGCGTAAACCTCCGCCAGCTCGTGCTGACTGAGCACGCCGAGATAGTTGACAGTGGGATACCGCGCCCGTATCTCTTTCAACGCGGGTCCAGCGCCGGCAACCCACTTCGAGCCGGGCAAGTCCAGTTCGAGGAAGGCACGAATATTCTTCTCGACCGCGACCCGACCCACGTACAAAAAGATCGGCGGGGCGCTCTTGAGCCGTTCACTTCGCTGGGGCTTGAAGATGTCCAAGTCAACGCCGCGAGACCACGTCACGACGTTCTTGAACCCGTAAGAGTCCAGATCGCGCTTGACGACCTCGGTCGGAGCCATCACGGCTTCCGACGGTCCATGGAACCAGCGCAGAAAGGCATACGTCCAAGACAACGGCATTCCGATCCGGGCACGCACGTATTCTGGAAACCGTGTGTGATAGGCCGTCGTAAACGGCAGACTTCGCCTCAAGGCAAAGCGCCGCGCAGCCATGCCGAGTGGACCCTCTGTGGCGATGTGCAGGGCGTCCGGATCGAACCGCGACAGGCGCCGCTCGACTTTGGCGCCCGGGTACAGTGACAAACGGATGTCGGGATACGTTGGGCAACGCAGCGTCGTGAATTCCAGCGGCGTAAGGAGATCGACTGCGTGATGCATTGCCCGAAGATCGCGCGCGGTGGATTTCAGTGTACGAACGACACCGTTGACCTGTGGTTCCCAAGCGTCGGTGACGAGCATGATTTTCATCGTGTCTCCCCAAAGAGAGTGATCACCCCGGCACCGATTCAATCGCAGGCGACTCGTCCATGACGCGCCCCAAGTTCATCGGCGCGGTCAGCCGACCACGCCAGTGGATCAAGTGAAGCTTGCCGTCGAAATCCTCGGCGAGCGCCGTCAGGCTCTCCACCCAGTCGCCGTCGTTGCAGTAAAGAATGCCGTTCATTTCGCGAATCTCGGCTTTGTGGATATGCCCGCAAACGACGCCGTCGCAGCCCCGCCGGCGCGCCTCTTCGGTCATCACATATTCGAAATCAGAGATGAGGTTGACCGCGTTCTTCACTTGGTGCTTCAGATACTGCGACATGGACCAGTACGACAGTCCGAAGCGCTGACGGATCGCGTTGTACAAGCGATTGATATTCAACAGAATCGTGTACATCCAGTCGCCCAGATGCGCGAGCCAGCGCGCATGTTGCATGACGCTGTCGAACAAATCCCCGTGCACGACCCAGAGCCGTTTGCCGTCCGCGGTCGTGTGGATCGCGTCCTCGATGATGGCAATCCGGCCGAGATGCAGCCCGATGAACTGGCGCACCAGCTCATCGTGATTGCCGGGCACGTAGATGACCTTCGTGCCTTTGCGGGCGCTGCGCAGGATTTTCTGCAAAACGTCGTTGTGCGCCTGCGGCCAGTACCAGCTTTTTTTCAGCTGCCACCCGTCCAGGATGTCGCCGACCAGATAAAGCGTGTTGGCCTTATGGGTGCGCAGAAAATCGAGGAGATAGTAAGCTTGGCAACCCGGGGTGCCCAAGTGGATGTCGGATATCCAGATCGTTCGAAACTGATAGCAGTCGTCTGCTGTGTCTGACACCGAGGAGTCGCTCGCTGCCTGTGACAGCGCGTAGTAGGCCACGGTTGTCTGACTGTTTCATGAAAGGATGAACAGTGGTTCACCCATTCTAACGATCCTTCCCTGCCGCAGCTGACTCGAAAGCGCCACGGCTTCCGGAACGAAGGCGATCATCGTCGAGCCATCCTCGAACCAGCGCATTTACTCTCCTTTATGTAGCGCAACGTCGCATGGCAACGTATTGGCGTCCCGGTACGTCAAGCTGAGGAGCACGTCCAGGAAGTGCAGTCGGATGCTCGCGACCAAAACGGCTGCAACTGGTACGAACGTGACGAGATTTCCGGTGCTCGTGCTCGGACGACACGCTACAAGCGCGCCTTCAGGGGCACGAACGGCTTCGTCTGTTTCGTCGAGCGCTCATGGGACCCCGATTTCGATGCGGTCGAGTTCTGGAATCCCAAAATACGCGGACCGGACTGCGCGCCTCGGCGCCGCGGCTGACGGCCTCGCTATCCGCGCCGGCGGTTGGGGCTGCCCTCGCGTCAGCGATTCTGCAGGGCGTCGAGTTGCGTCATGCTCCTGAATGCGGCGCGCAGCGCTCGCGAGCACACGCGCGGCGACGAGATCACCCATCACATTCGTTCTTATCAAAGGCTCGATCCCGTCGATCACACTGTCCAACGTTGCAATCAGTTGAGCAACCCGCCCACCTTCGGAGACCAGTCGCGCGACGGCGCTCGAGCTTCTCGACTGAATGAACGCCTTAAAGGCTTCTGAGTCTCGATCGGCGTCAGTCAAGGCATATCGCGCGATTTGCCGCAAACAAGCGAGTGACGATCGAAGCTCGATCTCGTCCGGCAGATGCTTTAGGGTCACGGACGCCGCCTTTCCCGCGCAGGCCGCCGCCAGAGCGAGAACAACTGCACCGGCCGCGCCGGCTCCTGGGGATACTTCGCCGCTACTAATGCGGACGACGAGGTCCTCGACTGGCCAGTTCGCAATGGTAGGTGATGTGCTCATGGTTGTCGCTAAAGGCAGATTATTGGACGCCGCTGACGGTGAGGGTGCGTGCGGTACCTTGGTCACCCGCGGCACACGCGAGCTCGAGACCCTCTTCAGAACCTCTCGACCCACGGTCTGACCTCGATTTCGAGCGACCAGGCGCTCCGCGGCTGATGCAGCACATCGACGTAGGTCTGAGCAATCGCATCGGGATCGAGGGTGCTGTCCGGGTTCTCGGGCGGGTCTGGGTAGTGCGAACTGCGCACCCCTCCGTCGATCACGAAATGAGCGACGTGGATCCCCTTAGGTCCGAGCTCGCGGGCCGCGCTCTGAGCGAGCCCGCGGAGCGCAAATTTGCCCATCGCAAAGGCCGAGGAGAGCGCGAATCCCTTGACGCTCGCGCTGGCACCGGTGAGCAGGATGGCGCCATAACCTTTGGGCGCCATGCGTCGTGCCGCCTGCTGGACCACGAAGAAACCCCCAAAGGCCGTTATGCTGATAGCCTTTTCGACGGCACCCGGGTCGAGCTCCGCAATCGGACCGCGCAGGCGGCCGCTCGCGTTGTATAGAACGATGTCAGGTGCGCCGATGCGCCGATCGGCCCCGTCAAAGAGCGTGCCGACAGCGTTCGGAACGGATGCGTCGACGCTGAACGTGACGGCACCAATCTCGGCCGCGAGCGCGGCGAGCTTGGCCGTATTGCGCGCCGCGAGCCCCACCTTGACGCCCATTGCGGCGAGGCGGCGGGCCACGGAAGCACTGATGCCGGAACCTGCTCCGACAATGAGGGCTGTTTTGTAGGGAAAGTCGTTGCCCATGACGTTTTCTCCGAGGATTGGAAGTGCATCCGGATCGGCTCAGCGGACCCGTGCTCCGTAAGTCCCAGCAGAGTTCCGCGCGATCCGTCAAAGGGCTGTTTGGGTGTCACGATCGCAAACGCTTGATTCGACACTTCGGAACGCGCCAATGGGGCCCAGCGAGGAGCTTCCCCAGCGATGCAGTGGGTGATCCGAGGCTCGCCGGACGTGAGCGCCCGAAGCCGTTCCTGTGCGGCTCGGTCGAGATGGATGACGCGTTGATGCTGGCGCATATGCTCGAGCCATGAATCGAGCATAAAAGTTTCGACGTACCGCGTCTCGTGCGCCGTATCCTGAAACACCCCCCAAGCATAGGCGCCGTCGCGCTTGCGCTCACGAGCGACAGGGAATCAGGCTTTCGAGGGTTATGTCCATGCTTCCATCGCCAAGACGGTGTGCTGGCCGGATCAGCGCTCGCAGCCGTCCTCGGCGCCACGCTCCTATCCTTGAGTGAAGCACCCCGCACCGCCGCCGGCGACGTCGCTCTGGGCGCCGAGGCGTAGACTGGTCCCTCCACGCCGGGAGCTGCCATGGCAACACGATGCCGACACCTGGACTTCGTCCGCACCGATCAGCCCCACAGCCGCGGGTGCGAGGAATGCCTCAAGCTCGGTGACACCTGGGTGCACCTGCGGCTGTGCCGCACCTGCGGCCACGTTGGCTGCTGCGACGACTCCAAGAATCGTCACGCCACCAAGCATTTCCACGCCACCCACCATCCCATCATCAGCTCGCTCGAGCCCGGCGAGGATTGGAGCTGGTGTTTCGTGGACGAGGTGGTACTGCAACTCGAGTGAGCCGGAGCGCATCATGGCCACCGAACTCCTGGAGAAGCGGCGCGAGCAGATGTTTCCCAAGCTCACGCCGGCGCAACTCGAGCGTCTCCAAGTGCATTGCATGCGCCGCGAAACGAGAGCCGGAGAAGTCCTGCTGGAGGTCGCAGAACGGCCCCACGGCCTGTTTATTGTCGTTGCCGGCACCATCGAAGCGCTGATGCCCACTTCGGATGTGCACACCGAGACCCGCGACTACGGGCTGTTGAACGTGCTCACACCTGGGGACTTCACGGGGGAGATGAGCACGCTGCGCGGCACGCCGAGTCTCGCCCGCCTGCGCGTGGGCGAGCCGGGAGCGGTCCTTGAGATGGGGCTCGATGAATTGCGACGGGTGGTGCAGAACGACCCCGAATTGAGCGAGCTCATGATGCGCGCCTTCATTCTGCGACGCATGGGAATGTTGCAGTCCGGCTTCAGCGAGGTCACGGTGCTCGGCTCGAGCCACGCCGGCGATACGCTTCGCATCCGCGAATTTCTGACGCGCAACGCGCGCCCCTACGTCGACATCGACATCGATCACGATCCCGACGCAAAGGCCCTGCTCGAGCGCTTTCATATCGAGCCGCAAGACTTGCCCGTGGTGGTATGCCGCACCGGTGAAGTGTTCAAGAATCCGCAGACCGGCGCCATTGCCGAATGCCTCGGCATCAACGGCCAGCCGGACGATAGCATCGTGCACGACGTGATCATCATCGGCGCCGGCCCCGCAGGTCTCGCAGCCGCTGTGTACGCGGCCTCCGAAGGCTTGGACGTGCGCATCATCGACAGCTTCGCGCCCGGAGGCCAGGCCGGTACCAGCTCGCGCATCGAGAACTACCTCGGTTTCCCTACGGGCATTTCCGGCGCTGCGCTGGCCGGCCGAGCCCTCTCACAGGCGCAAAAGTTCGGCGCGCAATTGAGCATCGCCTGGCGGGCCGTGCGGCTGGACTGCAGGGAATGGCCCTACGGCGTGGAGATGTCCGACGGCAAGCGCCTGCGCGGTCGCGTCATCGTTATTGCGAGCGGGGCGCAATACCGCGTGCTCGAGGTCGCCAATGTAGAGCGCTTCCTCGGGAGCGGGGTCTATTACGCCGCCACGCACCTCGAGGCCCAACTGTGCGAGGGCGAGCAAGTGGCGATCGTCGGTGGCGGCAATTCCGCTGGACAGGCCGCGGTGTTTCTCGCCGCCTCCTGTCGGCACGTACAAGTGCTGGTACGGGCGGCGGGTCTCGCCGAAAGCATGTCGGCGTACTTGATCCATCGCATCGAAGACGCTCGCAACATCACGCTGCACACGCGCACGCAGATCACCGCGCTCGATGGCTCGAATCGCCTGGAACGGGTGACGTGGACCACGGCGGACGGCGCACCGGAGCTGCGCCAGCTGCGTCATGTGTTCCTGATGACCGGCGCATCGCCGAACACCCGATGGCTCGCGGGCTGTGTCGCGCTCAATGATCACGGTTTTATCAAGACGGGTCCCGACCTCGCCCGCGAGGAGCTGTCTCGCTGGCGCCTGCCGCGTCCGCCCTATCTCCTCGAGACGAGCGTCCCCGGGGTATTCGCCGCCGGGGACGTACGCGCCGACAGCGTCAAGCGCATCGCCTCCGCCGTCGGAGAAGGCTCGATTACGGTACAGTTCGTGCATCGGGCGCTGCGCGATTTGACGGAGATGGCCTCGTCGCGAGCCACCGCAGCCGCATGAGCACGAGTCACCGCGAGGTGGTGCCGATGAACGATCGATCTCACCGCGATCTCACCCAACCGGTTAACGCGACGGACCACGTCCTCGGTGACGCACATGCTCCGGTCACTGTCGTGGAGTACGGCGACTTCGAATGTCCCATTTGCAAGCAATCCGCTCCGGCTGTGAAGCTCCTCCTGCAACGTTTCGAAAACGTCGTCCGGGTCGCCTATCGACACTTCCCCCAAGAATCGGTGCATCCGCATGCGCTGCAAGCGGCTGAAGCGGCCGAGTGTGCCGGAGCACAGGGACGATTCTGGGCCATGCACGACCTGCTCTTCGAGAATCAGTCCCATCTATCCGTCAAGAATCTACACGCATATGCGCAGCAGCTCTCGCTCGATATAGCTCTCTTCACCGCCGAAATGGACGATGGTGTCTATCGACAGCGCATCCGCGAGCACCTCGAGAGCGGGAAAGCCAGCAAAGTGCGGGCGACGCCCGGCTTCTTCGTCGATGGCGTGATCACCGACGTATCCTTTGGCATGCGCGCGCTGTTTGATGCCGTTGAATCTCGCGTTGTGAGGCGGTGACAGCGTCAATTCTTGGAGCCAACGGGGTTGCTCGTATATGGGCTAATTCAGGGCTGTCCCAACGTCGATCAGTTGGAAGAGCATAAGAGCTTGAGCGGCTTACTGAAATCGGAGTTCTGGGGGTGTTAACGATTTCGCCCTCGGAAGGTGTCATCGTGGTCCTGGAACGCGGTT
>JBOHZR010000308.1:0-13819 GCA_050738595.1 Steroidobacteraceae bacterium | reverse complement strand
GGGGGATACCCTCGAGGCACTCGAGGCTCTCGGCGCCCCTGGCGCCGTCGCCCGGCCGGACCCCGGCAGCCCGAGTAACGCCCGGCGGGGGGATGCCTGCTTCCCCGGCGGGGGCTCCGGCGCATCTGGCGGCGCTGCAAATGCATTTCGCAGAGGACAGCTGGACCGAAGTTTACGACGCGCGCGGGGAGCGGTTGTTTTACGATATCGGCTCGGCCGATTCGACGCGGACGGTGAGTGGTGTCCCACCTCTGCGTGTCGTGCTCGGCAACCCGGTGGTCGTGTCGCTGCAGCTCGATGGGCGGCCGGTCCCCATGCCGGATGGGGCTCGGCGCAATATGTTGCTCAAATTCCGCATCACCAGCTCGGGTCGCGCGGCGCCGGCGCACCTCGCAGCCGCCGGCGTTCAGGCTCCTTAGAGGGATCCCGTTGATCCGACAGATCGCCGCCGTGCGCGGCATGAATGACATTCTGCCCGCCGACATGGCTCCATGGCAGCGTCTCGAGCGCACCGCGAGGGAGCTGCTCGAGGCGTACGGCTATGCGGAGTTCCGTGTTCCGGCGGTCGAGCACACCGAGCTCTTCGAGCGGGCGATCGGGGAGCACACGGACGTGGTCGAGAAGGAGATGTACACCTTCACGGATCAGGGCGGAGAGAGCCTGACGCTGCGCCCGGAGGCGACCGCGGGCATGGTGCGCGCCGTGATCGAGCACGGCATGCTTCGCGGCCAGCGGCACAAGCTCTGGTGCATGGGACCGATGTTCCGCCACGAGAAGCCGCAGAAAGGCCGCTTCCGCCAATTCCATCAGGTCGATGTCGAGGCGATCGGCTTCGCGGGGCCGGACGTGGACGCCGAGCTCATTGCGCTCACGGCACGGTTGTGGAGCCGGCTCGGCATCAGGCGCATCTCGCTGCAGCTGAACTCCCTCGGCACCGCCGATTCCCGCCGCGCCTACCGTGCCCTGCTCACCGATTACTTTCGCGCGCAGCAAGGGCGGCTCGATGCGGACAGCCGGCGCAGGCTCGAGGGCAATCCCCTGCGGATCCTCGACAGCAAGAACCCCGAGATGCAGGAGCTCATCGCGGGCGCACCGCTGCTGACGGAGCATCTCGATGCGCAATCCCGGGCGCATTTCGATGCGCTGCGCGCGGTGCTCGAGGGGATGGGAATCCCCTACCGCGTCAATCCACGCCTCGTGCGCGGCCTGGACTACTACAGCCGTACCGTGTTCGAGTGGATCACCGATGCGCTCGGTGCACAGGATGCGGTGTGCTCCGGGGGCCGGTACGATGGGCTCATCGAGCAGCTCGGCGGGGAGTCGACGCCGGCCGTCGGCTTTGCGCTCGGCGTGGAGCGTGCCGTTGCGCTGCTGCGCCTGACGGGGGAGCCGGGGGTGGCCCGCCCGCCCGATGTGTACGTGATCGCGAGCGGCGAGCGTGCCGGTCAAGCGGTCTGGCGGCTGATCGAGTCGCTGCGCGATGCGCTGCCCGAACGGCGTTTCGAGCTCGGCCTCGGCGGGGGGGCGTTCAAGGCGCAGTTTCGCCGAGCCGACCGCAGCGGCGCGCCGCTCGCGCTGATTCTCGGCGACGAGGAGCTCGCCCGGGGCTGCGCCGCGCTGAAACCTTTACGGCACGAAGCCGGTCAGAGCGAGTATCCGCTCGAGGCGCTCGCGGGGCGGATCGAGGCGGCGCTCGACTCGCCAGAGTGAACCAACGGTTTTTTTGGGGGACTTTCTCGCGTGGACGACTATCTCTCCGATTCCGAGCAACTGGAGCAGGTGAAGGCCTGGCTGCGCGCGAATGTGCCGTGGATCCTCGCGGGCATCGCCGTGGGCGGTCTCGCAATCGGCGGCTGGCGCTGGTGGCAGGGGCACACTGACCGGCTCGCTCTCGCGGCGAGCGCCGAGTACCAGCAGGTTCTCCAGGCGTTCGATGACGGCAAGAGCAGCCGCGCTCTCGAGCTGATCGGGGATCTCGAGCGCGATCATGCGGGCTCGCCCTACACCGATCAGGCGAATCTCGCCGCGGCCCGGGTGTTCGTCGAAACGAACCAGCTCGAGCGCGGCGCGCAGCACCTCGCGGCCGTCGAGCGCGAATCGCGCGATCCGGGGCTCGCGATGATCGCGAAGCTGCGGCTCGCCCGCGTGCAAGTCTCTCTCGGCAAGCCCGACGAGGCACTCACGACGCTCGGGTCCCCGCCCACCGGCGCTTTTGTCTCGCGCTACCACGAGGTGCGCGGGGATGCCTATTTCGCGCAGGGCAAGAAGGCCGCTGCACTCGATGAGTACCGCGCGGCGCGTCTCGCCGCAGGTCCGACACTCGCGGAGAACGATGTGCTCAATCTCAAAATCAATGATCTGACCGGAGCCGCGGGTGCGCCCGCGCAGGGCAAACCGACGGCGCAGTCTGGCGCTTCGGCAAGCCGCGCGCCGCGCGCCTCCGCGGGCTCGAGGTAGCGGCGTGCGTCTGCGTTTCGTTCTCGCCGCCCTGGCGCTCGCCGCGCTCGTTGCCGCCTGCTCGAAGGAGAAGGCGGTCGATCAGCCGAGGAAACTCGTGCCGTTCACCGCATCGCTGCACGTCGAGCGAGCCTGGTCGGCAAGCGTCGGCGGCACACGCAAGCCGCTGCGGCTCGGCCTCGATCTCGCGGTCGTCGGCAACCGGGTATATGCCGCAGGGCGAAGCGGCCGGGTCGCAGCGTTCGATATCGCTTCGGGCCGCACGCTGTGGGAGCACAAGGTTCGGGCGCCGCTTGCCGGGGGTCCAGGTGCCGACTCCGACCTCGTCATCGTCGGCTCGAGCGACGGTGATGTATTCGCGCTGGCCGCGGCCGACGGGAAAGTCCGCTGGCGGGTCAATATCGCGGGCGAGGTACTCGCCGGGCCGGCAGTCAGCTCGCGCATCGTCGTCGTGCGCTCCGTGGACGGCAAGCTGCACGGGCTCTCACCCGCTGACGGCCACGAGCTCTGGCAGATGCAGGAGCAGGTTCCGCGGCTGTCGCTGCGCGGCACCTCGCGCCCGCAGATCGTGGGCGATTTCGCAATCTGTGGATACGACGACGGCAAGGTGATCGCCACCAACCTCAACGACGGCTCGAGCGTCTGGCAGACTTTGATCGCTGCTCCGCAGGGCAGCAACGATCTGGCGCGGCTCAACGACGTTGACGCGACCCCGCATGCCGAGGGCGATGACGTCTACGTCGCGCAGTACCAGGGCAAGGTGGCGATGCTCGCGCTCGACACCGGGCAGATCTGGTGGGCGCACGACATGTCGAGTTATCGCGGGATGGCGGTCGACGGGGATAACCTCTTCGTCGCGACGACCGATGGGGAGATCGTCGCGATGCGCGGCCGCACCGGCGCGGAGAGCTGGCGCCAGAAGGCGCTGATGTATCGCGGGCTGTCCACGCCCGTCATATCGGGCGATGCGATAGTGGTGGCCGACTACAAAGGCTACGTGCACTGGTTGAACAAGGCGACGGGCGCGCTCATGGCGCGTGCGCGCGCCGGGCGGACGCGGGTGTCGAACATGCCCGTCGCAGCTCACGGACTGCTGCTCGTCATCGACGATCGAGGACGGATCACGGCCTTCCGGGCGACGCCGATCAAGGGCTCGTAAAAAAAAGGGGGAGCATTGCTTCCCACCGTGGCGCTGGTCGGCCGGCCGAACGTCGGCAAGTCGACGCTGTTCAATGTCTTGACGGGTACCCGCGACGCGATCGTCTCGGACGTGCCAGGCGTCACCCGTGACCGGCAGTATGGATTCGGTCGCATCGGTGGAGCTTCGTTCATCGTCATCGACACCGGAGGGCTCATCGAGAACCCGACCGGGCTCGATGCGCAGATGCGCATTCAGACCGAGCGCGCGGTCGCGGAAGCGGACCGCATCGTGTTCATCACGGATGCGCGCAGCGGTCTCACCCCCCAGGATGAGCTGATCGCGCGCGAGCTGCGCCGCTCGGGCAAACCGATCACGCTCGCCGTCAACAAGGCGGAAGGTCTCGAGGAGTCGCTCGCCGCCGCGGAATTCCACGCGCTCGGTGTCGGCGAGCCGCTCGCCATCGCGGCGAGCCACGGCCAGGGCTGCCGCGACCTGATGGAGGCGGTGCTCGCGGGGATTGAGAGTGCGCGCTCGGAGGCCGGCGAGGCTGGCGAGGCTGGGGATGCCGGCCAGGCTGGCGAGGCTGGCGATGCGCACGCCATCCGCATCGCGATCGTCGGCCGGCCGAACGTCGGCAAGTCGACGCTCGTCAACCGGCTCCTCGGCGAGGAGCGCGTCATCGCGAGCGAGCAGCCGGGGACGACGCGCGACAGCATCTTCGTGCCGTTTCATCGCGGCGAGCGCGATTTTCTGCTCATCGACACCGCGGGCGTGCGGCGCCGCGCGAGGATCGCGGACCCGGTCGAGCGCGTGAGCGTCGCGAAGACGCTGCAGGCGATCGCGGAGGCGCACGTCGTCATCCTCGTCCTCGACGCACACGACAGCGTCGCGGAGCAGGATGCAGCCGTGCTCGGCATTGCGCTCGATCGCGGGCGCGCGGTCCTGCTCGCAGTCAACAAATGGGACGGTATCCCCCCCGAGCAGCGCGAGACGATACGGCGACAGCTCGGCTTGCGCCTCGATTTCGCGCCGTTCGTGCCGCTCCACTTCATTTCCGCGCGGCATGGAACGGGTGTGGGCGAGCTCGTCGAGGCCGCGGCGCGCGCATACGACGGCTCGATGCGCGAGATGCCGACGTCGGCGCTCACGCGCACGCTCCAGCAGGCGATCGCGGCGCAGCCGCCGCCGATCGTTCGCGGGCGGCGCATCAAGCTCAAGCTCGCCCACCAGGGCGGCCGCAATCCGCCGCGCATCGTCATCCACGGAAACCAGACGGAGGCCGTGCCGGATGCCTATCGGCGGTATCTGGGGAACGTCTTCCGAAAGAGGTTCGACCTCTACGCCTCGCCGGTCGTGATGGAGTTCCGCACCGACGCGAATCCGTACTCGGGGCGTTCGCTCAGGGGGCGAGGAACAGCGCGGGATCGACGAAAGTCGCGTTGAGCGCGACGCCGAAGTGCAGGTGCGGGCCAGTGACCCGCCCGGTTTTGCCGACTCTGCCGATGGTCTGGCCGGCCGCGACGCGCTGACCGGCTCTGACGCCGATCGCGCTCAGATGGCAGTACATCGTCACGAGCCCCTCGCCGTGGTCGAGAAAGATCGTGTTGCCATTGAAGAAGAAGTCGCCGGTGTCGATCACGCGGCCGGCGGCTGCCGCGCGCACGGGCGTGCCGATCGGCGCGGCAATGTCCATGCCGCTGTGCGGGGCGCGCGGCTCGCCGTTGAAGACGCGGCGCGAGCCGAAGGAGCTCGAGCGGATGCCCGGGACAGGCTGGAGCAGCCGCAGCGTGCGGGGAGGAGTTGCCGAAAAGGTCGCGACGGCGCGCTCGATCCTCGGCCGCTCGCGCTCATAGCGGGCGAGATCGGTTTTCGAGAGATCCACCTCGCGCGGGGCGACGGTGAGGCGCTGCACCCGGTACCGCTTGTCGTGGATCTCGAATTTGGCGTTCGAGACGCGGCCCGCGCCGCAGCGGATGCTGAGCTCGAGCGGACCCGGCATCGCCGAAAGCGCAATGCCGGCGATCGCAAGCCATCGGCCTGCGTCGCGCAGGACGAGGACCCGCCGTCCGTCGAATGTTACGCGAGGCGCGACGCCCGCCGGCGCATCGATCGGCCATTCGAGGACGCCACCCGGCACGAGACTCTGAGTGGGCAGCGCGAGCGCCCCACGGGCGCCCCGTGAAGCTGCCGTCGCTTGCGATGCGAGTGCGATCAGCAGGACGCTGAGCGAAAGGATTGTCCGACCTGTCCTCACGGATTGGATTTGCCGGTCACTCGGGCTCGTACGCGCCCGTGCGCGAGCCGAGCTTCGATCTCCTCGCCGAGTCCGACCGAGTCTGCCTGCGTGAGCACGGCGCCGTCCGCGGCGCACGCCACGATCGCGTAGCCGCGCTCGAGTGTCTTCAGTGGGCTCACGGCATCGAGCGCGCGCTGGGCGAGACCGAGACGGTTCTCCGCCTTGGACATGAGGCGCTGGTTCGCATGGCGCAGGCGCACTTCGAGAGCCGCATGGCGCTCGCGAGACTCCCGCACCCGGTGCTCGGGGGAGCGGCGCACGAAGAGCGCGAACGTCTCGCTGAGTCGATGGCGATCGCGGTGCAGGCGCGAGCGCGTGGCGCCGGCGAGGCGCTGCTCGAGATCATCGAGCCGCTGCACCTGCTGCTGCAGGCGTGCACCGGGATGGGCGATCTTCAAGCACGCAGCGGCCGCTGCAACGCGGGCCGCGAGCGCGCGCAGCTCGCGCGAGCAGGCGTTGTGCAGCCGGTCAGCTGTCTTCGCGAGAGCCTGCAGTACGGCGAGGCGGTCGGGCGTCGCGAGCTCGGCCGCGCCCGACGGCGTCGGCGCGCGCGCATCCGCCGCGAAATCGGCAAGCGTGAAGTCGATCTCGTGACCGATTCCGGCAATCACGGGGATGGAGGCGGCACGAATCGCCCGCGCCACGCGCTCGTCGTTGAAAGCCCAGAGGTCCTCGAGTGACCCGCCGCCGCGCGCCACGATCAGCACGTCGCACTCGAGGCGGGTCGAGGCAAGCGCGAGAGCCTCGATGATGGACGGCGCCGCCGCGGCGCCTTGCACGAGCGCGGGATACACCAGCACGTGCGCCGACGGATAGCGGCGCCTGAGAATGTGCAGAATGTCTCGCAGCGCGGCGCCCGTCGGAGAGGTGATGACACCGATGCGGCGTGGGAAGCGGGGCAGGGGGCGCTTCAGCGCCGCATCGAACAGGCCTTCCGCCGCGAGCTTCGCCTTCAGGCGCTCGAGCTCGCGCTGCAGGCGACCGATCCCCGCTTCCTCGAGGTGCTCGACGATGAGCTGAAAGTCCCCGCGAGGCTCGTAGAGGCTCACGCGCCCGCGCGCAAGGACCTGCTGGCCGGAGCGGGGCGCGAAGTCCACCCCCGAATTGCGCTGCCGAAACATCGCGCAGCGAACCTGCGCGACGCGATCCTTGAGCGAGAAGTACCAGTGGCCGGAGGAGGGCTGCGAGAGGTTGGAGATCTCGCCCTCGACCCACAGCACTGACATGCGCTGGTCGAGCAGCAGCCGCACCTCGCGATTGAGGCGGGAGACGGAATAGACGACGCGCTCAGGCTCGCCGGCCGGCCGCTCCGGCGCGCCAACGGGCCTCTCGGGTGCCGCGGGCGGAGAACTCGGCTCGAACGGCAGGCCCAACGTTTCCGCCGGCACGCTCGAGACGGTCGGGCTGGTCGGGGCGCTCGAGGCGTTCGGGGCGCTGAATCCTTTGGCCATGGCGATGAAGGACAGTTTACCAACCGCGTCTCGATGCGTACAATTACCCGTTTTAATTGTCGGGGGACGACTTCCCGGCAGGCGCGGGCGAGCGATGCGCATTCTGCAAGAGGCCCTGACTTTCGATGACGTCCTCTTGGTTCCGGCCTATTCGGAAGTCCTACCGCGCGAGGTCGATCTCTCCACCCGGCTCACCCGCCGGATCCGACTGAATCTCCCGCTCGTCGCCGCGGCGATGGACACGGTGACGGAGGCGCGGCTCGCGATCACGATCGCGCAGGAAGGCGGGATCGGGATCGTTCACAAAAGCATGTCGATCGACGCGCAGGCGCGCGAGGTCGGCCGTGTGAAGAAATTCGAGAGCGGCGTGATCAAGGACCCGATCACCGTCTCGGCGAGCACGACGATCCGCGAGGTCCTCGATCTCACCCGCGCGCGCGGCATCTCCGGGGTGCCCGTCGTCGTCGGCAAGCAGGTCGTCGGGATCGTCACCCATCGCGACATGCGTTTCGAGGAGAAGCTCGATGCGCCCGTCGCGAGCGTGATGACGCCGAAGGAGCGGCTCGTGACGGTGCGCGAGAATGCGCCGAAGCAGGACGTTCTCGCTCTGCTGCACCGGCACCGCATCGAGAAGGTGCTCGTCGTCGGGGAGGACTTCGAGCTCAAGGGGATGATCACCGTCAAGGACTTTCAGAAGGCGACCGAGTTTCCGCGCGCATGCAAGGACGAGGGCGGACGCCTGCGCGTCGGCGCGGCGGTCGGTACGAGCCCGGACACGCTCGACCGTGTGGCCGCGCTGCGCGAGGCCGGCGTCGATGTGGTCGTCGTCGATACCTCGCATGGCCATTCGAAGGGCGTCATCGACATGGTCGCGCGCATCAAGCGCCGTTGGCCCGACGAGCAGGTGGTTGCCGGCAACATCGTCACGTCGGAGGCGGCGCGCGCGCTCATCGAGGCGGGTGCGGACGCGGTGAAGGTCGGCATCGGCCCCGGTTCGATTTGCACGACGCGGATCATCGCCGGCGTCGGTGTGCCGCAGATCAGCGCGGTCGCGAATATCGCCGAGGCGCTCAAGAGCGCGGATGTGCCGCTGATCGCCGATGGCGGCATTCGCTTCTCGGGTGACGTGGCGAAAGCGATCGTCGCGGGCGCGCACGCAGTGATGATCGGAAGCTTGTTCGCCGGGACGGAAGAGTCCCCGGGCGATGTCGAGCTCTATCAGGGCGCCTCGTACAAGTCCTACCGCGGCATGGGCTCCCTCGGCGCGATGGCTGAGCGGCACGGCTCGGCCGATCGGTACTTTCAGGACACGACCACGGAGCTCGAGAAGCTCGTGCCCGAGGGGGTCGAGGGCCGCGTGCCGTACAAGGGCAGCGTCGTCACCATCATCCAGCAGCTCGCCGGCGGGCTGCGCGCCGCGATGGGTTACACGGGCAGCGACAATATCGAGGCGATGCGCACGCGGCCGACGTTCGTGCGCATCACGAGCGCCGGGGTGCGCGAGAGTCACGTGCACGACGTGACGATAACGAAGGAAGCTCCGAATTACCGGGTTTCCTGATCGTTGGGCGGCGCCGGACATCCACGCCGAGCGCATCCTGATCCTCGACTTCGGCGCGCAGTACACGCAGCTCATCGCTCGGCGCGTGCGCGAGTGCGGCGTCTATTGCGAGATCCATCCCTGGGATGTGAACGATGCGCAGGTACGCGCCTTCGCCCCGAGAGGAATCATTCTGTCGGGCGGTCCGGAGTCGGTCACCGACACGGAGCCGCCGCGCGCCCCCGCCGCGGTGTTCTCACTCGGCGTGCCGGTGCTCGGGATCTGCTACGGCATGCAGAGCATGGCGCAGCAGCTCGGCGGACGGGTGGCTCCCGCGACAGCTCGGGAGTTCGGCTATGCGGAGGTCACCTCCACCGGCACCTGCCGCCTGCTCGCTGGACTTGCCGATCGCCATGATGCCGCCGGGCGCGGTGTGCTCGATGTTTGGATGAGCCACGGCGATCGGGTCGAGGCGCTGCCGCCGGGTTTCAGCGCGGCAGGTGAGACGCCGCACGCCCCGCTCGCGGCGATGTGCGACGAGCGGCGGCGATTCTATGGCGTGCAGTTCCATCCCGAGGTGACCCATACGCGCCAGGGCGCACGCCTGCTCGAGCGCTTCGTGCGCGAGATCTGCGGCTGCGATGCGCTCTGGAGCATCGGCAATATCATCGACGCTGCGTGCGAGCGGGTGCGGGCTCAGGTCGGCCGCGGACGCGTGCTGCTCGGGCTCTCGGGCGGCGTGGATTCTTCCGTCGTCGCCGCGCTGCTGCACCGAGCCATCGGGGAGCAGCTCGTGTGCGTATTTGTCGATCATGGCCTGTTGCGCCTCGGGGAGGGCGATCAGGTCATGAAGACCTTCGCGGACCATCTCGGGGTGCGCGTGATCCGCGTCGCTGCCGAGCGGCGCTTCCTCGAGGCGCTCGCCGGCGTTGCCGACCCGGAGGCGAAGCGCAAGATCATCGGGCGCGTGTTCGTCGAGGTGTTCGAGGAGGAGGCCCGCAAGCTCGAGGGAATCGAGTTTCTCGCCCAGGGCACGATCTATCCGGACGTCATCGAGTCGGCCGGCGCGCGCACCGGCAAGGCGCACGTCATCAAGTCTCATCACAACGTCGGGGGACTCCCGGCCGAGATGCGCCTCAAGCTCCTCGAGCCGCTGCGCGAGTTATTCAAAGACGAGGTGCGCCGGCTCGGCGTCGAGCTCGGGCTGCCTCGGGAGATGGTGCACCGACATCCGTTCCCCGGGCCTGGACTCGGGGTGCGCATTCTCGGGGAGGTGCGCAAGGAATTCGCGGACCTGCTGCGCCGGGCAGATGCCATCTACATCGAGGAGCTGCGCCGTCACGATCTCTACGACCGCGTGAGCCAGGCGTTCGCCGTATTTCTTCCCGTGCGCTCGGTCGGCGTGATGGGCGACGGGCGGCGCTACGACTACGTGATCGCGCTGCGCGCCGTGGAGACGGTCGACTTCATGACGGCGCACTGGGCGCGGCTGCCGTACGACTTTCTCGATCTCCTCTCGCGGCGGATCGTGAACGAGGTGGCCGGCATCTCGCGAGTGGTGTACGACATCTCTGGGAAGCCGCCGGCGACGATAGAGTGGGAGTAGGCGAGCGGCGGTCCGCGGGGGAGCGCTCGCTCGCAGCACGGCACGTCGTTTGCTATCCCAGCGTGCGGCACTTGGTCCCAAGGAGGGCTCACCGTGCAGCGCATCCCGTTGCTCCTGGTCGGTATGCTCTTCGTCGCGATACTCGCGGCATCCTGCGGTGCATCGTCCGATTCGGCGATGCCTGCTGCACAAGCAAGCCAGGTCGGCTGGAATTCCTCATCAAGCGCCTCGAGCAGCTCGATGGTCGCGAGCTCCTCCAGCTCCTCCTCCGGGAGCTCATCGAGTACCGCCTCACAGTCGAGCTCCTCGAGCGCATCGGGGAGTGCATCGAGCAGCAGTAGTGCCTCGGGTGGCGCGCCGGCGGCGGTGCCGCTCTTTGCCGCCACGATTGATCTTGGTGCGATCAACTTCGAACCCGATGTGCCTGTCTGGCCGACTATGGGCTGCCAGGGCACGCCTGGGTCAGCTGCCGATCAGGCGGGCGGGAACTCTTATGTCTGCTTGAGCTACTCGAGCCCAACCAGTACTCAATTCTTCGCTGTCGGATACTTGTACTTCGGGAAGGGCAATCAAGGCCCCTATCACGCGGTCATCTACTGCAACGGCTGCGGGGGCAACGGCATCGACGGCGGCGTCGATCTCGGCGTCGCACCAGGCGGCACCTCAAGCGAAGCCGTCGATTTCTCAGGGACCACCATCGTTGGTTTCGGCAATGCAGCCGATGGGCAAATGCACGCGCTCGCCTGGCCGCACGACTCCGCCCCTGCAGAGCTGCTGCCGATGCCGCCTGGCGTCAGTGCGCACGTCCCGTCCTCGGCCTCCGCAGTCAACTCTGCCGGCGAGATCGTCGGGACCTATGGCGTCGCGAACGATCCTCAGAACGTCGGGGAGCGCGCCGTGCTCTGGGAGCCGGATGCCAGTGCCCCGGATGGCTCGGGATACGTCGCGTACGACATCAGCTCGCTGTTGCCGGCGGCCGCCGCCGGTCTTGTCCTTGCGGACGCTTATGCCATCACGTGCGAAGGAGATATCGCGGCCGATGGCGTTCCCGCCGTATGGCAGGGCGATGCCGCGAGCGCTGCATTGCATCCACATCGCTACCTCATCGCGCGCCAAGGGGGGAACGGCGCGAGCTGCCCACCGTAAGCCCCCTGGATGCCATCGCCGAGCGCGAGTCACGCCGCTGAGAGAGCTATCCGGCTGCTCCCGGCCCTTTCGCCGGCTCGACTATCACAACGCGTAACCAGCGATCACCGCGTTTCACGACGAAGTAGCCGTTCACTGGCGGACTAAGAAGAAGCGCTGTCCCGTCTCCGCTGAGCGGCACGCCCTTCGAGTGGACGATCACCAGCCCGAATGAATCGTCGATCGGAACCCAATCGGAGGGCGTGACGCCGGGCGGTCGATCCGGCGCATCGGCGCGGCGAGCGGCGCTGGCCAAACCGATGGCGGCGAAGACGAGGATTGTTGACGCGACGAAGGCTTTCATGATGGCGGCGCTCCGAGCGTTTGTACGGAAAGCTCATCTTACGCCGTACGGCAGCAGACGACGATCGCGGCTCATACAGTGGCCGGCCGCAGAAACTGCTGCATGGACGTTGTCGTGCGGTCCTTCCTACGATCGCTCGTATGGCGATCCAGCTCACCTCTCGTACGATGCTCTCCGATCACCGCGATGGGTTCGTGTCTCTCGGTTGCACGAAGTGTCTGCACGAGCGCGAGATGCCGGCGGCAGCACTGGCAGAAATCATCGGGTGGAAGACGAGAGTGGTGACTGCAATCCCGCGGCTGCGGTGCTCCGCCTGTGGAGCATACAGTGCGCACGTCTCGCTCTATTACCCTCGTCGGCCACGAGGGTGGAGCAAACACCCGTGAGCCGAGGAATCTCAGCGGACGTATCGGGCTGGCCGCATCTCGAGGCCATCCGGCGTGTGTGACGGTTATCGCAAAATCCGTGACAACGCCACCCGCGGTCGACTCCTGATCAGCTCGGCGTGCTAGCGTGACCGCCGGAGAAATCCATGTCCGACGGAGTGCTCGCCGCCATCATCGCTGCCGGTGCTACGGTTTTCGGCTCGTTCGTTCAGCTGCGTACCTCGTTCGCGAAGGAGATCGCAGCGAGAACCCGCTCCACTTCGACCCGCAAAACGAACCACGTGCTGGTGGTCCTACTTGTCGTCATGCTGCTCGGTGCCGGCGTGGCGGGCTTTGCGCTTGCCCAGTGGGTGTTCGAGGGCGAGCGTGCAACACAGCAGGCCCTCGTACGCGATCTGCGCGATCGGATCGACGACTTCACCCGGTACAGGAACGACATCGAGCAGACTCGTACCGAATTACATTCGGCCGTCGAGACCGATGTCCTGCGGCGAATGGGGGCCGACGGTGTCGTGGCGCTCGGGACGGCTGCGCCCTGTAAGCCGTCGATTACGCGTGGCAGAGCCGCAACGTCGGTCGCGGTTGGGCGGCCCGCACTCACCGCAGCCGTGGCAAAGCCGTCCGTCTCGGTGCCCCAATCACCGAGTCCGGCACCCCTCGTCGCGTGCTCGGAGTCCGATGCCGCCCCTATCGTTCTTTGCGCAACGATTCCCGCTGCCGCGCAAGTCGGAAACGTCGAGCTGTACGTACGCCAAAGCGACAATGCAGGTCATTGGACCGACACGCGAGTGCTGCCGGGCGAAGCAGCCGAAAGCTCGCGGTTCGCGGCAAAGCCCGTCGAGTTCGCGGACGGCTCGGCGCTGAAGCAGGAATGCATCGGGTTTGCTCAGTGGTCCGATCAGGCGCGCGTCGCGCGGATGGTCGTCCACTACTCACTTTGAGCGTTTCGAGTCGCCGATCGAAATCGCCTTCGCTCGCAGGTTGGTCACCGTGACCAGCGCAACGTAGTAGACGTCGTCCAAGCGGAACCTCAGCTCCCTCTTCGGCGGCAAGCTCGTCATCCACATGAAGCCGCACTGGGGATCGGCCGCCTTGAACCGAGCAAGGTAGGTGCGCGCCGGTTTCGGGGCACAGATCTCGTTCGCCGCGGCAAGGATTTTCTTCGCGCGCAGGTAGTGATAGAAGTTCGTCTCGCGCAAATGTTCCAGGTCGGCGGGCCCGTTGAGGTGGACCTCTCGCAGCACCGACGCTTGCGTCATCGGCCCGGGTGATTTGGCCGGTAGCTGGGCCGCATTGAGGCACGTCGCGGCGGATGCGGCCAGCAACGCCAGGATGGCCGGAGTCATGGCTCTGTGCATGGCGCTCACTCCCCAATCCTCGATCGCCGTAGGGTACTCCTAGTGTAGTGTCCCTCAAATAGCTTTACAGTATTTCCGGGCATTGCTATGATCTC
>JBOHZR010000307.1:0-6549 GCA_050738595.1 Steroidobacteraceae bacterium | reverse complement strand
CAGTCGACGAGGAATTCATCCCCTACCTGGTACTAGTCAGGTTTGACAAGGACGGCGGCGACTTGAAGAAGCGCTTGGCGGAGTCTGTACCGGTTCTCAAGGAAGCACTGGCGGACATAGGCAAGGTACAATTCGTGGAAATGTCGTACGACGGTTCGATGGTGGCCTTTCTGGTTGCGGCGAACCCGAGATTCGAGAATGTGTTGGACGTGCAGTCGCACTTGCAGTCACCACGGTCAGGCAGGTCTTCCGCGCTTATAACCCACGATAATGTTCTCATCGTCACGCTTGAGACGGGGACGGCGTCGCGCATGGAACGCACGACGAGTTGGCTTCGAGAATTCGGACTTCTCGTGGAGTGAGAGAGCAGAACATGAAAGCCGTCATCTGTGCCGGTCTACTCCCGGCAAGAAGGCGGCGCGTGCGCGAAAGTCCGTCGAAGCCCTTCTGCCTCAGGCTGAGATTGTCACGATGCCGCACCCGAGCCCGATATTCGTGAATCGATCCTCCGGCAATCGCAGTCCGCATCCTCGAATGTCTGCGCAACGTCGCTGGGACCCTGATGGGTTGAGGTCCAAAAGCGAAGCAGGGACCCGGCGGACTGCCGTGGCGATTTTGGTGTGCGCCCCCCCGGCCGGAGTTGAACGGAATGAAATAGGTCTCTGCTTCTGGCCAGTAGATGCCCCCTCTCCTTGCTAGCCGATGCATCGCTCGATAGCAGCCGCTCGCGATCCTCTCGGCAATTCACACTCACGACCCCAAGCTGTCCAATGTCATGCCCGCCCTGGAGAGACTCGATTCCGGCGATCGGATGACCTTCGGCGGTTCGAAACTTGAGCCGGACCCTAGGTCATACCTTAAAGTCGCCTCCAGCGGCGAGGCACCATGGTTCAAGGTGAAAACTGGCTCTCTGCGGCTGAGTGCGCCAAGCGCACCGGTTTGACCGTACGCGCTTTGCGCGTCTATGAGCGCGAGGGATTGCTGCGTCCCTTGCGCTCATCAAGCGGTTGGCGTCGATATAGCGCCAGAGATCTTGCGCGGTTGAACGCGATCGTGTCGCTGAAGGCGCTCGGACTTTCGCTCGCGCAAATTCGCGCGCCGTTAACGGAGAAATCACCCTCTCTGCCTCAGGTTTTGCGGATGCAGTGCGAGTCCCTCAAGAGCAAAGTGGCGGAATCCGAGTACGCTCTGTCAATGGCGACCGTTGCCGCGAGGCGCTTGCGAACGCGCCACAAGCTCTCGCTTCGCGAGCTGTGTGAACTTGTCCGGTCTCTCGATGCAGCCAGGAGATCGATCACGCAGAGTGGTGCGCTTTTCGTTCGTGGTTTGATGAAGGAGCTACTCACACCGGAAGAGAGGCACGCCTGGGACACGTGGTGGGCGACGCACCCGAAGGACGCCGCGCAGAACGCAGCGTTCCTGCGTGAGCGCACAGTGCGTACGCTCGACTGGAATGACAGGGTCACGACGCGGTTCATGAGCATGGAAGCCGAGGCGCGAGCCCGCGAGCCGAGGTCGGATCGCCTGCCGCGTCCCTTCGCAAGCCAAAAGCTCCTCGATTTCATCGATGCTGCTCGCACAGCCAGCACTGGATCGGTAAAGCTGCAGCAGCTACTCGGCGACGTCGAACAGCTCAACAATTCGGGAACTCAACCGGGCGCAAGAGCGGCGCAACCTCTCGTACGGCGGCTTGGTGAACTGCACACGGCATTCGGCGGTCCGGTGACCGCAACCGGATGGCGCATCTATGCGCCACACCCCTATGACACCGGCATCGCGGTCCATGGCCCGGGGATTCCAGGGTTCCTTCTCAACTCGACCGCAGGACCCGTCGGCGGAGGGGCGGCCCCGCTCAACATCGACCTCGAGCGTGAGGTGGCGAAGGTCATCGACGATCCCGAACAGCAGCTCACCGACACGGAGCGCTGGACCAACCTCAGCACCTTCGCCGCCGACGGCGGCAAGCAGCTCTTCTATCACGGGATGAGCGATCCGTGGTTCTCAGCCTTCGATACGATCGGTTATTACGGAGTGCAGGTGGCGTGAAGGATCTGTCCGCACTCGTCATCGGTGGGGGGATCGGCGGCCTCACCGCGGCGATTGCGCTGCGTCAGCGCGGCTTCCATGTGGACATCATCGAGAAGGATCCAGCGTGGTCGGTCTACGGCGTTGGGATCATCCAGCAGGGAAATGTTCTGCGTGCGGTCGATTCGCTGGGGATTCTCGACCAGTACATCGATGCCGGCATGGGCTTCGATGCCGTCGAGGTCTTCGCCCCGGACGGTAGGAGGGTGGCGCGCGTGCCCTCGCACCGGCTCCTGGCCAATCGGCCCGCCAATCTGGGCATCAGCCGGCGCGCCCTGCAGAAAGTGCTGGGCAATGCGGCGATCGAGGCCGGCGCCAAGCTGCGACTTGGCGTCACCGCCGCAGCGATCGACGACGGCCCGCGTGTGCGCGTGCACTTCTCCGACCGGTCAAGTGGCAGCTACGACCTGGTGATCGGCGCCGACGGGGCGTATTCGCAGACCCGCTCGATGGTCTTTCCGGAAGCCTCGAAGCCCCAGTTCACGGGGCAAGCAGTCTGGCGTTACAACCTGCCACGTCTCCCCGGACTCGACGCACTGCATGCCTACAATGGGACCATTGGCGCGGGCCTCGTGCCGATCAGCCGGGAACTGATGTACATGTACCTCACCACGCCCGAGCCAGATAACCCGCGGTACCCGCGTGAGGGCCTGGCGGCGAGGATGCGTAGCAAAACTGCCCCTTGCGCACCGGCAATCCGCGAGCTGGGTAACGCGATCACCGATGACATCGGTGTGGTCTATCGCCCGATGGAAAGCCTACTGGTGGAAGGCCCCTGGCACCACGGGCGCGTGGTGCTACTGGGCGATGCGGTGCATGTAACCACACCACACCTAGGACAGGGAGCGGGGCTCGCGATCGAAGACAGCCTGGTACTGGCCGAGGAGCTGTCGAATCACCCGGACCTCGATACCGCGTTCACTGCCTATCGCGCACGTCGCTTCGGCCGCTGCGCCTACATCGTGCGCGAGAGTCTCGCCATCTGCAGGGGACAGCTGGGCCAAGGTCCGCCCGTCGACAACGCCAGGGCGACCGCGGAAATGTTTAACGTGACCGCGCAACCTATCTGAGCAGGAAGTGAACGTGAACCGAGTGACTGAGATCCGCTACGTCGGTTATGGCGTGACCGAGTTCGACGTCGAGCGAGCCTTCTATGCCGAGAAGTGGGGCCTTGCGGAAGTCGCTGCCGAACGGGACATGGTCTGGTTCAGGACACAGGGTCACGACGAGCCCTACGTCGTACGGCTGCGCCGCTCCAACGCCAATCATCTCGACATCCTCGCGCTGGCCGCCGACAGCCGCGGCGATGTCGATGCGCTGCTCGAGCAGGTCGTCGAGGCACAGTGCAGGATCATCCACCCGCCGCGCGAGCTGGCCGGACCGGGGGGCGGATACGGCTTTCGCTGCTTCAGTCCAGAGGGCCTTCCGCTTCAGATCTCCAGTGACGTGTCGCGCGGACCCAGCCGGGATATCGGGCGCTGGGAAGGCATTCCCATCCGCATCAGCCACGTCGTGCTGCATTCACCGCAGCCGGCACAGGCCGTAAAGTTCTTCACCGAAGTGCTGGGCTTTCGCATCAGCGACTGGCTGGGCGACTTCATGTGTTTCCTGCGGTGTAACAGCGCCCACCATCGTGTGGCGATCCTGCCGGGACCGCCGTGCCTCAACCACGTGGCCTATGACGTGCAGGGCGTCGACGGCATGATGCGGGGTATCAGCCGACTGCATCAGGCTGGTGTCGACATTCGCTGGGGTCCCGGTCGTCACACAGCCGGCGACAATACGTTTAGCTACTTCGTGACGCCGGGCGGCTTCGTGGTGGAGTACACCGCTGAGCTCCAGGAAGTGGATTTCGACGCGCATAGACACAAGGTGCATGCCCCGGGGCCGCGCATGATGGATCAGTGGGGCATCGGCGTCGGGGGCCCGCAGACCATGCCGCACCCGGCGCCCGATCCGCGTCTGTTCCTGCCGCAGGAAGCCTGACCCCGTGGCGCTGTTCGAGTACTTCCCCAACTACATCTGGAATCTCTCCATTGCGATGGCGCTGGAGAGCGGCGCGAAGATCGGCGAGATCGTCGACATGTGTCACCCTCTGCGCGATGCCACCGCCAGCGGAGCCGATGCCGGCACACCGCAGTTCCTTGCGCAATGGGTGGGCATGGCCGATCGGCTCATCGGTCTGGCCGATGAAGACGAGGCGCGCGGCCGAGGATTCTCGGCTTCGGACAAGCTGGAACGGGCCGCGCTCTACTTACTGGTGGCCGAGCGCATGCAGGCGCGCGCCTCACCGGGGCGAGAGGTGACCTACGCGCGTGCGCGCGCGACATTCGACCGTTCCACCGTGCTCGGCCAATTGAACCGCGAGCGCGTGGAGATTCCGCTCGCAAGGGGCGCGATGGCCGCGCTGTTCACGAGCGCGCCGGCCGTGGAGCGCGGACCCGTGGTGGTCTATTGCAACGGTCTCGACAGCTGCAAGGAGCTGCTCTACTGGTCGCGACTGCCCGAGGCGCTCGCGCGACGGGGGGTGTCCACACTGTGCGTCGATCAACCGGGTACGGGTGAAGCGTTGCGGCTGCAGGGGCTGCCCGTCGATCCGCACAGCGAGAGCTGGGCCTCGAAGGCGGTTGATTGGCTGCAGGATCAGACGGGTGTCGATCCGACGCGCATCGGGATGACCGGCATTTCCCTCGGAGGGCACTTCGCACCGCGCGCGGTCGCCTACGAGCCACGCTTCGCCGCGGGCGCCGTGTGGGGTGCCAATCACAATTGGGCCGAGGTCCAAGAGCGGCGCCTGCAGCGTGAAGGTGAGCACCCGGTGCCGCACTACTGGGCGCACGTGCACTGGGCCTTCGGTGCACAGAATATGGAATCCTTCCTGGAGAAGGCGCAGGCCATGACGTTGAACGGCCATCTGCACCGAATCCGCGTGCCGTTTTTAGTAACGCACGGCGCGAACGACAGGCAGATTCCTCTGACCTACGCCGACCAGACCTATGAGCAGTTGATCAACAGTCCGAAGCGCGAGCTGAAGATCTTCACGGCGCGAGAAGGCGGCGTGGAGCACGTCGCTGCCGACAACATGTCATTCGCGCGCGACTACATCGCCGACTGGTTCGCCGAACAGCTCGGGGACGCGGCTGGCTGAGGGGAGGAGACTGTGAGAGAAGCACCCGTGCGTCGTGTCGTGACCGGTAACGATGAACAGGGCCGCGCCATCATCCAGGAAGACGGTCCCGTGCCGCGCGTGGAGCGCATCGGCGGCGATCATGGGCCGCTGTTCTTCGAGGTGTGGAACACGCGGGCCACGCCTGCCCCGATCGATCGTGCCTCAGGCGAGCCCCCCGAGACCGGCATCCAGCTCGCCCCCCCCAAGCGCGGCACGCGCATCCGCGTGCTCGACATCCCCCCCGACGATGCCAGCTTCGAGACGTTGACGCGCGGGCAGATCCAGGCCCATTTCGCGGAGGTCGGTGCCGCGCAGGCGTCCTCGCATGCCGGGGCCGGCACGCGCCATGCCTTCATGCATCGCACCGAAACCATCGACTACGGGATCGTGCTCGAAGGCGAGCTGACACTGATCCTCGACGTGGGCGAGACCACGGTGCGCGCCGGCGACATCGTGATCCAGCGCGGCACGAATCACGGCTGGGCCAACCGCTCCAATCGCCACTGCCGGATCGCGTTCATCCTGATCGATGGAGAGTATCGGCTGACTCATGACTGACAGCGGGAGCGAGTCTGCATTGGATGGTGGCCGGGGCACCGCGAGCCTGAGGCGACCAGAGGCAGCTGCTCTCCTGCAGCGTATCGTCTGGGCTCTCTAGAACGGGAGCTCCCGAGCGCCTCAAGCCGCTTGCCGCGACGCAATTTATCCTGGCGTCGCTATACCCCCGAGGTCATCGGCTCTGCGTCCGTCACCTGCCGCCCGAGCTATTGCGACCTTGTCGTGAGGTTCCAGTGTGACCGCGGCCATCTCTTGCTTCGTTCGCGTGCGGAGGAGCCGCATCGGAGTCGGGATCGTCTCTCTCGCAATGTGTCTCTATGCGAGCCTTGCGAAAACTCAAAAAGTGACTTTCAGATCATCGCGCACAAAGTGCGCGGCCACATTGGGATCCGCGTCTCAGGCGCTCCTTGTCGCCCCGTTCCCCGAGCGTCGAACCAACGACCCAACCGTCGGATGTCGTTCCGGTGCATTGCGTCACTCGCCAGTGGCGGAGACTTACCGAGGCTACCGCTTCGCGAGAGCCTCGCGGGCTGCCCTCATCTCCTTCCAATTGGGTGCATACTCGAGCGCCTGGTCGTACTTCGCAATTACCGTTTTCGTTTTCCCTGACGCGCTAGTGTAGTGTCCCTCAAATAGCTTTACAGTATTTCCGGGCATTGCTATGATCTCGTTCATGCCGAACGAGGGCTTGGCGATCAAATTGCCAGCGGGAGAGCGGACCCAACTGGAACAATGGG
>JBOHZR010000306.1:0-3561 GCA_050738595.1 Steroidobacteraceae bacterium | reverse complement strand
CGCCCGTTGCGCACGTGCGCGGAGCCTGCGCCAGCGCTCTGCGTCGGGCAACGCACCGAGCGGCGCGTCCCCCGCTTCCCGCGGCAAGAGTACGAGGATCGCATCGAGCTCGGCGGCGGTGCGCTCGCTCAAACGCGCGCGTTGCGCCACCGCGGGCGCCTGCGGCAGTGCGGGCCAGGAAACGCGCTGGCGCATCAGGCGCGAGTTGAGCGGCCGCACAGCGGGCGCGCGTGCCGAGCAGATCTCGCGCGGCGCGGTTGCTTGACCGTCGCCGACGAAATCCGGATCATGGGTGTGCTGAGTGTAAGATGCTCGTTCACGCGGAATCGCTCGTTTCCATCGTAGCACAGCGTCCGCGCGCGCCCGCCGAGCTCGAGACCGGGCGTGAGCGGCGCGCGCGCGCGCAAATGGCTTTTTCCCATGACTGAATTGCCGAAACTTCAGGACCTCGATCCCGTCGAGACTCAGGAGTGGCTCGAGTCGATCGATTCGGTGCTGAGGGTTCACGGGCCGCAAAGGGCTCATTTCCTGCTCGAGCGGCTCATCGACTTCACGCGCCGCTCGGGAGCGTATCTGCCGTTCAAGCCGAACACGGCGTATGTGAACACGATCTCGCCGGGCCAGGAGCGCGACTACCCGGGGGACCGCGCGCTCGAGCGGCGGCTCGAGGCATACCTGCGCTGGAACGCGCTCGCGATGGTCGTGCAGGCGAACCGCATCTCCTCCGAGTACGGCGGACATCTCTCGAGCTACGCCTCCTCCGCGACGCTCTACGAGGTCGGTTTCAATCATTTCTGGCGGGCACCCGCGGCGAGTCATCCCGGGGACCTCGTTTTCTTTCAGGGCCACTCATCGCCCGGTATCTATGCGCGAGCGTATCTCGAGGGGCGGCTCACGGAGGAGCAGCTGCATCACTTCCGGCAGGAAGTCGGCGGCAAGGGGCTCTCGTCGTATCCGCATCCCTGGCTGATGCCCGATTTCTGGCAGTTCCCGACCGTCTCGATGGGTCTGGGTCCGATGATGGCGATCTTCCAGGCGCGCTTCATCCGTTATCTGGAACATCGGGGCCTCGCGAAGCCCTCCGACCGGAAGGTCTGGTGCTTCCTCGGCGACGGTGAGATGGACGAGCCGGAGTCGATGGGCGCGCTCACGATGCCGGTGCGCGAGCGGCTCGACAATCTGATCTTCGTCATCAATTGCAATCTGCAGCGCCTCGACGGCCCCGTGCGCGGCAACGGCAAGATCATCCAGGAGCTCGAGGCCGCCTTTCTCGGCGCGGGCTGGAACGTGCTCAAGGTGCTCTGGGGCTCGCGCTGGGATCCGCTCCTCGCACGAGACGATCGCGGACTGCTTCGCAAGGTCATGGAGGAGTGCGTCGACGGGGAATATCAGAACTTCAAGGCGAAGGGCGGCGCCTATACGCGCGAGCATTTCTTCGGCAAGTATCCCGAGCTGAAGGCGATGGTCGCGAACATGTCGGACGATGAGATCTGGCGGCTGAATCGCGGTGGCCACGATGCGCGCAAGGTCTACGCCGCGTATTGGGCCGCCACGCGCCACGCGGGCCAGCCGACCGTCATCATCACCAAGACCGTCAAGGGGTTCGGCCTCGGCAAGGGCGGCGAGGGCCAGATGATCGCGCATCAGCAGAAGAAGCTCGATGTCGAGACGCTGCGCGCGTTCCGCGATCGCTTCAACATCCCGGTGACGGACGAGGAGATCACGAGCGTCCCGTTCCGCAAGCCTGCCGAAAGCTCGGATGAATCGAAGTATCTCAACGAGCGCCGCACTGCGCTCGGCGGCTATCTGCCGGTCCGGCGCACCGAGGCGCCCCCGCTGCAGCTGCCTCCCCTCGAGGCGTTCGCACCGGTGCTCGAGGGAACGGGCGACCGGGAAATCTCGACGACCATGGGCTTCGTGCGCGTTCTCACGATCCTGCTGAAGGACAAGAACGTCGGCAAGTACATCGTGCCGATCGTGCCGGACGAGGCGCGCACGTTCGGCATGGAAGGCCTGTTCCGGCAGATCGGCATCTACTCCTCGGTCGGGCAGCTCTACACCCCGCAGGATGCGGAAACGCTGATGTCCTACCGCGAGGACAAGAAGGGCCAGATGCTCGAGGAGGGCATCAACGAGGCGGGGGCGCTCTGCTCGTGGATCGCGGCCGGAACGGCCTACTCGAATCACGGCATCAACATGGTGCCGTTCTACGTCTTCTACTCGATGTTCGGCTTCCAGCGCGTCGGCGATTTCATCTGGGCGGCGGGCGATAGCCAGGCGCGCGGCTTCCTCATGGGCGCGACCGCGGGGCGCACGACGCTCGCGGGCGAGGGTCTGCAGCACCAGGACGGTCACAGCCAGCTCGTTGCGACGACCGTGCCGAATTGCGTCGCCTACGATCCTGCGTATGCCTACGAGGTCGCGGTGATCATCCACGACGGCTTAAGAAGGATGTACGTGGAGCAGGAGCGCGTCTTCTACTACATCACTTGCATGAACGAGAACTACGCGCAGCCGGCCATGCCCGCGGGCATTGAGCCGGGGATCCTGAAGGGCATCTACGCGCTCAAGAGCGGCGGGCGCGGGCGGGTGCGCGCGACCCTGCTCGGCTCGGGCACCATCCTGCGCGAATGTCTCGCTGCCGCGGAGCTGCTCGAG
This sequence comes from Steroidobacteraceae bacterium, assembly GCA_050738595.1. GTDB lineage: Bacteria > Pseudomonadota > Gammaproteobacteria > Steroidobacterales > Steroidobacteraceae > JASHUC01. The sequence continues at coordinate 903 of JBOHZR010000306.1, read as the reverse complement.
CGCGATTTCGCCATACCCGCGGATGTGTATTCGGTGACCAGCTTCAGCGAGCTCAACCGCGAGGCGGTCGATTGCGAGCGGCGGAACCTCCTGCACCCCGAGGAGCCCCCGCGCGTTCCCTACGTGCGGCAGTGTCTCGAGAAGTGCGCGGGGCCCGTGGTCGCCGCCACGGACTACATTCGCGCGGTGTCCGAGCAGATCCGCCCGTGGGTTCCCGCACGCTATGTCACCCTGGGGACGGACGGGTTCGGGCGCTCCGATTCCCGCGCGCAGCTGCGCAAGCACTTCGAGGTCGACCGGCACTTCATCGCGATCACCGCATTGAAGGCGCTCGCGGAAGAGGGGAAAATAGACCGTGCAACCGTTGCGAAGGCGATTGCCGCCTTTGGCATCGATCCCTCGAAGCCCAATCCCCGTCTCACCTGAAGCGTCCTAGCCGAGAGCGACTGTGACTCGCGTCATCGACGTGCGCGTGCCCGACATGGGCAACTTCAAAGACGTGGCCGTCATCGACGTGCTCGTGAAGCCCGGCGATCGGATCGAGCCCGAATCCCCGCTCGTCACACTCGAGACGGAAAAGGCCACGATGGATGTGCCGTCGACGGTCGGCGGCATCGTCGAGCGGGTCGCTGTGAACAAGGGCGGCAAGGTCAACGCCGGCGATGTCGTGGTCGCCGTGCGCTCGGAGGACGGGGCCGGCGAGGGTGCTGCCGGGCAAGCGCGCCCGAGCGAGGCAGCGGCAGCGGACGGCGACTCCGCTGGCACAGCGGCGTCTCGGCCTCCCCCTGACCGTGCGGGCGGCGCGAGCGCCGTGCCCGCCGGCTCAACCGATGCGGCTGCCCCCCGCGAGCCCGCCGGTGCGCGCTCTGGCCGCACAGCCGCAGCCGCCGCCCCGGCCGCAGC
>JBOHZR010000305.1:0-17095 GCA_050738595.1 Steroidobacteraceae bacterium | reverse complement strand
ACTGCATCCCGTGCACGCCGAACACGGCATGGTGGCGAGCGCTCAGGAGCTCGCCTCCGACGCTGGCGTCGAGATGATGCGGGCCGGCGGCAACGCGATCGATGCAGCGGTCGCGACGGGTTTCGCGCTCGCGGTGGTTTATCCCGAAGCGGGCAATCTCGGCGGCGGCGGATTCATGTTGATCCGCTTGCGCGGCGGAGCGGTGCACTTCCTCGATTTCCGCGAGACGGCACCCGGCAAGGCGACCGCCGCGATGTACCAGGATGCGCACGGCAACGTGGTCCCCGGCTTGAGCCGGATCGGCTATCTCGCCTCCGGCGTGCCCGGCACGGTCAAGGGGCTCGTCGAGGCCGAGCGGCGCTTCGGCAAGCTCGGCCTTGCACGCGTCATGGCTCCTGCGATCCGGCTCGCCCGCGAGGGCTACCCTTTGAGCTGGGGGGAAGCCCGAGCGATGTCGCGCGATCGGGGGCTCGCGCAGTTCCCCGCATCACGGCACATCTTCCAGAACGACGGCAAGGGCTGGAAATCGGGCGACATCTTCAAGCAGCCGATCCTCGCGCGAACCCTCGCGCGAATCGCCTCGAAGCCCGATGACTTCTACACCGGCGAGATGGCTCGGGAGATCGCGGCGGACATGCAGGGGGGCGGAGGGCTCATCAGCGCGCGCGATCTTGCGCATTATCAGGTGGTGGACCGCGCGGCGGTCGAGGGCACCTACCGCGATCTCACAGTCATCAGCGCGCCGCCACCCTCCTCCGGAGGCGTCGCCCTCGTCGAGACGTTGAACATCCTCGACGGGTTCGATCTCGCAAAGAGCGGCCGCGACTCCGCCGAGTCGATCCATCTCATCGCCGAGGCGTACCGGCGCGCATTCTTCGACCGCGCGCAGTTCCTCGGCGACCCCGAGGCGGTCGGCGTGCCCGTCGCGCAGCTGCTCGACAAGCGCTATGCGGCCGCGTGGCGCCGCTCGATCGACCCGGAACGCGCGAGCCCCGACGGATCGCTCGAGCGGCCGACGCTGTTTCCCGACCTCAATCGATACGCCGCGCAGCACCCGGTCCTCGCGCATGCGACGGAATCGAACGAGACCACTCACTATTCCGTCGTTGATGAGGAGGGCAATGCCGTCGCGGTGACCACGACCCTCAATGGGTACTTTGGATCCCGGATCACGATCGGCGCGCTCGGCTTCCTCATGAACGACGAGATGGACGACTTCGCGGCGAAGGTCGGAGTGCCGAACATGTTTGGCCTCGTGCAGGGCGCGGCGAACGCGATCGCGCCCGGCAGGCGCCCGCTCTCGTCGATGTCGCCGACGATCGTGCTCAAGAGCGGAAAACTCTGGCTGGTGCTCGGCTCGCCCGGCGGTCCGACGATCATCACGACCGTCGCGAACATCCTCCTCGGCGTGGAGGACTACGGCCTCGATATTCAGCAAGCCGTCGATGCGCCCCGCTTCCATCAGCAATGGATGCCGGACCGGCTTTTCCTCGAGCCGGACCGCTTCTCGCCCGACACCGTTCGCCTGCTCGAGAACGAAGGCTATCAGATCGTCGATCGAGACCACGGCGATGGCGAATGCATCGAGATCGATCTGAAGACGGGCGCGCGGCTCGGCGCGAGCGACTATCGCAACGCGACCGGGATGGCGGTCGGATATTGATCGGCCGACTGCAAGGAGGACGACATGGCGGCTCGAGCACCCTGCGGGACGTGGCGATCACCGCTCTCCGCTGCCGATCTTGCCCGCTCCGCGATCTCGCTCGATGATCTGCAGGTCGCGGGGGGCGCACCGTATTGGATCGAGAGCCGCCCCACCGAGGGCGGACGCTATGTGATCGTGACGCTCGCGCGCCCGGGCGCGGGCGAGCCGCCGCTCTTGGCGGGCATCAGCGAGCGCACGCCCGCCGACTTCAACGCACGCACGCGCGTGCACGAGTACGGCGGCCGGCCGTACACGGCAGCACACGATGGCACACTCTTCTTCAGCCACTTCCCCGATCAGAGGCTGTACGCACAGCGGCCCGATGCCGCACCCGTTGCGCTCACTCCACCCGGCTTGCGGTACGCGGATTTCGCGCTCGATCCGCAAGGCACACGCCTGTACTGCGTCCGGGAGGATCACACTGCAGGCAGCGCGCCGCGCAATGCGATCGTGGCGCTCGAGATCGCCGTCCCCGGAGCACCGGGTGCGGCCGCTCCGCCGAGCACAGGCGCCGGCACGCTGCTCTTTGGCGGCAGCGACTTCGTCGCCTATCCGCGCGTCAGCCCGGACGGGCGGCACCTCGCGTGGATTGCGTGGAATCACCCGGATATGCCGTGGGATGCGACCACGCTGCACGTCGCAGATCTCGCCCCAGAAGGACTCGAAGGCATCGCGCAAATCGCGGGTGGCCCCGGCGAATCCGTCCTCGAGCCGCGCTGGGACGCCGACGGCACACTCTACTTCGTGTCCGACCGCTCGGGATGGTGGAATCTCTGCCGGTTCCGCAACGGCCGCGTCGAACCGGTGCTCGCTCTCGAAGCGGAGATCGGCGGTCCGCTCTGGACGCTCGGCGAGTCGAGCTACGCGCTGACGGGCGACGGCCGCGCGGTCGTCCGCTGCACACGCAACGCCGAAGACCGGCTCGGCATCGTCGCGCTCGGCCAGAGCGCACCGGTCGAATTCCTCGACCTGCCGTTCGTCGCTTTTTCAAACATTCAAATGCTCGACCGGACGAGCGCGATCGCGATCGCCGCTTCCGCGACGGCGGAGCCGGCCGTCGTCGCGATCGGCCTCGCGTCGGGCGCGTACCAGGTCCTGCGCGCCCCCGGCGCGCTCGAGCTCGATGCCGCCTGCGTCTCCCGCGGGGAGCCGATCGCGTACGCGAGCCTCGGCGGCGAAACGGCTCACGCGTTCTACTACCCCCCGACGAATTCCGAGTTTCTCCCGCTCGAAGGCGAGAAGCCGCCGCTCGTCGTCAAGGTGCACGGCGGCCCGACCGCTCACTCAGCCCCGCAATTGAATCTCGGCACGCAGTTCTGGACGTCCCGCGGCTGCGCAGTGCTCGATGTGAACTACGGCGGCAGCAGCGGCTATGGCCGCGCGTACCGCGAGCGACTCAACGGCAACTGGGGCATCGTCGATGTCGCCGATGTGGTCGCCGGCGTCAAACACCTCGTGTCGGCCGGGCGCGTCGACCCTGCGCGCACGGCGATCCGCGGCGGCAGCGCCGGGGGCTTCACGGTGCTCGCCGCGCTCGCCTTTCACGACGTGTTCCGGGCCGGCGCGGACTATTTCGGCGTGAGCGATCTCGAGGCGCTCGCGCACGACACGCACAAATTCGAGAGCCGCTATCTCGACAGGTTGGTCGCCCCGCTTCCCGCGGGCAAGGCAGTCTACGAGGCGCGCGCCCCCCTGCACCACCTGGAGTCGTTTCACGCGCCGCTCATCGTGTTCCAGGGCGCAGAGGATGCGGTCGTGCCGCCGAGCCAGTCGCGCGCAATCGTCCAGGCGCTCGAGCGCAAAGGCGTGCCCGTGGTGTACTTGGAGCTCGCAGGCGAGCAGCACGGCTTCCGCCGCGCGGAAAGCATCGTGAGCACGCTCGAGGCGGAGCTCGCCTTCTACGGGCGCATCTTCGGCTTCACGCCCGCGACCGGATAGGGGCTCCCGCTGCGCTTACTGCGGCTTGCGGAATTTGAACATGAACCGATCGGTCTTATCGGCCATCCGGAAGACGATCTCTTTGTGATTGTCCTTCGGGTTGTGCAGCGCCCGGCTCTGCCCGACGAACTCGAAGCCCGCGGCCGTGACTTCCGTCTTCACCGCGGCCGGATCGATGCGGTGCAGCGTGCGCGTCTCGCTCGTGCCGGCTCCCGCCGCCGCGGCGTGATCCTCGATGAAGTAGGTCCCGCCGTTCTTCAGCGATTCAAAGACCCGCTTGTTGAAGATCGACAGATCGGCGTTCGGCATGTTGTGCAGGTCGTGATAGTTCTCGGTCGTCCAGAACAGATCGATCTGCTCGGGAAGCCTGAACGCCGGCCCCTCCTCCATCTGCACCACCGAGACGTTGGAGTACTCGGGGTTCTGCGCGATCGCGTTCGCCATCGCCATCATGGACGGGCGGCGCATCATGGGGGGACGGCGTGCCCCGGGGGCACCCGCACCAGGACCACCGGGACCGCCGGGGCGGCGCATGTTCGCAGGAGGACCCTTCGGCGTGGGCGGGACGAGCATGTACACGTGGCCCGAGGGACCGACGATCTTGCTCAGCATGCGAGTGTAGTAGCCCGCCGCCGGGATGAGCTCGGCGACCTTGTCGCCCGGCTTCACGCCCGCGAAAGCCAACGCCTCGGCAGGCTTGCGATTCACATCGCGTTTCGTGTCCGTCTCGGGCCGTCCGGAGTCCTTGACGGCGGCAGTGATGTCGCTCGGCATGCCATGGGTGTGCCGCGCGGCCTGAGCGCCCGCGGTCGACAGCGCGAAAACCAATGCGGCGGAAAGCGCCGCGTTCATCCACACGGAAGCAGCACGCATGATTGTTCTCCCCTCCACGAAGGGCGAACTTTAGCACCATCTCGGTCCTCTGGGGGTACGAGCTCGGCCGTACGGCGCCAGCCGGTGGCCCCGACACGTCCCGGATCAGCCGAGCCTGAACACCCCGGCGAGCAGCTCGTAGGAGCGCAGGCGCGCCGCCTGATCGTGCACGATCGTCACGATCATCACCTCCTCGATGCCGAGCGCTGCGCTCATCGCCTCGAGCCGCGACCGGACGGTCGCGGGCGAGCCGAACACGTGCCGCGGCCACTCGCCGCTCTCGGGCCGCGTCAATGGGTCGGGCGCCGCCAGCTCGCGCTCCGCCTCCTCGACCGTGGGAACCGGCCTCAGGTCCCCCTGCCGCAGGCGCCGTCCCATGAGGCGCACACTCGCGCCGAGGCGGTTCGCCTCCGCATCCGTCTCCGCGCAAAGGGCGCCGAGCGCGATGATGGCGCGCGGGGCGGCGAGCCGGCTCGAGGGCTGGAAATGAGTGCGGTAATGCTCGATCGCCGCGCGGGTCGGCTCCGGCGCGATGAAATGCGCGAACGCATAGGGCAGTCCGAGCTGCGCGGCCGCCGAGGCGCTCCACAGACTCGAGCCGAGCAGCCAGACCGGCGGGGCGCCCGGCGCTTCGGGTGAGACCCGGATGCGGCTGAACGGGTGACGCGGCGCGAACTCGCGATGCAGAAAGCCGATGAGCTCGGCGAGCTGGTCCGGGAAATCCTCTGGAAAAGGCGTCTCGAGGCGCTCCCTGCGCAGAGCGAACGTCTCGAGCGGGCTCCCGCCCGGTGCGCGGCCGACGCCGAGATCCACCCGGTCCGGATACAGAGCGTGCAGCATCCGGAACTGCTCGGCGACCTTGAGCGCACTGTAGTGGGGCAGCATCACCCCGCCGGAGCCCACGCGGATGCGTCGGGTCTCCGCGCCGAGGCGCGCGATCAGGATCTCCGGCGCCGGGCTCGCGAGCGTCTGGGTCGCGTGGTGCTCCGCGATCCAGTAGCGCTCATACCCGAGCCGGTCGGCGAGACGCGCGAGCTCGATCGTGTTTGCGAGTGCATCCCGCGGCGTCGAACCGGAGGAGACGGGGGATTGATCGAGCACTGAAAGGCGCATATCCGGGAGGCGTAGCGATCCGTCCGCGGAGACGACCGTGGCTCAGGCGGCCGCGGCTGAGTGGCCGCCGCTCAATGACTCAATGACTCAATGACCTCAATGGGTCAACGGCTCAACGGCTCGCTGCGCCGTACTGCGGCCGGCCCGGCCGCGGTGGCGATCCGCGCGAGGCCGGTAAGCGAGCTGCGGATCCCGAGGTACTCGGGCACGGCCGGCTCCATGGCGAGCGGCGAGGGTGCGGGAAGCGCCAGCAGCTCGCGCCCTGCGCCCCCGCGCGTTCCGCGTCCGGAAGTCGGCCCTTGTCGGTCGACGTCGGTCGCGCACGACTGCAGCAGCTGCTTCAGCTCCGGCGGCGGCGAGACTTCCTCGGGCGTGAGCAGCAGGCCGCACCGGCGTAGGAAGCGCCCGAGGCTCGCCCGGCTCGTCAGTGCGGTGAGCGGCGCCGAGAGAAGCAGGCCCGCAATCACCGGCAACATCCACCAGATGAAGCGCGGCGCCATGAGCACGATCAACGCGCCCCACGCCAGTCCGAGCAGGATGTGCCACTTGTGCCGCCACAGCGCCTCTACGAGACCGATTCCGCGGTCCCCGCGCTCCTGCGTGTTCCAGGCGACCGGCCTGCCGGCGAGCGTCGTCACGACGAATGTCGAGTGGAACACCATCATCGGCGGGGCCAGCAGCACGCTGAAGAGCTGCTCGAGCAACAGGCTCGCGCCGAGGCGCAATCCGCCGCCGAATCCCCTGCGCAGCGAGGGCTGAATCCACGCGAGCGTCGCACCGAGGAGCTTCGGCAGGAGCAGCAGGATCACCGTGCCCGCGAGCAGGATCTCGATCTCCCCCTCGCGGTACTGCGGCCACGTCGGGAACAGCGTGTACTGACCGCGCGAGAAATATTGATGTCCCTCGAGCGCCATCTCGCAGGTGAGGATCGAGGAGAATACGAGCCCCATGAACCAGATGGGCGAGGTGGCGTACGAGAGCACACCGGTGAGGAAGTGGACACGGTTCAGCCAGTGCAGGCCGCGCATCCTCAACACCCCGAGGTGCTGCAGATTGCCCTGCGCCCAGCGGCGATCGCGCGCCGCGAAGTCGATGACGTTCGATGGCACTTCCTCCCAGCTCCCTTCGAGATCGGCGAGCAGCCACACCTCGAAGCCCGCGCGGCGCATGAAGGCTGCCTCGACGAAATCGTGGCTCAGGATCTCCCCACCGAGCGGAGCTGAGCCCGGCAGGCGCGGCAGGCCGCACGATTTCGCGAAGGGAGCGATCCGCAGGATCGCATTGTGCCCCCAGTAATTCGCCTCGCCGAGCTGCCAGTACGCGAGGCCGCTCGAGAGCATGGGGCCGTTCAAACGCGCCCCGAATTGCACCATGCGCGCGAACAGCGTGTCGCGCCCCACCGGGAGCGGCGCCGTCTGAATGATGCCGACCTCCGGATGAGCGTCCATGAGGCGCGCCAGAGTGACGAGCGCATGGCCGGACATGATGCTGTCCGCATCGAGCACCACCATGTGTGCGTAGGCACCACCCCAGCGGCGCACGAAATCGCCGATGTTGCCTGCCTTGCGCCCGGCATTGTCGGCGCGCCTGCGGTAGAACACCCGGCCGGCCGCCGCATGACGCTCGACGAACGCACGCCACGCGGTCTGCTCCTCGGCGGCGATCGCGTCCTTGCGCGTATCGGAGAGAATGAACAGATCGAACGCGGCCTGTTCGGGCTCCTGCGCGAGTGACGTCCAGATGGCGTCGAGTCCGGCCATGACGCGCACAGGGTCCTCGTTGTACACGGGCATCACGAGCGCGACGCGGCTCGTCACGGCGAGGCCTTCGGCATCGCTCGCCCGGATGACACGCGAATCGCGGCCACCGAGCCGGATGAGGAACCCGGCGATCGCCGTCCAGAAGGCGCCCGTGATCCACGTGATGAGCGCGAAGAACAGCGCGACGCTCGCCCCCTCGAGCGGGGTGAGCCCGTTCGTGCTCAGGATGTCCTCGAACAGGAACGTCGCGAACCCGCTCGTGGCGAATGTCAGTCCGAAGAACATCGCGCGGCGCACGCGCCGGGCGCGGCCCTCGAGGTTCGGTGTGCTCATGCCGTGGTCCCTTACGTCGGAAGCTGATAGATCCATGTCTCGCTCAACGCCTCACCATAGAGCGTCAGATAGCATTTGAGATCGACGGGCTGCTTCGGCGTGGCCGGCACGACCCGAAAGGTCACGCGCCAGTGGCCCGTCTGAGGAATGCGCTGAATGACGATTCGGTCGACACTGCCGCCGTTCGCCGAGACGTTCGCCTTGAGCGGCTGCGTGCCGTCGAGGCCGTCGAGATCGCCTCCCGCAAAGTCGATCATCACCCCTTGCGAGCCGTCTCCCGGCTTCTCCCCGCCAATCGCAAATGCGCCCGTCCGTGTCGCGATCGCCCGGCCCCCGGGCGGCCAGAGCGGGGAATCCAGGTAGGCGGACAGCACATAGTCGAAGCGCAGCGGCTTGCCGCGATCGACGGGCCGCGAGGGCACCCAGTACGCGACGATGTTGTCGTGAATCTCCTCGTCCGTCGGGATCTCGACGAGCTCCACACCGCCCTTGCCCCAGTCCCCGAGCGGCTGCACCCAGTAGCTCGGCCGGCGCTCGAACTGGGACCGACTGTCCATGTAATGGCTGAATGTCCGATCGCGCTGCGAAAGCCCGAAACCGCGCGGATGCTGATCCATGAAGCGGTTCACTGCGAGATCCGCGGGATTCTCGAGCGGACGCCACAGCCACTCTCCGCTGCCCGTCTGCATCATCAGGCCGTCGCTGTCGTGCACCTCCGGGCGGAAATCTTTGAAACGGTGTCCCGAGGGATCCTCGCCGTACAGGAACATCGAGGTGAGCGGCGCGACGCCGAGCTTCGCGATGTGCTTGCGCGGGAAGAGCTCCGAGGTGACGGTCACCTGCGTCACCGTGCCGGGCAGGATGACGAACTGATACGCACCTGCGATGCTCGGACTGTCGAGCAGCGCATAGATGGTGAGCGTGCGCTGCTCGGGCTGGGAAGGCTTCACCAGCCAGAAATCCGTGAACCACGGGAATTCCTCCCCGCTCGTCGAGGCCGTGTCGATGGCGAGGCCGCGCGCGGAGAGGCCATAGACCTCGTTGCGCCCGAGCACCCGGAAATACGAGGCGCCGAGAAACGCGATCAGCTCGTCCTTGTAGGTCGGCGTCTGCAGCGGATAGTGGACTCGAAAGCCAGCGAACCCGAGACCCGCCGGTATGTGGCGCGCAAGGTCCGTCATCTTGCCGAAGTCGAACCACACCGGGTTGTAGCGGATCGGGTGCACGACACCGTCCACGACCTCCGCGATCTCGACGCGCCGGTTGAAAGTGAAGCCGCGCTGAAAGAACTGCACCTCGAACAGCGACTGGTTGCGCCACAGGGCAAAATGCGGCCGGAAGCGGATGCTCTGGTACTGATCGTAAGTGAGATGCGCGAGCCGGTCCGGAAGCGCCGGGGACCGATTGCGGTAAGGCTGCGCCGCGCGCTGCTGCGCGAGCTGAATCACGGAGGCGAACCCGAACGGCTGCGCAGCCGCCGCGCCCTGCCGCACGCCTGCTGCTCCCGGCGCTGCGGCCGACGCCTGGGACCCGCTTGGACTCGGCGGCGAGGCCCCGCGCGCAGCGCCGGAGGCGGGGCCTGCCTGCCCGCTCGGGGCAGTGCCGCCCGGATCGGATGCGGAGGCCGAGGCGTCCTGCGATTCGGGCGGGGTGGCCACCGGCACCGAGCTGTGCTGCTCGATCGACGCCTGCGCTCCGGCAGGCTTCAAGGGCGGCGCAGCCCCTTGCGCGGGTGCGGCGCTGCGGGTGGCCGGCAGCGGCGCGGGCCGCGCAGCCCGTGCGCCCGCTGTCTGCAGCACAACCGGGTGGCGTGACAGAACGTGCCGCCACGACGGCGCAAACGTCAGTCCGAATCCGCCGAGCAGATTCGCTACGTAGATCGCCGCGATGACTGCCACTCCGATCAAACATCGACGCAAGAGCACTCGTGTGTTTCCAATCCGATGCGCCCGCTGTCAGCGGTCCGCGTGCCCGAGTCGAGCCTCGTCAGCAATAATCAGGTACGGAATCCGCGTGCTGTCGCCAGCCGCCGACGGACTGAGCCCGCCTCGGAGCTCGAGACCGGCGCAAAACAGTTTGACAGCCGGCGTACTCACACGCTGATTAAGAACTTGTCACTCACGCCGCGAGCCTCGGGCTTGACCGCTCCGCAGCCATATTCGCACCGCGAATATCGGGTTGGACCGGCGCGATTCCAATGAATTCGCGGCCGGGGCGCGCCCCTGGTGATCAGCCGTGATTGAGGTTCGTGGACGCCGGCGCCGGTCCCCGCCTGAGCACCGCATTGCGGACATCCCATTGCTCGGCGGTAGAGAGACTCTGGAGAAAGGTCACTTCACCCCTGCAGAGCATCGCGAGCGGCAATCCGTCGCGGTATAGCACACGATTCGACATGAGCGCCGGCAGTCGTGCCCCGGGGCTCAGGATGCCGAGCAGGTTGAGCGGGTCGGCGGCCGAGATCGACAGTTGCCGGTGCGAAGCGGGACCCCGGCGCACCTCGCGCAGCAGTGCGATCGCTTCGGGCGCCGCGAACTGCTCCCCGGCAAAGCCCTCGATGAAGCGTCCGCCGCGGATGTCGCCGCGCGCCTCGAGCCGGCGGCAGCAGGCGAGGATCTCGCGCCAGGGCGCGAGCGAGGCTCCCTCCCTCGCGATGAGTCCCCACAGGAGCACACCCCAGCGCTTGAGCAGCGTGCGCACGAGGTGCTCGAGGGCCTCGCTTCGCTCGGCGGGCGCTACCCGGCGGACGAGTGTCCAGCGTCCGGCCTCCGCCATGCCGTAAAGCGTCCGGCCGCGCGCGGAGCGCCCGCTCGCGCGCCCCCGAGCGCTGCCTCGCCGCTCGCCCGGCAGAAGCAGCGCTCGCAGACCTGCGAAGCTGTCGGCATGCACGAGTCCCATCGCCACGAGCTCTCCGAGCGCTTCCTCGACCTGCGCCGCAAGCAGGCTCGCCCCCTCGATGAGATCGTCGAAGAAGGAGGCGCCGTGGGCCTCGAGATAGTCGCGCACCGCCCCCGCCCGCCCCGTCAGGTGCTCGGGACTGGGCGCATCCGCGAGCGCCGCCCAGAAGCGGACGTTGCGGCGCGCGATGAAGGTGATCGGCGTCGAGCGCAGTGGGCCCGCCCCCCGCGCCGTCGGGGCCCGCGAGGTGAGCCGCAGCCAGACGAACCGCCCCGCGAGGCATTCGGCATCGAGCCAGGCGGGCTCATATTCCGCGATGCGAGCCGGCAGGAGCTCCGTTTCCCAGGCGCCGGCCGGCGCCTCGAAACCTTCGAGGAGCGACAGCACGTACGCCACCGCGTCAGGCCCCTGCATCCGCGCCTCGGGAGCGAGGCGCTGCCACTCGGCCAGAAACCGCAGGAAATCGCGCGCGCTGACCGGGCTGACCTCCGCCCGCAGCCGCTTGACCGTGTAGCGGTGGATGCGGGCGAGCAGCCCGCGCTCGCACCATTCGTCCTCGCCGGCGCCGGGTGTGAAGCGCCCCCGCATGGCGAAGCCTTCGGCCTGCAGCGCGGTGAGCGCGGCCTCGATCTCGCTGCCATCGAGCACCAGGGACGCCGCGAGCCGCGCCGAGCTCACTGGGCCGAGCCCCTCGAGCCGCCCGCGCACGAGCTCCCGCGACGCTTCGTCGCGAGTCCACTCGCGCCCCGGCGGGAGGACAGGCTCGGCGGGCGTGAACACGGCCGCAGGATGCACCGCGGCAAGCAGCTCGCGCCGCTCGGCGGCGAATGTCAGCTCGCGCTGCTGGCGTGCGCACGCGCCCGGCTCACCCGCAGCACCCGCTTCGCCCCCCGTGCACGCGCGGATCGACACCCGGCCGATCCGTCGCTCGGCATCGAGCGTCGCAAGGGATGGCGCCCAGTTCGGCACGGCCGCGATCTCCTCGGCGGTGAGAAAGCCGAGCCACTGCAGAGCGTCGTGCAGCTCATCCGCGGTCGAGACATCGGGCCACGCCTCGGCGCGCACTCGCGCGATCGCCTCGGGATCGAGCCGTCCGATCTCGTCGGCCGACTGCGGATCGAGCCAGCGGCGGCTCATCACGGCCTGCGTGCGCCGCTCCTCGAGCGGCGCGTCGTCGAGGTAGGCGTAAGGGCGGGCCGCGAGCACTTCGAGTGCAAGGGGAGAAGGCTCCGTCAGGTCGCGCGCGAGGACGCGCACGGCACCGCTCTCGATCGCGCGCAGGAGCACCTCGAACTGCTCGATGTCCATGGCCTCCTCGAGGCAGTCCGTGAGCGTCTGCCTCACGAGGGGGTGGTCCGGTATCTCGAGCTCGCCCGTCAGGTTCTCAGCGCAAGCGACTTGGTCCGGGAAGACGGCCGCGAGCAAGTCCTCGGCCTGCATCCGCGCGAGCGGCGGCGGCACGCGGCGTCCGCCGCGCAAGCGCGGCAGCGCGAGCGAGATCGAAGCGACCCAGCGCCAGCGCGTCGCAAACATCGGGGCTGCGCAGATCGCCTGCACGAGGACGTGCCTGACCGTGTGCGAGGAGAGATAACGGGCGACCTCGGCGAGCTCGAAGCTGTGGGCCTGCGTGAGCGATAGCACGATGCTGTCTTCGGTCGCCGCAGCTTGCAGCTCGAAATTGAACCGGCGACAGAACCGCTTGCGCAGCGCGAGCCCCCAGGCGCGGTTGACGCGGCTGCCGAAAGGCGAATGCACGATGAGCTGCATCCCGCCGGCCTCATCGAAGAAGCGCTCGAGCACGATCATCTCTGCAGTCGGCAGCACACCGAGCGCAGCGCGCGCAGCCGCCAGGTAGTCGACGATCTGCGAGGCAGCGGGCTCGCCGATGCCGATCTCGGCGAGCCAGGCGAGCGCGCGCTCGCGACCGCTCTCGCTCAGCCGCGCATCGATCTCGCGCCGCAGTCGGGAGACCGCCGCCGAGAGCTCATCCGACCGCCCGGGTGCCTCGCCGAGCCAGAATGGGATGCTGGGCGGCATGCCCTCGGCGTCGGCCACACGCACGGTGCCCCGCTCGACACGCAAAATGCGGTAGGAGGTGTTGCCGAGCTGAAAGACATCCCCGGCCAGGCTCTCGACGGCGAAGTCTTCGTGGACGGTGCCGACGAGCTGGGCGGCGGGCTCGAGCACCACCTGGTAGTCCGCCGTGTCCGGTATCGCCCCGCCGGACGTGATCGCCGTGAGCCGTGCGCCGCGGCGGGGCCGCAGCTGCCGGCCCACCGCATCGCGATGCACGAGCGCGCCGCGCCGGCCGCGTCGCGTGGCAAAGCCCTCCGCGAGCATCCGCACGACGTCCTCGAATGCGCCGCGCTCGAGATCGCGATACGGATAGGCCGCACGCACGAGGCGCTGGAGCGCATCCTCGTCCCACTCGCGAGCGGAGACTTCCGCCGCGATCTGCTGCGCAAGGACGTCGAGCGCGCCGCGCGGAATGCGCAGCCGATCGAGCGCGCCGCGCGCGACCGCATCGAGCAGTGCCGCGCACTCGACGAGCTCATCGCGCGAGAGTGGGAAGAGCCGGCCCTTCGACAGCCCCCCGACCGCGTGGCCCGAGCGGCCCACGCGCTGCAGAAACGTGTTGAGACCCCGCGGCGAGCCGATCTGGCAGACGAGGTCCACGTCGCCGATGTCGATGCCGAGCTCGAGCGATGCGGTCGCAACGAGCACCTGCAGCTCGCCGCGCTTCAAGCGCTGCTCGGCCTCGAGCCGCCGCTCCTTCGCGAGACTGCCGTGATGGGCCATCACGTGCTCGGTGCCGAGCCGCTCGGTGAGCTGGCGCGCGGCGCGCTCGGCGAGGCGGCGCGTATTCACGAAGACCAGCGTCGAGCGGTGCTCCCGGACGAGCTCGGCCAGGCGGTCATAGAGACGCGCCCACGCCTCGCCCGACATGACGGCCTCGAGCGGCCCCGGCGGCAGCTCGAGCGCGAGATCGCGGCGCCGGCGGTGGCCCGCATCGATGATCGTGCAACCGACGCCTGCGCCCGTGCCCGTGCCCGTGCCCGTGAGGAATTGCGCCACCTCCTCGATTGGCGTTTGAGTCCCCGAGAGTCCGATGCGGGTGATCCGCGCCGCCGCGAGCCCCTGCAGCCGCTCGAGCGAGAGCGCGAGATGAGCGCCGCGCTTCGTCGCCGCGACGGCGTGGATCTCATCGACGATGACCGTCTCGGTCGTCGCGAGCATCCGCCGGCCCGACTCCGAGCCGAGCAGGATGTAGAGCGACTCGGGCGTCGTCACGACGACGTGGGGTGGTCGCCGGCGCATGCTCGCACGCTCGTGCTGCGGCGTGTCGCCGGTGCGCACGAGCGTGCGAATCTCCACCTCGGGCAGCCCGAGGGCGGGCAGCGCTTCCCGGATTCCATGAAGCGGCGCGGCGAGATTCTTCTGAATGTCGTTCGACAGCGCCTTGAGCGGAGAGACGTAAACCACGCGCGTCTCGTCGGGAAGGCCGCGCTCGAGTCCCTCGCGCAGCAGGCGGTCGAGCACGGCGAGAAAGGCGGCGAATGTCTTACCGGAGCCTGTCGGCGCCGCGATCAGCGTATTGCGGCCCGCGCGAATCGCCGGCCAGGCCTTCACCTGTACGGGCGTGGCCGCCCGGAATGCGCTGCGGAACCAGGTGGCGACCGCGGTGTGGAAGGAATCGAGCGCGTCCATGCCCCGAGGATAGCCTCAATCAGGCTCCTAGGGACCGATCACGACACCCCACGGCGAGCGGCCGACCGGCACTTTTTTGACCACGCGAAGCGTCGCGGTATCGACGATGCTCACGTCGTTCGAGGGACCGTTGGCGGTGAACAGCAGACGGTGATTGCGCGTGAGCGCGATGCCCCACGGCCGCGCGCCGACGGGGATCTCCCGGATGAGCCGCGCGCGCGGGCCTTCGAGCCCGATCACCGCGATCGTGCCGCCGCGGCCCGTGCTCACATACAGCCGCCGTCGCGGCGCATCGAGCAGGATGCCCATCGGGCGATCCTGCGGACGCAGTTGGATGAGCTTCTCGATCGGCCGTCCCGAGGGAACCGCGAAGCGGTAAACCGAGAAGCCGAGCTCGCAGGTCGCATAAGCGGTGCGGCCGTCCGGGGAGAAGGCGAGGTCGCGTGGCCTCAATCCGACCGGAACGACGTGCGCAACCTCGAGGAGGTGGCTGTCGATGAGCGAGATCGTATTGTCCGTCTCGCTCGTGATGCCGATCCAGTCGCCGTTCGGCGAGGTGCGCGCGCCTTCGGGCGCGTGGCCAACGGGAATCCGCGTGACGACCTTCGCCGTCGGGATGTCGACGACCGTGACGGCCGCGCCGTCCTCGTTCGAGATGTACAGCCGCCGGCCCGCGCGCCCGAGGTCGAGCTGCTCCGGATCGGAGCCCGCCCTCAGCAAGCCGATGAGCTTCAGCCGGCGCGTGTCGACGACCGCGATGCCGTCGGCGCCGAGATCGCGCTTCATCTGCGCGCATTGGGCGTCGGGCACCGACGGTGGGCACTTCGGCACGCCGCTCACCGCAACATAAAGCCGCGAGCCATCGTGGCTCAGCTTCAGGCCTCGAGGTCGCTTGCCGACGGGCACGGTCGCGATGAGCTTGCCGCGCCCGGCATCGAGCACCGAGACACTGCGCCCGTCCTCGTTGGACACGTATGCGCGGGCCGCGAGCGCGCCGAGCGGATCGAGCGACAGCATTGCGAGCACGGCGGCGAGCAGCGCTCGAGTCGCGAGCGCTCTCAGGACAGCTTGACTTCGCTCAGCTGGATGACGGGAGCCGCGCTCGCATAGTTGGGCACGTCGGCCGCCACTTGCGCACTGTGCGCCGCGAACGCGGCCTGGAACGCCTCGGCAGAGTCGAACCGCAGATGGCACAGCACGGCATAGGCCGGTTTGGTTCCCGGCGCGCCGCCGCTCACGCCCTGCTCGACGATGACCCCTTTCAGAGCGGATCCCAGTAATTTCTTGACCATCGGGATGTGCTGTCCGAGGTAATAGCTCATATCGAATCGCGCGCCGTCCTGATTCGGATAGAGCACGGTGACCGTGATCATGGCGGACCTCTTTCGCCGGTGGGCAGTGGCTTGCGGCGAGCGCGACTATAACGCGCGCCGGCGGCGCGACGGAACCGGCGCGTGCACGCCGCGCCCTCGAGGATGCATGACCGCTGCGTGGCCGGAACCTCGGCGGCCGAATGGCCGCCGGATGCGTATCACGTTGAGAATCCCGGCGTTCGTGCTATGGTTTCCTTCCGAAGATATGTCTCCTAGAGCCACACCCGAGATGCCCAGGAAGCCACCTCTCATTCCGGTCAATGTCCTCATCTTCACCCTGAGCTTGGCCGCGGCTGTGGTGCTCGTGCCGTGGCGCGGGCTGACGCACGGTTTCACGGGCATCGAGTGGGCGCTGTTCGCCGTGTTGCTCGCAGCGAACGGCGTGTCGATCACCGGGGGCTACCATCGCCTCTGGGCCCACCGTGCTTACGACGCGCACGTCATCGTCAGGGTCTTCTATCTGATTTTCGGCACGATGGCGCTGCAGAACAGCGCGCTCGCCTGGTGCAGTGGGCATCGCCGCCACCATCTCTACGTGGACGACGACGAGCGCGACCCCTACTCGGCCGGCCGTGGCTTCTGGTTCTCGCACATCGGCTGGATGCTGCGCGAGTATCCGAGCGGGCTCGAGGACTTCTCGAACATTCCGGACTTGAAGCGCGATCGGCTGCTCGCATTCCAGCACCGCCATTACGGGCTGCTCACCACCGCGACGAACGTCGGCATTCCCCTCGGCGCGGGGTGGCTCGTCGGTGATGTGTGGGGAACGTTCCTGCTCGCCGGAGTCTTGCGGCTCCTGCTGAGTCACCACTTCACGTTTTTCATCAATTCGCTCGCGCACATGTGGGGCAGCCGGCCTTATACGGACGACAGCTCCGCGCGCGACAACCCGATCCTCGCGCTCGTCACGCACGGCGAGGGTTATCACAACTTCCACCACATCTTCGCCCACGACTACCGCAACGGTGTGCGCTGGTGGCAGTGGGACCCGACCAAATGGCTGATTGCGAGCCTCGCGTGCGTCGGGCTCACGCGTCGCCTGAAGCGCACGCCCGCCTTCCAGATCCAGCGCGCCCTGATCACCATGCAATTCCGCCGAGCCCAGGCGCAGCTCGAACGAATGCCGGCGGCCGCCCGCGCGCGCGCGCACATCGAGCACCTGCGCCACCGCATTGCGCAGGAGTACGAGGTGTTCGTCGCCGCAGTGGGCGACTGGACGCACATCAAGGAGCAGTGGCTCGAGGAGAAGAAGCGCGCCGCGATCGAACACTGGGAACAGACGCGCCTTCAGCAGCGTCTGCGTGAGATCGAGCGGCGGCTGAAGTTGCAGCGCAGGCGGCTTCGCTCGCTGCGCGCGCAGCTCGCCTGACCAGCGGCTGATCTGCGTGCCCCCGCAT
>JBOHZR010000304.1:0-6517 GCA_050738595.1 Steroidobacteraceae bacterium | reverse complement strand
CTCATTTACCATCATCTCCTTGCGGCGAGAACCATCGGTGGCGCTTTCCCGTCCGGCGTTGAACTCGCGGGACGCATGTGATGCAAACCAGACACGGGTGCGGGTATCCGTACATCGTGTGCACCATCAAGTACGGCGTCTTGCCGGCAGGGCAGCAGCATTCCCAGCACCCCGGGTGATCGCTCAGTAGACGTTGACGCTCGCGCTCGGCGCGTTCGGGCGTGATGGAGGAAATCATTGGCCGTTTCTTCAGAGGCCGACCGCGCTTACCGAGTGGCCGCAAATCGTCAAATGGCAGCACGATCGCTACCCTCCGCCGCGCCCGTAATGCTCTCCCGGCCATCCACGATCGGGAAACGATCACGGCGGCTATGCTTCAACATTTTGAAGGTTGCCCCGGAGTGAAAGGCGTTCCAGGCCTTGATAGTAAAAGCCGCCAGATCGCTCTTCGGTCTCTTTCTGCGACTGCTCGCGTTTTCAATCAGCGCCTGTCTCAATAAGAGGACGGGATGAGACTCCGGCAGGTTCGCGCCGCTCTCTAGCGATCCAAAGAACTCCGCTGCGTTGTCTCGCGAAATATTCGACAGGGCGAAAAACCAAAACGCCGTCCTGCCCCCTTCGACCCACTTACACACGTTGGGATACGCATCGGAAGCCTGATCCACTGCCGAGACAAGATCAGGCGTTCGCTGAATCAACTCATGGATCTGTTCGTTCGATGGGGAGACATCTCGCGTCCCATCGGAGCGACTCCCGCTCGGGCCGCCGGTGAACGTGCCTCTCAGGAAAAAATACAGATCGCGTGCAGCCGACGCGAGGCGCGGAGCACGTCTAAACCCAGCCATATGGATAACGTCCGCGGCAGAACGGCCGCGGCCCGTATCGATCGAATCTATGACGGAGGGTGGCACGCCGCGCACCACGATAAGTTCGACTGTCACTTGAGCTTCGATGATGGCGAGCAGCCTATGCTGCCCATCGAGCACCCGACCCTCCTCGTCGATGACGATACTTTCCCCGTTGGTGTGAAATCGAGACTCCCGCATCGCTGCGGCGAGGGCGTGAACGTGATCGCCTTTTATTTCCCTGTTACGCAGACTCTGGGATGCTTCCAAGAGTTCGTGCGCTAGCTGGGGCGTGATCAATTCGACGGAGACGGATAGGTTGGATGAACCGTTCATTTTATTGGCTCTCATCTGGTTCGCTTGTATGCAATAGCTCTTTGCAGAGTTCCTCTGCGGCCTTAACGGCCCATTTAACTGCTGATGGCTCCAGAGGATGATCTGGACCGATACTCAGGCCACGAGCGAGGTATCCGGCGAGAGCTAGGCCCGCAAAGAGTTCCAGCTTTGAAAGCCCCCAGGTATTAAAGTAGAGTACGTCGTTTTCCGTCGCGTTTGGCAGCGGGAAGACCGGATCATCTTCGATACTCATGGCATCTCTCTCCGTCGCTTACATTCAGGCAACGTTCCGAGCGGCGAGCTCGTGGAACTTCGGCACGTTGATCGCGATTCTGCGTCCGATACGCACGAAGCACCCAGCGAGTCCGTTTTCATGGCGCTTGCGGAACGCCCACCGCAGCCGTGCGCCGCCCTTTAGGCATCGTAGGATCGAACAACTTTTTCTCACGCCGCTTCTCCCCGCAATGCCTTCTGCAAATACAGGTCCTCGTTCACGACGTCGCACCTGCCGCCCAGCAACCAACTGAGGTAACCCGGGTCGCGGTGCTGCAGCTCCCCGATCGGCATGCCCTTGGTGAACCCGCTCGCTTTGGCCCAGTCGCTGTGCGGCCCGTACTTGCCGAACGTCAAGAACTTCGGCAGGCGAGCCCGCTCGCTTGCGACCCAGAGCTGATGCCAGCTCTGAGTCGCAGGCAGCATCTTGAGGATCGAGCGCAGCAGGTGCATGCAGAGGATGAGGTCCGTCGAGGCGCTGTGCGCCCCGCGCAGCAGTTCGCGCGTCAGGGCATCGCGGCCCTGCAGGAAATAGGTCATGGCCCCGAGGGAGTGCGAGTCGAGGTCCGGCCAGAGCGAACGGGAGAGCGCCAGCGTGCAGATCCGCGCGACGTGCGGGGAGCCGATGGCTTTCCAATCAAAGTCGGCGTTGTGGGCCACGACGTACGTCACGCCCTCAGGAATTGCCCAGGAACCCGTCCAGGGCTCGCAGCCCTCGAGGTCGGATTCGAGGATGTGGTGCGTCGCGAGCGCACCGAGGGAGATGGGCTTCCTCGGTTTGAAGCGGTGCGTGCGGCGCTCGATGCCGAGGAGGTCGACGTCGGGGGCTGCGATCGGCGCCGTCGCGGCGAGCTCGATCACGTCCGGATCGGTGAGGTCGGTCGTCTCCGTATCGAGCGCGATGGCGCAGGTCATGCGGCGGCTCCAGAGGGTTGCTCTGCCGGCGCCGGCGCGGCCTTCACCTGCCCATCCTCGATCACGAATCCGATGCGGCCCGAGGAGTCCACGCGCTCACACCACACCTGACACCCGCTCTCATCGGCCATCTTCGCGATGAGCTCGAGCGAGTCCTCATCGAGCAGGGAGCCGTCCCGGATGAGAACGACTTTGAGGCGCGGATTCAGCGCCATGGCGATCGCAACCGAGGCGCGGAGCTGCTCGGCGGAGGAGGCCTGCGAGAAGGGCACGCTGCGCAGTGTCACGATGCCGTCGCCGAATCCGACGCCCGGGACCGGCATGGCCGCCGCGGCGATCTTCGCGGCCTTGTCGGCGTTGCGCGCCTCGATCGCGGCGGTGAGACGCTCGGACTCACCCTCGAGGTGCTCGGCGAGCTGTTCGTGCTTCTTGCGCTCCTGCAGGAGCCGCACGCTCGCGTTCGCCTTGCGCGCGGTCTCGATGCGCTGGGAGAGTGCGGCCACGTCGACGGGCTCCGGGAGCGCTCCGGCTGCGTCGAGCCTCCCCTGCAGGTCCTTCGCTTCGTTGGAGGCATCGAGCGCCTCCCCGGCGGTCTTCATGCACACTCCCTCGATTTCCATCTTGCACTGCTCGCGCGCCGTGGTGATCTTGGCGCGGATGCGCTCGATCTCCGCCTCGTACTCGGCGACTTTCCTGCTCAGCCGTTCGATGAGCTGGTTGACTTGCTCCTGCGCGCGCTCCTCCTGGGAGGCGACTACCGCATTGAGCCGCTCGATCTCCGCGTGCGTTCTCTCACGATTCGCTCGCCGCGTCGCGATGTCCGCGTTCGTGTCGCTCGCCTTCGCAAGCTGAGCGACGAGCGCCGCCTCATCGATGGGCTCCTCCGGAGTGTCGACGGTGACGAGGATCGAGAGCTCCGCGCCGCGCTCCTGCTTGGCGAGGCGGTTGACCTCCGTTCGCCGGTCGAAGTCGCCGCGGTTCTTGCGCTCGATCTCATCGAAGTCCACGTCCGGCACGAAGCGCCGCAGCGTCTCGAACTGCTCGCGCGGCTTCTTGCGGGCGAATTCCAGAGGGTCGAACGTGAGCTCCCCGAGGAGCGAATCGAGCATGCGCTGGGCGCTCGGGAACCTGGCGCCCTCTGGGCTCTCGACTGCGACGGAAGTCGTGTAATCCCCGTCTGCCGCGAGCGCGAAGGTGCGCGTGACGATGAGTTCACCGAGGTCCAAGCGAACCCTCGCGCGCTGCTGCCCGTGGCGGATCGGCATGCTTGGGCATGCATCCTTGCCGCCCACCGCGGCCCAGATGGCATCGAGCGTGCTGCTCTTGCCGTGGCCATTCTTGCCGGTGATCTGGATCAAATTTCCGTCCGGCCGGATCGTCACGGCCATCAGCCGTTTGAATCCTTCGACCCTCAGCTCGACGATCTTGTATTGCTTGGAATCTCTCATGGTCCTCGACTCTATCTGGAGGTCACCGAGCGCCCCGAGCGCCTGTCAGCCGGGAGGCAGCCCGACTGCTTTGACTGGGGGCGCCGGTGACCATTGAACGGTTTTAGAGCTTCGACTCCCGCTCGGTGAGCGCCTCGCGCATCTCGGTATTGACCGCCTCGACATCGATCGGCAGCGGCCGGTTCGTGTCGGCGAAGTCCTTCACGATCTCCTTGCAGAGCTTCTCGCGATCCTTGTTCGACTTGGCCGCGCGCAATGCCTCGATGGCCTTCTCCGCGCTGTACTGAGGAATCGCGCCACCGAGGTCCTGGGCCTTGGAGTCGGCCGGGGATTTCGCATCGCCCGCTTTCGGCGCTGCACCGGCTGGAGCGCCCTGGCGTAGCGCCTCCTTGGCGGCATCGGTACGTGAGGGCATCGGTTCCTCCTGCTTCGGCGCGAAGGCCTCCTCGACGGTGATCTCGCCCTCCTTGATCGCGGTCGCGATGCCACGCAGCTGCACCAGGTGATCGAGCGTGATGTCCTCGACGCCCTTCAGGCCCAGCATCCCGAGCACCATCTCCTTCGTCGCACCCTGCTTCTGCAGGAACGCGAGCGCCTCGGAGCGTCGATTGACGAGCGTCTTCGCATCGCCCTTGCACACCTTCTGCGCCGCCTCGTAGATCGGATTCCAGAAGGCCTTCGGCACGCCCTTGAACACCGCATTGCGCAGCGCGATCGAGCAGGCGGCATTGCCCGTGACCCCGATCATGTCGGCCGAGTAGCGCTTGTTGTACCGATTGACGATGCGCCGGCTCACCTCGTAGGTGATGTGCACGTTTTTCTCGAGATCCTTGAAGATGCCCTGCGCGCGCACGAATTCGCGCCCCTCCTCGACCACCCGCGCCCCGATCTGGCAGTTGCCCCAGGCGTGCGCGACGATCTCCGCGAGCCGCGCCGAGGGTCCCTCGATCATCTTCGTCTGGCCGTCCTCCTTGCGCGGCAGTGCATAGATGCAGTCATCGGCGATCTGCTCGTTGAGCGTTGCGAGCTGCATGCACTCATCGAGGAACTGCTTGACGGATCGCCGGTGCGCATGCGCGACGATCACCGCCTGGTCGAACTCGGCCTTGGTGATCGCGGTCATGAGCGCCTGGTCGGTGGCGCTCGGGGCGATCTCGCGGATCTCCGCGCCGGCGCTGTTGCTCTGTTGCTGATTCTCGGACATGGAAAAACTCCTAGACCTTGTTAAGGAACCTGCGGCTCCCAGGCCGCTCGGTGAGATACGTTCGATAGAGGTCGGGATGCTCGAGAGCGAACTTGTCCTCGTTGAATACCTGCGAGGCCTTCGCCTGGCGCCAGGTACAGATGAGGCCGGCGCCCTCGACCGCCACGAGCTCGGAGCAGTCCGCGAGATACGTCTTCACGGCGAGCTCGAGCTGCTCCTTTTCGCCCGCGAGAGTCTTGATCTGATCACGCACCTGGGCATGCCGGTGCATCGCGGCGTCGATCTCGGAGGTGGCGCGCTTGAACTCCCCATGCTTGTGAGAGGGCCAGCGCAGTTTCACATCCTCGAGGTTCGTCGGCGCCGGCGGCTCCTTCGCCTCGACGAGCTGCCAGAACGCCCGCTCGCGCTCGGTCAGAAGCTGGATCAGTTCCTCGTCGCGCTTGACGCGATAGAGCCGGAACTGGCGGTTGGAGATGATGAGCGGGACCCAGGCGTGCGCAAAGCCACCACAGGCAAGCCCGTGCTGCGCCTGAATGAGATAGTGCATGGGGATCGCGCCATCCTCATTCTCATCCCCCCACTCATCCGGATCGGCAAATCCCGTCGACTTCGCCTCGACGTAGCCGCCATCGGATGAGAGCGCATCCACTCGCACCCAGCGGCGCGACCATGCGGGATCAACGATCTTGCGTTGCCGCTCGCTCACCTGCAGGCGGCTCTTCTTGCAAAACTGCGCGAGCGCTACGGGCTCGAGCGCCTCGCCCATCTGAATGTGCAGTTTCTCGCGCAGCTCCTCCTCACTCGTGCCCGAGGAGGGAAGACCCAGTTTCTCGCGGAAGAGCTGATACTGCGTTTTCCAGGGCGAGAGCCCGACCGCAGAGGGCGCATCGGATGCGCCGAGCCCCTCTTTGCGATCCTCGCGGACCGCCCCCGAGACGACTTCATCGATTGCGGCGCTCATGCGTATCTCGAGGGGCCGAACGTCTCGTGCTCTTCGCGCGCATCGGTGCGACAGGTGCGATCCCACTTGCCAAGCGGATGGCGCTCCCAGTACCGGCGCATGCGCTGACGGAAGCGCCGCTCGGCGCGGCAGGCGCGCCAGTGCTCGAATTGCTCCAGGCGGCCCGCGATCCTCTCGCCGCGCACGCTCACCCACACGCGCAGGTGAGCGCGCAGCAGGCGCCCCCGAAAGAGCAGGTGCCGATCGATCGGGCGCGTCATGGGCACCGTGCACAGGAGCGCAATCGCGACGTAGAGCAGCAGAAGCACAATGAGACCGGTGTGCCAGGTCATGACACGCTTACTCCCGAGGCAAGCTGCAGAGCGCGATCAAACCACCGAGGGCGTAAAGCCCAACGAGAAAGGCAAGTGCGTACAGAATGGCCATCGTCCTCTCCGGAGATGTGCGCAAGGGCGCGGGGGTAGGAATGCGTGTAGAGGATCGCGTGCCCCGCCGCATCACAGATGGCGAATACGACCCGGCCATCGACGTCGAT
>JBOHZR010000303.1:0-12626 GCA_050738595.1 Steroidobacteraceae bacterium | reverse complement strand
ATTTTGAGCCTCAACCAGTTCGAGAAGACCCCGCTCGACACGCTGCTTTCTCGATCCGCCGAGGCGCCGGAAAGCGCTCAATCGGCCAACCAGCTGATTCTGTTCGAATAACGTTGGGACAGCCCTGAGTTCGGATAGGCGTGTGCGCGGACCGTGACACGTGTCATGGTGATCCAGCGTAATTAGACTCGAGTGACCTTCGGGCGCCGCCGCTCTGGCATTATTGCTCGCATGAAAGTCGCAATCATCGGAAATTCTGGTTCCGGAAGGCGATCGCCGATGAACGCCGCTGGCCAGTGCTCGATCTGGACACCGTGGCTTGGGAGCCTCAGAAGGTTGCCGTCGGCCGGGCCGAGATGGATGCTCGGCGAGACGTGGAGGCGTTCTGCGCCACGAATGACGGTTGGATCGTCGAGGGCTGCTACGCCGAGCTTGTCGCCATATCGCTCCATCATTCACCCCTGCTCATCCTCTTGGATCCGGGAATGGAGCAGTGCCTCGAGAACTGTCGCGGGCGTCCTTGGGAAGCACACAAGTTCCGGTCCAAGGCCGAGCAAGACGAAAAGCTCGATTTCCTGCTCAGCTGGGTTCGCGAGTACTACACACGCGACGGCTCGCTGTCGCTGCGCGCGCACGAAGCGATATTTGAGCGTTATCACGGCCCGAAGCGCCGGGTTACGAGCCAGCTGCGATGCGCGGCAGATGTACTCGGGTTATCTACAGATCGGGTCTGACGGACCAGGAGCCGTCGCTCGCCGGGTCTATCGGCGCTTCCGTATAGCAGCCGTTGCGAATATCCAGTATCGGGTGCGAGACTATAGAACGTGCCCGGCCATTGCTGCCGAGGTGAGTATGAGCACGCCGGAACGCTCGACCAGAAAGCCCCTGGTAGTCCGACCCACGCAGGGACGCAGGTACGGGATGGGTCGTATGCGCGCAGTCTTTTTCGCCGACGGGAAAGAGACCGACTCTCGTTATTCTATTTCCGAGTGGTGGCTTGAGCCGCGTACGCGCGGTCCAGGTACCCGGATGACCACATCTTTTACGTACTAGCGGGAACCGTCAGCTTATTGATCGACGGCGAATGGACTGAGGCCCCGCGCGGCTGTTATGTGGTGATACCAGGTGGCGTCCCGCATGATTTCGAAAATCGGGCAATTGAGGAATGCGGCTTCATCAGCATCAATACACCGGCTGGCTTTGAGAACATGATGCCACGCCTCGTGGAGTGGTTCGCGGAACACCCTCTGGGCGAGGTTCCGGAACCCCATCTCAATGAGCTCTAAGCCACAGTCGGCCAGTTCCGGTCAGTGAGCGGTCAAGGCCAATCTTCTCCAGAGCGGCCAGTCGGCGGCGCATCGCAACCTGAGATCCGGGCCAAATCTGCGGCCAACGCGCAAACCCGCTCCATGACATCGGTGCGGCGCGTCCGCCGAGCGATGAGTTCCGCCACGAGCAACGAACGGTAGAGGTAATTTGCTTGGCTTTGGACCGCCTCCGCGATGCGCGGATCACCGCGAATCGCGCCTACGGAAGCGAGGTCCTGCATAGCTGCGGGGTCGCGCCGAGACACATCGGCTCGAGGCTGCGAGGATTGCGCGAGTCGGACAAGGTCGCGCTTCGATGGCGAGGTGATTTCATCCGGGCTATCGAACTTCTCCTGAAATGTCCCATCGATGACTCGGCACTGGTCGGTGGTCTTGGGAGCGCCGATCATCAAGACGATGTCCTTGTAGGCCTCGTCGATCATCTGCCATAGCACATCGACCTCCTGCGTGTACCCCGCGCTGATCAGCTCGATCGCCGCATGATTCGCACTAGAAATATGGACGAGTTTCATCAACGAGAGCCGGAGGTCATCCTGCTCGGCATGACGGAAGACAAATCGGGAGCCCAGCCGCCCCCTGACGGCGCGGCCTACTTCAAGGTTCGCGCGGTCAACCACACGCAAATCGGGAAAGCCGTTTGCAAGCGCGCGTACACAGCCGTCCAGACCTTCCGCGGCCACTTCAAGCTCAGGGAAGCTGACCTTCTTGGGCAGCTTAGGCAAGCTCATCGCTCAAGCCCTTCTGGCTTCTTTCTCAGCCCGGCGGCCACTCAGCTGAGCGGCAAAGGCAAGCCGCCGAGGCACCCGTGGGCCGTTACTCCGTGACTCATCGTGATCGAGAGGAGTGTACACCGCCGGGAATTGCGCGACAAAATCCAGATCGCCCGCTTGCAGAAGTCCGTTGAGCCTTTGGGTAATCTTGTTGATTTCGACGTCGTTGCTCTGACAAGGCTTAGCGGAAACTGGACATCGGGAGCACGCCTCCACTGACCGGAATCGTGCATGGCTGAGCACAGCATATCCGGCATGCCGGCATCGTGGATCCCTGTAAGCGGCGAGCCCGTTGCGGTTCCGCTCGCAGCGAGAACCTAACACCTCCGTGGATGTCACCCACGCCGCGGGGCAAGACGCCCGTTGGCGATTCAGTTTCTATACTCGATCAATAGCTCCTGGCCGCCGCGGATCGGTTCTGCACATCCGCGCGCTGAGGGTGCTCGCCGAGAAGTGATCCCGGCGCACCCTCGGCGACCGCCTTCGTCATCGCCCTGTAACAGCCCGCTGTGGCTTGACCGATGGGCAGCGGCTCACCGCGAGGGCCCTCGCGGTGAGGCGTGATGTTTCTCCCCTTTCGCTCACTCGATAAGTCGGCCGAAATTCCTGAAAACAACGCCGTCCGGGGGCCGGCCGGGGAGGTCATTCGATGAAGGTCATGGGGCTGTCGCGGCGCATGTCGCACGCGATCTCATTTGTCTTGAATTCGGCGGCCCGGCGACGCTCCATCCGCGCCGCGTGTGCCCTTGCCGGCCTTCTCGCGCTGCTCGGAGTCTCGGCCGTCGTTCGCAGCGATGCCGTGGGCAGCGCCTCCGCGGCGATGGCCCCGACCCTCGCGGGCCAAGCCGATCCGGCTCCCGGCAGCGTTGCCGCAGCCGCGCGGGCGTATCCACGCTTCTCCCTCGAGCAGCGCGTTGCGATCTGGCAGGCCTACCGGGCGAGCGCGCAGCGCTCGTGGAAGAGCCTGTCCTGGGATCAGCGGATGGCACGCATCGCGAGGGCCGCCGGGAGTCTGCTGCTTGCGCGCAAGGCTCATCAGGAGCTACCTGCGGCGACTGCCGCTCCCTTTCAGGGCAATCTCACGATCGTGACTGTCTCGCCCTCCGACGGGTTCGTCCTCCAGCGCCAGGCCAACTGCTCGCTCTCGCTCATCACGGCGACCTTCGGGCTCTTTCCCCCCTCCACTCAGATCGCCGACACCCAGTCGAGCTACGAACGGGTGCTCCACGACGCAGCGGGCCTCACCACGCAGGCCGACGCCTTTCCTCGAGGCTGCCAGGATCCGACCTTCGGAATCACCTCGAGAAGCGGCGCCTATCTCGGCGAGACGGCGCAGAGCCTGCTCATGTTTGCTGCTTGGGGATACGACCCGACGCAGGACGTGAATGAGCTCATATACGGCTCCGTCAACGCGGGCACCCTGAGCGAGCATTCGTTCAACACGGACGCATCGATGTCGAGCATCGACGACCTCGCGGTCGGCGATCTGAACGGCGACGGGGTGGCCGACATCGTGGGCATCAGCACTTACACCGGCAGCGGTGGCGGCACGGCCTTGAGCGTATGGCTAGCAAATGCCGACGGGACTTTGAGCAGCCCCACCTCCTACCCCCTCACCGGCACGCGCACCGATTCCGCCTTCGTCGCCGACGTGAACGGTGACGGCAAGAACGATGTGGTCGCGGCCACGGAGATGAGCGACGCCTCGGGCGAGGAGCTCATCTCGGTGCTGACGGGCAAGGGCAACGGCACCTTGAATGCCGCACAGACAGTCGGCATGGCACCGACGGTGTTCCACAACATGATCGGCGCGGATGTGCGCGGCATCGGGCGCTTGGACATCATTACCTCGAGCGGTCTCGTGTTTCTCAACAATGGCGATGGTATGTTCGCCACCCCGATCACCGGGTTCACGCTGCCACCGACGGCACTCTCGCACTATGGCATCTCCCTCACGGCCGGGGATTTCAACAACGACGGCAAGCTCGATGTGGCGATCGATGATGGCACGGCCATCACTGTGTACCTTGGAAACGGCGCCGGCACCTTCACCCGTGGGGCCGCCTACGCGACCACGTCCCAGAGCTTCGGCTATCTCAACGCGAGCGATCTCGACGGCGACGGTAACGCAGACCTCTACGCCGGCCTCGCCGAGGGGGGCATGTTCTTCGGCGACGATTTCAACGCCAACCAGGCCTACGCCATCACGGGCACGGGCGACGGCACCTTCGTCGGGGCACCCTTCGAGAGCTTCGAGTATAACGGCGCCAACATCGCGGATCTCAACGGCGACGGCAATCTCGACGTGGTGAGTTTCAGCACCAGCGGCGGTGCGACCAGCTTCATCCCGTATCTCGGCGATGGGAAGGGCGGGTTCTCGGTCGGCGCTACCCTTGCGGCGACTTTCACCTGCAACGGCACCCAATGCGAGGCCGACCCAGGTGGTTCGTACGCGCTCGCCGACGTGAACGGCGACGGGATTCCCGACCTGGTGTACGCGGCCGACGGCGAAGCCTCGGTCGGCGTCGCCGTTGCGCTCGGGAAAGGCGACGGCAGCTTCGCTACACCCACCTTCACCCCCGCGCCGAGCTTCGTGCCGGCCGGCGACTTCGACTACGACGAGGCGATCTCCAACATTCAGCTTGCCGACTTCAATCACGACGGCAGGATGGACCTGATCTACAACTACTCCGATTCGGCCTACAGCAACGGCGCGATCGTCGGATACTATCTCGGACTCGCCGTGCAGCTCGGCAACGGGGACGGGACGTTCCAGGCGCCGAAGGACCAGCGTCTACTACCAGGGCGCGACTACACCGCCCCCCGAGTCCCTGAGCGTCGCACAGATCGGCGATGTGAACGGCGACGCTTTCCCGGACCTCATCCTGTTCAATGCGGCTCCCAACGGCAATAACACGACCGTCAACAGCGTCGAGCTGATGCTCGGCAAGGGCGACTGCACGTTCGATGCCGCCACCACGCTCACGGTTGCGGACAATCCCGTCGGGGGCTCGGGTGAGACGCTTACCCCGATCGTGCTCGCCGATATGAATGGTGACGGCAAGCTCGACATCGTCGAGCTGGGCTCCTCCTCGAGCACCCATGCGATCGAAGTCGCGATCGCGCTCGGTAACGGCGACGGCACTTTCAAATCGCCGGTGATCACTCAGTACGCGACCGGCTACGGGGCCCCCCTCGGCGAGGGGCTGGCCGTCGGTGATTTCAACGGCGACGGGAAGCTCGATGTGGCGGTCACCGGGCCGGAAGGCGCGCCGGACAGCGGTATCTTCCTCGGCAAGGGCGATGGCACGTTGCAGGTCGGGAGCGTCAACGGCACGCCCGCACCGCTGCACAGCATCTATCTCGAGGGTTGGGGCCCGGCCTTCGCAGGCCACTTCAGCGGTGCGGCCGGCGCCGACCTTCTCGCGAGCAACGTCCTGCTGGTGAACCGCTACGGCTCGAACTCCTCGGCCGGCGCAGGCGATTTCGCAGTCGGCGCAAGTCCCGCGTCGCTCGTGGTCACCGCGGGCCAGTCCGCAACGAGCACGATCACGATCACCCCGAGCGGCGGCTTCGATGAGACCGTCTCGTTCAGCTGCAGCGGTCTGGCGGTCGGCGCAACCTGTGGTTTCTCTCCGAGCACGGTCACTCCCAACGGGGCGCCCGTCAGCACGACGCTCACCATTACGACCACGGCCCAGTCGGCGACGCTGTGGCTCTGGGGATCGGGCGCCGCGCTCGCCTCCTTCGGTCTCCTCGTTCTGGTCCGGCGCCGCAAAGACGATCTGCCGCATTCGCGCACGTCTGGTGCGAACCTTGCCGCGGTCGCGCTCGCGGGCGTGCTCTGCGGGACACTGCTCATGGCCTGCGGCGGCGGATCCAGTCATAGCACAGGCAGCAGTTCGAGCTCCTCCAGCTCGAGCTCGTCGAGCTCCTCGAGCAGCACGAGCACGGTCGCTGTCACGGTCACGGCGAGTGCCTCGAGCCCAACCGCCGTCTCACACACGACGATCATCGCCCTGACGGTCAATTGACGGCATAGGCGCGGGGACTCGTTGCCATCGCTGCCGAGCAGGCCACGACGATCTTCTTCTCCTCGCACCAGCTCCCAGACGTGGAGCAAATTGCCGATCATGTCGCGATCATCGACGGCGGCAAGATGCTGGTGTGCGGAGGACTCGATGACCTCAAGATGCACTACCAACGGCTCAGCCTCGTGTGCTTGGACGAGCCGCCGAGCGACGTCGGCCGGATAGACGGAGTTGTAAGTGTACGTCGCAGCGGCCGAATGCTCTCGATACTCGTGAGCCGTAACGTCGAGGCGGTCGCCGCCCGGCTGCGCCAGCTGCCGGGAGTGACGAAGTTGTTGATCATCGTCTCCGCCATCATCGCGGCGTTCCAGCTGCGTAAATACGCCGCGACCCGGCCCAGTGACGCTTCCACTGGTGCCTCGCTGCGCGCCTTTCACATCGCCGAGCTGCAACGCCGCCGAGATCTCCTGCGCTCCATCTGGCGCTGGATCGTTGCCCCGATCATGATCTCAATCTGGGTCATTCTGGCGGGGTTCGTTCAGGCAAGGCCCGCGAGCGCCGGACCGCTGCTGACATTCGGCTGCGTTATGACAGTCATCGGGCTCGTACTCAGCTTAGCCAACATACGAGGGGCTCGCAGGCTGCAGCGCGATATCGATGATCGCGGATAAGCACTGTCGGCCACTGCCTGCCCACGACGCGCGGTAGCCTTCCGCAAACCGGCCGTCGCGCTGATGATCCGCGAGCGCAAATACATCCTGCGATACGGCGCGGGGGCTGGCATCGTGGCAAAGGAATTGCCGGCGATGACGAAGCTGCGGTCTCATACCTTGATGCCCGAAGTGCGGTTCTCTTGACGTCCGACGCACTGTACGCGCGTTTGCGGCACCCAGCGGTGCCGATCGCTGTGACCTGGATCACCGACGAGCGCCAATGGCTCTCGACATTAACGCTCGATTAAACAACGTTAAGTAGCTTGGGCGTATGCGTTTCGGTAGGCTTTCTCTCCGTTGATCACTGGCACGGAGACTAGGATGGCTCGTCAATCCCGAGCGCTTCTCGCAACGATCAGCTTGATGGCTTGCGCCGGCGCGGCAAATGCGCAGTCCGGATGGAGTCCCCTTGGATTCTACGTCGGCGCCGGCTTGGGTGATGCCACACCTCAGGGTACCGTTCCGGGCGCTTTCGTCGGTTGTTCCGCCAGTGGACATCAGCTCGGGTGGGACGCATTTGGCGGCATCCGCCCAATCCCATGGATGGGTGCCGAGGTCCAGTACTTGGATTTCGGCCACACTCGTCTCGGTCCTTCGTCTCCGGCGGTGTGCAGCGGGTTGACGGTGGCGGGGGAGCAGCCCGACATCCTCTACGGTGGCGAGCAGCAGAGCCGCGCCGTGGCGGCATTCGCGGTTGGATACCTACCTCTTCCGTGGCAGAGCCCCTGGCTCGATCTGTTCGGAAAAGTGGGTGCAGCGCAGACCTGGACCTCCGCCCATTATTCCGTGATTTATTCCCACCTCGTCTGTGCTGGCACGAGTTGTCCAATGGTCGGACCGCCGATGAGCACTTTCACGAGTCACGAGACTTATCTCGCCTACGGCGGCGGACTCCAAGTCCACTTTGGTTCGTTCGCGGTGCGGGCGGAGTACGTAACGCTGGATTCGAAATTCGGTAATCCCGCTCTGCTCTCAATCGGAGTCACGTGGACTCCATAGCCAACGACAGAAGAGCAATGGGCCTCGGGGCATACACGAGCTGGCGCATGAAGCCGTCGCTCAGGAAAACTCCACTCACGCCGGCGAACTACCAACGTGCGATCCTCATGATGATCGTACTCTCGATCACCGCATGTGCGTCCATCGGCGTCGTCGCTCCTGACGGTCCTGCGCAGATCGCTCAGACCTACGTTGGCCAACCGCTTGCGGGTCTGGAGTCGCAGCTCGGACCACCCGATCGGGAGCAGGTTACGACCGACGAAACGCTTTCGACGTGGCAGTTCGACCGCTGCAGGGTGACGGCGCGCAGCAACGCCGAGGGAATCGTTGCGGATGTGTCGTGGAACCGCGGCTGCACGCTGTTGTAGACGCGGGGCTCTCCCTAATCTAATCGCCGCAAAGCGGCCATTGCGAAGGACTGCTGAGGGCACTCAGCGGAAGGTCGTCGCAGATCGCTCTTCGGCCTTGCGGAGAGCCGGACCGGCGCCGTCATCACGCCCCGCCAACAGGCCTCTGCGCCGCGTAAAGCTTGCGCACCGTCTGCATCGTGTCCGCCTCCTCCGAGGGCTTGTCTGCGCGGTAGCGCTTCACACGCGCGAGTCTGAGCGCGAGCCCGCCGGGGTAGCGCCGGCTCGCCTGTAGATCGCTGAAGGCGATCTCGACCACGAGCTCCGGCCGGACGTAGACGGTCCAGCGGTCGCGATGCGTTTCGCGCGCGAGGAGCTCCTGTGTCTGCCACTCGAGCAGCGCATCGGTGAGCCCTTTGAACGTCTTGCCCAGCATCACGTATTCGCCCGTGGCTGGATCGCGCGCGCCGAGGTGAAGATTGGAGAGCTTGCCCGTGCGCCGCCCGTGACCCCACTCAGCGGCGAGCACGAGCAGATCGAGCGTGTGGACGCGCTTCACCTTCAGCCAGCTCGCCCCCCGATTGCCGGCCTCGTAGGGAGCGGTGAGTGATTTCGCGATCACGCCTTCGTGGCCCGCGGCGAGTGCTGCCTCGTAGAACGCGCACGCCTGCGGCTCGGAGGAGGTCACGAGCCGCGGCACGCGCAGCTCCGGCGGGACGGCGGCGGCGAGCGCCTCGTGACGCTCTTCGAGGGAACGGTCCGCGATGCTGCTATCCTCGAGCCGCAGACAGTCGAAGAAGAACGCGCGGATCGGCAGTCCCGCTCGCACGGCCTCGACGTCGAGCTTGCGGCCGAAGCGGCGCATCGTGATTTGAAAGGGGTGAGGATGGCCCGCGGCATCGAGCGCGATCGCCTCCCCATCGAGCACGATCACGCGGCTCCCGAGCCCCCGCACGCTCTCGACGATCTCCGGCAGCGCCGCCGTCACCTCATTGAGCGTGCGCGTATAGAGCCGGACTTCCTCACCCGCCTTGTGCGCTTGGATGCGTGCGCCGTCGAGCTTGTACTCGAAAGCCGCCTCGCCGAGCTCATGGAGCGCCTCACCCACGTCCACCGCCGACTGCGCGAGCATTGGCGCCACGGGTGAGAAGAGCGCGAGCTGGAAGCGATCGAGAGCCTCGGCGCCCCCGGTCAGCGCGGCGAATGCCACCGCGGCGAGATTCGGGGCGTACATCGCCGCACGGCGCACCGGCTCGATGGGCAGGTGCGCCGCGGCCGCCACGGCATCGGCCATCACACCGGTGAGCGCCCCCTGGCGCAGCTCTCCGGCAAGGAGGCGCACGAGAAACTCCTGCTCGGCGGGGGTCGTGCGCCAGAACAGGGTGCGCAGGCGTTCGGTCCGTCGTCCCGTCGAGCCGGAGCCGCTGAGCGCGTCGATCGCACCGAGCGCCTGATCGACCTCGGTGATCGCGAGCGTCGGTGCGAGCACTTGCGCCTCCGCAGCGCCCGCGGAGGCCGCGTTGCCCAGCATCGAATATCCAATGCCTATCCGGCCTTGCGACAGCTCGCCCGAGAGATAGTGCACGGCAGCAGTGATTTCCTGAGGCGAAAGCGCGGCAAGGCATGCTGCCAGCTCGCGTATCTTCTCGAGACGGGACGGAGTCGCCGCGACGCGTTGGGAGGCCTCGACGAGCCGGGCGAGCAGAGTCACGGCCTGGCGGATTCACGCGGACAGTGCGTCATCGCACCGCCGAATCTTCCGTGCGATCGCCTCCGCCCCGATGCGCGCCTCGAACCAGGCGAGGCTCAGCGCGCGATCGCCCGCGAGCGCCTTCTCGTACCATGCCTTCGCCGTGCGCCAGTCCTCGAGCTGTGTGGCGCGGCCCCGCTGCGCGCCGGAGGCGAGCGCCGCGTACTGATCGCCGAGCAGCGATTCCGCATGCGCGCGCACGATGCGAAAATTGGAGTCGCTCGCGGCGCCCGCCGTCGTCGCGTTCATCGCCGCGAGCGCCTGGCGGAGCAGCATGATGGCGCCGTGCGGGTCCTGCCTACGGCCGGCGAGGTCGGCGAGGCTCGAGAGCACCTGTCCTTGATCCCAGTGGTACTCGGCAATCCGGGGATCGGAAGCGGAGAGCGAGCGAAAGGACGCGAGCGCGGTCTGATAGTGCTGCGCCGCCTCATCGAGATGCCCCATGCCGGCGAGCGCATCGGCCAAGTCGTTCTCTGCGAACGCTTGCAGGTGCGCGAGATCCGCATTGTGTGGCGCGGCGCGCGTGAGCGCCCGAATCAGTCGAAGCTCCTGCTCGTATTCGGAGAGGGCTGCGGGATCGTTGCGGTACGCGAGAAGCTCTCCGAGGCGGCTGTAGCCGAGCGTCAGAGTGCGCACGACGCGTGGATCGTTCGGGCCGGAGGCATGAAGCGATTCCAGCATCCTGATCGACTGGCGCATCTCGCCGGCGGCGCCGGCGAGATCGCCGCGGATCTCGAACAGCTTGTAGCCGTGGTCGAGCAGGCTCGCCGCGTGGAAGTAGCGGTAGTCCCGATTGGCCGGAGCCTCAGCTTCGAGCGCCACGCTTCGCGTCACGGTTTGCCGGGAGTACGCCAGGGCACCCGCAGCGTCGTTCCGGGCCCACATGAGATCGCTCAATTTCCCGCATGCAACGATCAGGTCGCGCTGCACGTCAGGGTTGCGCGGCGCTTGCGCGAGCGCGGCCTGAAGCAGCGCTTGAGCGCGGCGAAAACTCGCGAGCGCGCCGGCGTAGTCGCCTTCGTTCGCCTCGCGCGCGCGTCCCTGCAGATCTCCGAGGCGCAGATAGGCGGCCGCGAGCTGGCGCTGCAGGCTGGGATTGCCCGAGGTCTCCCGGGAGAGACCATCGAGGTAATGCAACGCGGTGCTGATCAGCAGCTGCCGGCTTCGCTCCGCGCCCGGCAGGTCGCGGATCGAATCGTGAATCTGGAAGATCAACGTACCGGCGAGCCGGCGAACATCGTCGAAGCGCTGCTCCGCGAGCGCTCGCTGGTGCTCCGCGATGCGCGCCTCGCGACTAGTCATGACGATGCCCCCGACGAGCGCTGCGGCAACGAGCGCGGTGGCCGCAACGGCGAGCGTGTGCCGCGCGACGAACCGGGCGGCGCGATAGCGGATCGTCGGGGCACGCGCGGCGATGGGCAGGTGCGTGAGATGACGGCGAATGTCCTCGGCGAGCTGCTCGACCGTCCCATAGCGCTGCTCGGGCTCGCGCGTCAGCGCCATCGATACGATGTTGTCGAGATCGCCGCGGAGGCGGCGGCTCAACTTCTCCGGTGAGCCCTCCGCGATCGCGCTGCCGCTCGCGCGCTCGCCCGATGCGCGCGTGCGCCATGGGAGCGATAAGGCATGGCTCGAGAATCCTGTGCGCTGGCGGACCGCGGCGCTCGGCTTTCTGAGCGCCGGCTCGAGCACTGCCTTCGCTACGTCGCGCGTGAGGTGATCGGTGCTTCGATAGGGCCTGGCCCCGGTCAGCAGCTCGTAAAGAATGATCCCGAGCGAGTAGACATCGCTTGCCGCGGTGACCGGCTCGCCCCGCATCTGCTCGGGGCTTGCATACTCGGGTGTCAGGATCCGCTGGGTGCTGATCGTCACGTCCGCGGGCAACGGGATGATCCCCGGCTCCAGTGCTTTCGCGATTCCGAAGTCGAGCAGCTTCGGGGTACCCTCCGGCGTCACGAGAATGTTGCTTGGCTTCAAATCCCTGTGGATCACCATGCGCTGATGCGCGTATTGCACCGCCGAGCACACATCGAGGAACAGCTCCAGCCGCGCGCGCACATCGAGTTGCCGCGCTGCGCAGTACCGGGTGATGGGCGCGCCATCGACCAGCTCCATGACGATGTACGGCACGCCCTCCTCGGTGGTGCCGCCGTCGAGCAGCCGCGCAATGTTGTGATGCGCGAGGGTTGCGAGGATCTGCCGCTCGGCGCGCAAGCGCATCGCGACGAACTCCGAGTCGATGCCCGCACGCACGACCTTGATAGCGACCTCCTGTCGGTACTCGTCGTCCGCGCGCACCGCCCGGTAGACCTGGCCCATGCCTCCGCCGCCGATCTCCGCGAGCAGCCGGTAGGCGCCGAATCGGCGCCCCTCGAGCGGGATGTGGATGCGGTCTGCCTCCGCTGCGTGATCTTGAGTCGTAGACGTGCGCTCGAGTGACTGGTTGTGCGCAATCTTAGATAAATGAGCGAGGAGTTCGGTGCAAGTGTCCGTTTGTTGACATAATACAGTGCTCGCTCCGGCAGCGTCCTTCCGGCGGTTCTTCACTTGTCCGCAAGGGTTCGCACACCGAGAGCGTGGACCAAAGCGTCGCGCTTGCGTTTCGAGGTCACCGCGCTGGAGCTCGACGGGGTCGGCCGTCATGTAAGATGAATTCCCGGAGTCGGGCAGGGGGACTCGCATGGGGTG
>JBOHZR010000302.1:0-1725 GCA_050738595.1 Steroidobacteraceae bacterium | reverse complement strand
TGCTGCTGGCCGCCGGCTTCCAAAACACCGAAATCGCCGTGCCGTGGTGGGGCGGCCGAAAGCTCAAAATCTCCTTCGGCTGATGCTATTGTTAGGCCCACGCCCCGGTGTGGACATCAAGGCTAGTCAGAGGCGCCGCGACTGGTCGGATGCGATAGATTCTCTCGACCTATCAAGCGCCGAGTAACGTCGAGCGCGCATTCGGCGGCACATTCGCGAGGCCGCGGCGATCGAGGGGGTGGCCGGGATTCGGCGGTAGAGAGTCGACGGGGCGTGGCATATCGTCAGGGGGCGCAGCGCTCGTCTGAATGCCGGCCAGCGTGAGCGAGATTGCCTGAGGGGATGAGACTCGCGCAGCGCCCGGCCAAATGCGGCGAGGGTTCGTTCGTTCTGTTGCTCTGGTGGCCTGCCGGTGAATGACGCCGCTGCGCGGCTTGCGGCGTTTTTCGGGGCGACTGACAAAAGCGGCCGCGCAGGAAGTCATTAGAGGGGCGATCTCGGTTGACCCCTAGCTCGGCCATTGCCGAAAACCCGCCGCTCTGAGGGCACTGCGGGATTCTCGCGCTCAGAATCGCAGAATGGTAGGAGGGGCGGGCTTGCCTCTCGTCCGATTGTGCCACGCCGGTCATCGCGGCCAAGGCGCTCCGTTGCTCACTCGCTGCGCTCGTTCCTCTACTCACCGCGTCGATACCAACGGCTTTACCGTCGAGAATCTGTACAAACAGATGAATCCAAAACTCGGGTCGGGCTACGGCGATGATTGCGAAGTCGTCGATGCGACTCTCTTCGATAACACCGCGGATGCACCGATCGGAGCGACCTTTCAATCTACTGACCCCGAGTCTCTTACTGGGCTTCATCGAATCGGAGATTGAACATCCACCGCCGGCGCCCAGCAATCTCAATCCGAATCCCGAGCTTACTGGGCAGGACGCGACGCCGGTTCCTGATCCGCACAAGCCACTGGTATCCCCGGACTGCCCAACAGGATCCATACCGTACATCGACGTGGAAAGCGGTAGGGCTGGTTGCGAGCTCGAGGAGATCCCCGCGGAGGACGCGGGTGGGGTTAGGGGATCGCTAGACGTCATCGACGGCTGGGTGCTCACCACGGCATCACCGGCATATCTGAGCTTCCTGACGCCATCATTTGACGCGACAGAGTTCGTCCCATTCGTCATCAGTAGTGCAGCGCCTGGTGACAGCCTCTCGATCTATGGACCTAGCGGCGTATTGTGGAGCCAGCCGCTTTCGGATTTCACGCCTGACGACTTGTACTTCGCACAGATTCCAGCCGAGCCGGGCGACTACGGAGCTCCCGTAGCGTTGACCTATTACGTCCACAACGACACCGAGTCGGAGCATTCCTCGGTATGGCTTCCGGATGTCAATTTCACGACCAATACGACAACCGCCGTTCCGGAGCCCTCCACGCTGTGTCTCATCGGGCTCGGCTTTGCCGCACTCGGCCTTTCGCGTCGCAAACGCAGGCACCTGTAGATAGTCATAGGCAGGTGGTGCACGCGGGGTAGAGGGGTCTTAGTATTGATAATATATTTTATCGAGAATAGCATCTGCCTTGGACTCTCCCGGCCCGCTGCCGTATAAGTGAGCACGGCCACGCTATTTGAGGGAGAACTGCTCGTTCGTGATCACGGACGGTGATGGTCTCGGGGGTCGATCCATCACGGATCGTGACGGAGCTCTTCCCGCAGTGTGACTGCG
>JBOHZR010000301.1:0-11766 GCA_050738595.1 Steroidobacteraceae bacterium | reverse complement strand
CTGCAGCACTCGCTTCTGCGCGGGCTCAACCGCAAGCGGCTCGAGCGGCCGGTGCTCGAGCGTATCGCCGGCGAGACGCTGGTCGTGATGCCCGGCGTGCTTCATCCGCGGCTCATGCGAACCGGTGCGTTCTTCGCTCGCGCCTTGCAAAGCGACCCTCTGCTCAATGGGGCCGACGTTCTCGACCTCGGCACGGGCAGCGGTATCTGCGCCGTCGTCGCGGCGCGACGTGCGAGCAGTGTGGCCGCAGTCGACCTGAGCCGTGCAGCTGTGCACTGCGCGTACATCAACGTCGTCCTCAGCGATCTCGAGGACAAAGTCGAGGTACTGCTGGGCGATCTGTACGGTCCGATCAGCGGACGGCGCTTCGACCTCATTCTTTTCAATCCCCCCTTCGTGCGCGGTCGGCCACGCGATGAGGCGGATCTCGCCTGGCGTTCGCTGGACGTGGCGGAGCGATTCGCCGCCGGGCTGGACGATCACCTCTCGCCCTCGGGGTCGGCTCTGCTGCTCCTCTCGACGTTCGGCGATG
Source organism: Steroidobacteraceae bacterium (assembly GCA_050738595.1). Taxonomy (GTDB): domain Bacteria; phylum Pseudomonadota; class Gammaproteobacteria; order Steroidobacterales; family Steroidobacteraceae; genus JASHUC01. The sequence goes on along the minus strand of JBOHZR010000301.1, from coordinate 11,234 downwards.
CGGCCGGATACCTGCGCCCGCTCTCGGACACAGGGTTCGTGATCACGCTCCGGGCGCGGCGCGAGTTTCTCAACGAGCGCTTGAGCTTATTCAGGGTGCGCCGCCGCTCGGACCAGCCCGACGAGCGAGCGATCGGAGACATGCAATGAACGGTGCGGGCGCGATGGCGCATGCCGGCGATCTGTCGCGCGCGCGCGGTAGGCGGCGCATCCTGCTCATCAATCCGACGATCACGCCGCGACGCAATGCGCGCTTTCCGCTCGCCATCCTGAGTTTATGCAGGGCGCTCGAGGAGCGGTTCGAGGTCGTTCTGCTCGACGGCAACGTCGATCGCGAGTACGCCTCGACGGCCGTCCGGCTCATCAACGAAACGCCGGTCGAGGCAGTGGGGATGACGGTGATGGGCGGTCCGCAGCTGCGCGCCGCGATTGCTGCATCCCGCGCCATCCGTGAGCGCGCGCCGACGGTACCCATCATCTGGGGCGGTGCGTTTCCGACGAACTGTCCGGAGGCGGCGCTGCGATCACCTTACGTGGACTTCGTCGTGCGCGGCCAGGGCGAGGAGACGCTGGCGAGCGTACTGCAAGCGGTCCTCGATCGGGATCACGACGCGTTCCCCTCGATCGCAGGCCTCTCCTGGCGTCGCGAAGCGAGCATCGTTCACAACCCCGCTCGCCCATTCTCTGCCGCGAGCCTCGCATCGCGCCTGCCCTTCGAGCGTCTCGAGCACCCTCGTCAGTATCTGCCGACGACGTATCTCGGCCGCCGTACGGCGGGATATCAGGCCGCTCTCGGCTGCCGCTTCCGGTGCACGTTCTGCGGCGTCGCGGGCATGTTCCAGGGCAAGACGGCGCTTCCGACAGCCGCGCGCCTCGAGCAGGACTTGAAGTTCTTGACCGCTCGCCTCGGTGCCGACGCGATCCAATTCTACGACCACAACTTCTTCGATCGCGAAGTCGACATGGTGCCGCTTCTCGAGACGCTCGCGAAGTACGAGTTGCCGTGGTGGTGTTTCGCGCGCACCGATGCGCTGGCGGATCTGTCCGCGCGCTCCTGGGAGCTCATACGGAAGAGCCGCCTCAGGATGGCTTATATCGGCGCCGAGTCGCCGAGCGATTGGCTACTTCACGACGTGCGTAAAGGGACGCGGACCGACCAAACGATCGCGGCGATCCAAGCGTGTCTGGGGCACGATGTGACGCCGGAGCTCTCGTTCATGCTAGCGCCGCCCCAAGACCCCGAAGCAGAGACCGAAAGGACGCTCGATTTCATTCATTCCATCAAGCGCCGTTACCCAAAGACGGAGGTGATGATCTACATCTACACGCCCGTCCCTCCGCCGCCCGGCAGCAAGAATGCCGCCGCCATTCGCGCGTTCACCGAGCTGCGGGACTGCTCGGGCCGGCCGGTCGTCTTCCCACGGACGGCGGACGAATGGACCCTACCCGCATGGCACTCCTACTGGTGTCACGCGGGCGCGCCATGGCTCTCGGAAAGCCTGCGCCGGCGAATACACGACTTCACGACGGTGCTCGGGTGCCGCTTTCCAACGATCATGGACGTGTGGGCCTCCGAGTGGGGCAAGGCGTCGCTGCGCGGCCTCGCCTCCTGGCGCTACCGATTCAAACGATACGATAACCCTTGGGAGCTCGATTTGTGGAAAAAGCTGATCGGGCTCAGGGACCCTCGGGTGCTAAGCCTTTAAGCCGGACTCGTGAGCGCAACCCTCTTAGTTGCGAGCGACGCGCGACTCGCCACCCCGGCCGAGCATCGCGACAGACCGCTCCATGTCGTGCAGATTGGCTTCTTCGAGGACTCGCTCGGCCGCGCTCCCGAGCGCCTGCTCGATGATTGGCCTACGCTCGTTGATGTCGCCGAGTGCGCAAGCCGCGCCGGGGTGCGCGTTTCAGTCCTACAGACATGCACGTACGAGGGAACGATCGCTCGTAATGGTGTCGACTACCATTTCGCCCCACGGGGCAGCAGCTGGGGACCGATGTTGCGGGAACTGCACGCGGATGTCTTTCACGTCCACGGGCTCGATTTTCCCGCGCAGACGCAGGCTCTGGCGAGGATCGCGGCCGGTGTCCCCATACTGCTGCAGGATCATGCGAGCCGCCCGCCTCGGCTGTGGCGGCGCTCCCTTTTTAAGCGAAGCTCAGCTTTGATCGACGGCGTCGCATTTTCCGCGCGCGAGCAGGCGGAACCATTCCTTGCCTGCAGGCTCCTCCAAAAAGTTGCGATTTTCGAAGTCCCGGAGTCGACGAGCCGCTTCGAGCCGGGTGACCGTCCGCAAGCGCGCGAGGCAACCGGGTTGGACGGGGAGCCAAGCGTCCTGTGGGTCGGACATCTCAATCGCAACAAGGATCCGCTCGCCGTGCTTGAGGGGGTCGAGCGCGCCGCTCGCACGCTCGGTCGTCTCGCGCTGTACTGCTGCTTCGGAGAGGGCCCGCTGCTCGGGGAAGTTCGCCGCCGGATCGCAGCCCGGCCGCTGCTGCGCGGGCGCGTGCATCTGCTCGGGCGCGTCCCCCACCGGCAGGTCGAGCTCCTGATGCGCGCGGCGGATGTGTTCGTGCTCGGGAGTCATCGAGAGAGCTGCGGCAACGCGCTCCTCGAGGCGCTCGCCTGCGGATTGCCGCCGGTCGTCACCGATATACCCTCGTTCCGCAAACTTACGGCCGGCGCTGCGGTCGGGGCGCTGTGGCCATGCGGGGACGCCGAGGCATTGTGCAATGCGCTCGTATCGGTAGCATCTCACCTGGGAGAGCAGACTCGCGCGGCGGTCCGCGCGCACTTCGATCGCGAGCTCTCCTTTGCATCCGTCGGCGCGAAGCTGAGGACGATCTACGAGGAGCTGGTCTCTTGAATCCGGCGGTATCGATAGTGCTGCCCACGTTCAACCGGGTCCACTATCTGCGTCCGGCCATAGCATCGGTGTTCGCGCAGACCTTCGATGACTGGGAGCTGCTGATCGCGGACGACGGCTCGAGCGAGCAGACGGTCGCTTATCTGCGCGAGCTCGAGTCGCGGGAGAGCCGAGTAAAGCTTCTGCTGCTCGCGCATACCGGCAGGACCTCCGTCGTGCGGAACGTCGCGCTGCGCGTAGCGCGCGGCGAGTACGTCGCCTTTCTGGATTCCGACGATTTGTGGGTCTCTGCCAAGCTCGAAAAGCAGATTGAGTCCCTACATGCCAATCCGGCCCGTTCCTGGAGCTACAGCGGGTTTCGGATGGTGAACGCCTCGCTTCAGCCGCTCGGAGAGATTCCCTTTCGCCCCGCGCAGGGATGGATCGTGGCAGAGGTGTTGAGCTTCCAGACGATCATCGTGCAATCGAGTGTCGTGCTGAGCCGGCGATTGCTCGAGCGGACGGGCCGATATGACGAGCGGCTATCGCTGTGCAGCGACTTGGAGCTCTGGTTGCGCTGCGCGCTCGGCGGCGAAGCCGATTGCATCGCCGAGCCGCTCGTTTGGGTCCGCAGGCACGACGAGCACGCGGGAGACGACATCGAGGCGTGTCGGGATATGAATCGGGCGCTCGAGCTGATCAGACCGGCGCTCGGGCGTCGCTGGGGCCCGGAGCTGAGCAAGCAGCGGGCGATCGCATCCGCGACGCTCGCGAGAGCCCTGGCGGTCGCAGGAAAGAGGAGGGCGGCTTTCGCGACGCTGTTCGCGAGCGCATCTTTCGCGTGCACTGAGCGCGAGTGGTGGCGGCGCGCCGCGGGTGCGGCTGCGCGCGCTCTGGCTCCGCAGGTCTTGCGCCGCGCGACGCGGCGGAGGATGTGAGCCGTGCACTCAGAGTGCCCCGATAGCACGCTGTCGCCCCTCACGCAGCTGTGGCGACTGCTTGATTCCGGGCAGCGGCGCCGGCTGGTCGCACTTCAGCTCCTCTCGATCGTCACGGCCTTTAGCACCATGGCCGGCATCGCCGCGATCGTGCCGTTTTTCACCGTGCTCGCCGCGCCGGACGCCGTGCCGAGCAATGCGGCGCTCCGTACGCTCGCATTGCTGCTGCCCTCCGAAAGGGGCGACTCGTTCGTTCTCGCGCTGGGTGTGGCGTTCGCCGCAGCCGTGTTGCTTGCCAACGTGATCGGGCTTTGCGTGTTGCTCGCGCTCACGCGTTTCTCGTTGCGGACCGGCGATGCGCTCTACGTCCGGCTCTTCGATGAATACCTGCGCCGCGATTTCGGATTCCATGCCGAGCTCAATAGTTCCGTGCTCGCGACCCGTCTCTTGCACGATGTCGCGCGCGTCGCCTCCGGCATCCTGCAGCAAGGGCTTCTCCTCATCACGAACTCTGTAACGATCGTTTTCATCGTCTCCGCCATGCTCGCGCTCGCTCCGGGGATCGCCGCGGCAGCGCTGATGGGACTCGGGGCGAGCTATGCATCCATCTACATGCTGGCTCGCGCGCGGCTGCTGCGCAATGGCAGGCTCGAGAGCCGCTGGTACACCGAACGAGCGCGCACGGTCGACGACGGGTTCGCGGCTATCAAGGAGATCACCATCGCGCAGACGCACGACGCTTTCGTACGCAACTTCGCGGGGCAGTGTCGGGTACTGTCCGATGCGGCGTTCAGCACCTTCGGCATCGCGCATGGTCCCCGGTACGCGCTCGAGTGCCTGACCGTGTGCGCACTCGTCGCGCTCGCTCTCTATTATCGCCACACAACGCAAGAGGCGGCCTGGCTCGGCTCGCTCAGCTTCTTCGGTCTCGCCGCCTACCGCCTCCTGCCCGCCTTGCAGCAGGTCTTCTCCTCGATGGCGAGAATGCGGGCGGACCGTCCCGCGCTCGCTTCGATCGCGGCCGACCTCGAAGCACGCCATGCGATCAGAGTCGGGCGCCCCTCCTGTGGGAAGCGTGAGTGGAGCGGGCGTCCCCGGCGAGAATTGCGCATGCGCGAGGTCGGCTTTCGCTACGCGGGCGCTAGTGCGCCGGCCGTTACCGGCGTCAATCTCACCGTCCCAGCCGGCGCGATCGTCGGCTTCGTCGGCCCCAACGGTTCAGGCAAGACGACGCTCCTCGACATCCTGAGCGGACTACTCGTGCCGGAGTCGGGGCGGATCGAGATCGACGGCGTTCCGCTCGATGAGACAAACCGCGCCGCATGGCAGTCGACCATCGCATACGTGCCGCAGCACTCGGTGCTGCTCGATGCGACGATCATCGAGAACATCGCACTCGGGATCGAGCCGAGCCGAGTCGATCGGCGGCGCATCGAGGCGGCGATTCGCGCTGCTCGCCTCGATGACTGCTTGCGAGCGCTTCCGAATGGGTACGATCAGCTCATCGGGGAGCGAGGCTGTCGCCTGAGCGGCGGTGAGCGGCAGCGCCTGGCGCTCGCACGCGCTCTCTACCGCGAGGCCTCGCTCCTGATCCTCGATGAGGCGACGAGTGCCCTCGACCTCACCGCCGAGGCGGGCGTCATCGAGATGCTGAGCGCGCTCGAGCCGCGTCCCACAATCATCCTCGTCGCGCATCGCTGGAGTGCGCTGCGGTTCAGCGACCTCGTCATCGAGCTCAATCGCGGCAGCATCGTGCGCAGCGGATCGGATGCCCCGTCGCTGTCGCTTGTAAGTCCGGCCTCCGCGGCGAGCACTGGCGCTCTGTGAGAGCGGAAAGATATGCCGCGAGCATCGGCTCGACCGTAGCTGGGTCGCCCGAGTCGCGCGCGAGCATGGCACCACAGCTCGCCGTGCGGACTCGAGGGCACCGACACCGCTCGCGGCGCTCGCCGCGATCGCACTCTGCGGATTCTCGATGGAGCGGGGGTGGATCGCCGGCCGCCGCGCGCGTCCGCCGTTCAGCGCGTGGAACGCTGCCACGACGGACTGGAGCGTTCCGAAGGTGACGAGGCGCAACGAACTTTGGACGTACGCCGCTGCGAGCGAGCGGCGGCGCATGGCCGTCTTCATCGGCGATTCGCACGTTCAGCAGTACTGGCCGCGCGCGGAGCGGGTCATCGAGACGCAACGATCATCGGCCCGGTCGGTAATCTTTGCGACCTACACCGGCTGCCCGCCGCTGCCCGACCGGCTGCGCAGGATCGCCGAGGCCGCGGGTGCCACGGTAATCGATCCGCGAACGAGCCCGTGTGATGGGAGGAGTTGCGCCGCGATCGGCCCGAGCGGCACGCCGCTCTATCTCGATTCCAACCACTTGACCGCCACCTTCGCGCGTGAGCACGCATCATTCATCGACCAAATCCTGCTCGTTTCAAACGCCTCAACCGATGTGCGCGCTGAATGCTCAATTCGCAGTCTCGCCGACAGCGAGAGTGAAGGTCTGCAGGAAATGGAAATCCGGCCTGCGCAGTGCGAATTCAGCGCTCGCCGGATCGCAAAGCTTGTCGAGCGCGGCTCGGTCAGCGCGGGGAAGGTAGGGGGCGAGTCGCTCGCCCCAGGTGCCACGAAAGATCACCTCGAGCAGATACGCCTCGTCGGCGCGGGCGAGGGGTTGTATCCGCTCAATGACGAAGGTGCGAACCGCGACGTTCCGCAAACCGGCTTCGAGGAGCGGGCCAAGGAGCGAGCGTATCGAGGCGAGGTCCCGTTCGGTGAGGCCATAGCGCTCGCAGTAATAGCGTCTTACCGCAGCATTGGTCGCGTGCTCGAGCCGCGCGTTCCATGCGAAGTACATGTCGGGCAGGAGCGAGCTCTGGCCGAGCGCGATGCGGCCGCCCCGCTTCAAAAGGGAACCGAGCGACCGCAAGCCGGCAATTGGATCGCGCAGGTGATTGACCGTATTCATGGTCCAGATGAGATCGAAGCTCCGCTCGGCGAGCGGCGGCCGCGTCACGTCGCCCTGCACCACTGCGATCTCGGGTCCGCAGGCTATTCGCGCCGCGGCGGCGTGTGCAGCGGAGAGCTCGAGTCCAATGACCTCGCCGCGTGTGCCGTGGGCTACGCTCGCGTCTACGGCCTCCGCGAGCCAGGCCAGAGCACCACCGCTGCCGCACCCGGCATCGATCACGCGCATTCCGGGACGCAGCCCGAGTTCCGAGATCGCCGCTCGGAGCTCGCGCTCGGCGAACTCATTGAAGAGCCTGAGCTTCCAGGAGTAGTCGCGCAAGGTCGTGTCGCCCAGCAATCCGGAACGGCGCTCTGCGCCGGCGCGGTCCCAATCGCCGGTTGGCGCGCACAGCGTCTCAGCGCACGGAAAACCAGAATGCATCGGAGCGCTTTGCATGGGAGTGAATCTCATGTGAGTTCCGGTCAACCCATCCATAGGTTCTACTGAGGACCGCATGCTCGCATACCACCAGCTTCGAGGACGGCTCGGGATGGGCGACCTTCACCCCGGGGGTGCGCCGGCCACTGCGGAGCTCCTGCGGCTGCTCGCCGGGCGGGGAGTGCGGCGAGTTCTCGAGGTCGGCGCCGGCATCGGGAATACGGCCCTGCGAATGACAGAGCTCGGCTGGGAGGTGACGGCACTCGAGCCCGACCCGGTGCTCTTTCGCATCCTCGAACGGCGGCTGGGTTCCCGCGCGCGTCGCGAGTCGCTCGCGGCTCATTGCCCGGTCGAGCCGTACGATGCGGTCGTCGCCGAAAGCGTCCTCGCGCTCCTCGATGTGCGCGAGGCCCTCGCGCAAGTCCATAACCTCCTCAAGCCAGCGGGGTATGTTGCATTCGTCGAGTCCGTCTGGGCGGAGGATGTCGGCGCGACGCAAGCTCGTGCGTGGCACGATCAGACATTGCGGCTGTTTGGAATCCCAGTCGGCTCGCGGGGGCGGCTCACGTGGCAGGACTGGCGCCGCTATCTCGAGGAGTGCGGCTTCGACTGTCTGTGTGCCGAGCGCTTGCCGCATGGCTCGGCTGGTCATCCGGCCACGCCGGATCGTCGCGCTCTGATCGATGCGTCGATACGAGATCCTCGGCTCGTAGTTTGGCTCGGCCGCTATCGACTGAGGAAGCGCCGAGTCGGCATGGGGGGTGGTGCTCTGGAGAGCTGGGTATTTGTCGGGCGATCCGGCTCGAAGGCAGCTCGATGAGCGGCGGCAGTCGATCGAGCGCGACCGCCGCGGATCCCTTCGGCGAGCATTCTGCCCCGCCTGTCTCGAGGCGCTTCCGTATTCTCGGCGGAGACTTCGAGTTCGAGGCTCGAAGCACCGCGCTCGCGCGGCTCGTCGAGTACGCCTACGAAGGAGTGCCATCACAGCGGCTCTCCAAGGGCAGACCGCATCTCAAGCTCAGCCTCATCGCGACGCCATCGAAGCGCGCCCGCACGAGGGAGGGCGCACCGCTCATCGAGACGCTCTCCGGGGCGGGCCTTCTCTGCGGCGCCGCGGAGCGCTCGACGTTCGCGAGCATCTCGCCGGGTGGCAGGTCCGCCCTAATCGTCGTGTCGCAAGATATGCTCCGCCACGCGTACCACGTGCGCTACGAACTGATCGAATTCGCCGTATTCACGCTCGCTGCCCGTGGACAGGGACTCGTGCCGCTTCATGCCGGTTGCGTGAGCCTTGGCAACCGTGGGCTCCTTGTGCTGGGCGAAAGCGGAGCCGGCAAGTCGACCCTGACACTGCAGTGCGCGTTGACCGGGCTCGAATTCCTGTCGGAGGACAGCGTGCTCGTCTCACCAGCCACCCTCGAGGCGACGGGCGTGCCGAACTTCGCACACCTGTGCCGCGATGCGCTCAAATTCTTTTCGCCGGGCGTTGCTGCCGTGCTCCGGCGCTCCCCTATGATCCAGCGACGCAGCGGAATGACCAAGTTCGAAATCAACCTGCGCGACTCAGTCTTCAAGCTCGCGGCGGCGCCTGTGCAGATCGTCGGCGCGGTATTCCTGTCCACGAAGCGTGCAAATGGCGCGATGCTCTTGTCGTTGAGCGGTCGCGAAGCCGCCGCGAGATTGCGAGCGACTCAGCCATATGGAGCGGCCCAGCCCGGGTGGCGGCTCTTTAGCCGGGGTTTTAATCGCCGTCCGGCGTTCGAGCTGCGCCGCGCGGCCGAACCCGCCGAGGCTGCGCGGGTGATGAAGTCATTGCTTCACGCACGAAACCTCAGGTCCAACGGCCAAATAACATGAGGATCGCTCTCATAGTGCCGGGTGGGGTCGATCGCTCCGGAGAGTACCGGGTCGTACCGGCGCTCCTCGCGCTGATCGAGCGGCTGAGCGCGCACCACGACGTGCACGTATTCGCTATGCATCAAGAGCCCCGGCCGGCGACCTGGACTCTGCTCGGGGCCGTGATCCACAACATTGGAGCGGGTGACACTCGCGTGCGTGCACTGCAGGGCATTCTGAGGGAGCATCGCTCCTCGGCGTTCGATCTCGTCCATGGGGTGTGGGGAGGCATGAGCGGATTCGTCGCCGTGTTGTCGGCCAGGCTCATCGGACGTCCGAGTCTCGTGCATCTCGCAGGCGGCGAGCTCGTATCGCTGCCCGCTCTCGGCTACGGCGGCCGGAGGAGGTGGGTCGGTCGCATTCAAGAGTCTCTCGTGCTGCGCGGCGCGACGATGCTCACCGCGGCAAGCAGCCCGATGATCGAGAGCGTAAGACATGCCGGGTTCGTCGCCGAACGAGTGCCACTCGGGGTCGATGTGCGCGTGTGGCCGGTTGCGGAGCCACGGCGGCGAGACACGACCGAGTTTGCGAGTCTCATCCATGTTGCCAGTCTCAATCGGGTGAAGGACCAGCCGTGCCTTCTGCGAGCCATGGCATACCTTGCCGAGTGGGACGTTGGCTTCGAGCTTGACGTGATCGGAGAGGACACTTTGCATGGTGAGGTCCAAGGGCTCGCGCGTGAGCTCGGGATCTCATCTCGTGTCCGATTCCACGGGTTCCTCACGCAGCGTCAGCTGCTTCCACTGGTTCGGGCGGCACACGTGATGATCATCTCCTCGCGCCACGAAGCAGGACCTCTGGCGATGCTCGAGGCGGCCGTGCAGGGTGTGCCGACCGTCGGGACGGCGGTAGGCCACATTGCGGAATGGGCCCCGGAAGGCGCAGTCGCTGTGTCCCAGGGAGACCCGGAGGCGCTCGCCCACGCCGTGCGCGAGCTCCTGCAATCCGAGGACTGCAGATTGCGCATCGCCCGTGAGGCTCAACGGCGCGCCATCAAGGAGAGTGCGGATTACACGGCTACGCGCTTCGAAGCGCTCTATGAAAAGCTGGCTCGGGAGCGGCTGGATGGCGTTCGACCCGGGTGCTAAGCCAGCCGCACCGCGGCAATCTGCGCCGAGCGTCGCGGGATTCGACGGCTTGGCCGCCGATTACGATGCGACCTTCACGTGCTCGGCAGCGGGTCGAGCCCTGCGCGCAATCGTCCGCGAACGCATGGAGAGCGGATTCGCCTCTTGCCAGACGGTGCTCGAGCTCGGTTGCGGAACGGGCGAGGATGCGATCTGGCTGGCGGGGCGCGGGGTGCACGTGCTCGCGACGGATGCCTCGCCGGTAATGATCGACGTCTCACGGCGCAAGGGGCGTGCGGCCCGATGTGCGGACCGCATCGAGTTCGGCTGTATTCCCATGCAGGCAGTCGGTGCTGCGCTCGCGGGTCGGTTCTTTGACGGGGTACTGTCGAATTTCGGCGCCATCAACTGTGTGCAAGACCTTCCGGCCCTTGTCGCAGCCGTAGCGTCGATCGTGCGCCCGGGCGGCAAGCTCCTGTGGGTGCTCATGGGCAGGCACGTCCCGTGGGAGTGGATTTGGTACGCCAGCCGCGCGGAGTGGACCAAGGCTGTGCGGCGAATGAGACCCGGAGGGGTCTGCTGGCGCGGACTCACGATTTCCTATCCGGCGCCTGCAATCATGGGCCGGTGCTTGGGCCCTTGGTTTCAGGTCGATCGGGTTACGCCGCTCGGACTTTTCCTTCCACCCACGTACGCCGCCGAGTGGCTCGAGCAATCTCCGCGGCTCCTCGCGGCACTCTCGCGGCTCGAGGCGCTGGCGCGGCGTTCGAGCGCGCTCGCGAATTTCTCCGATCATTACATCGTCGAAGCCACGCGCAGGTGATGAGCCCTTGGCCCGACCAGGCGCTCACGCGGTCCGGCTCATCTCCTCCCTCGCTCTTCTCGCCGTTGCGTAAAGCTCCGCGGCCCTGCGGGGGTCGCTGTCGCCGATCCTGTGCGCCTCCACTTCGGATCGCAGCCAGGCATCCGCGAGGCGGTAGTAATCTCGTTCGCGGCGTCCACGGATGATGTAGTCGCGGTCTGAAGCTTCCTCCCATTCGATCGGCAGCTCGACTCTGCCGCGCACTGCGTCGAAGTACGGCGTGCCCTTGATGGGATACGAG
>JBOHZR010000300.1:0-3658 GCA_050738595.1 Steroidobacteraceae bacterium | reverse complement strand
CCCGTGCACTCCGTCACGTCCTCGCCCGTGAGCTCGATGTGCACGCCACCGAGGTACGACCCGAGCTCCGCATGAATGCGGAACGCGAGCTCGATCTCCTTCAGGATGTTTTCGAAGCGGCGCGTCTTCACGCCCACCGCCGTCGTCTCGGTATTGCCGTGCATCGGGTCGCAGACCCAGAGCACCGTCTGTCCCGTCTTGCGCACCGCCTCGACGAGCGGCGGCAGGCGCTTCTCGATGTCCTTCGCGCCGAAGCGGTGGATGAAGGTGAGCCGCCCCGGCTCGTTCTGCGGATTGAGCGTCGTGACGAGGCCCTGGGCCCAGCCGGCGTCCATCGCCGATCCGACTTTCACGGCGACCGGGTTCGATATACCGCGGAAATACTCGACATGCGCGCCGCCCGGCTGCGCCGTGCGCATCCCGATCCAGGGCATGTTGGTCGAGAGGTTGTACCAGCGCTCCTTGCGGGGAATGAAGCGCGTCTGCGCCTGCTCGTAAAGCAGCAGCAGACCCTCGTGGCTCGCGTAGAAACCAGCGTGCGTCGCCTCGTGCACGGGCCGCCCGGAGAGCCCCTCGAAGAAATCGAGCTAATCGGCGATCGAATCGGCGATGCGCCGGAACGTCTCCTTCAGGGGAGAGTGCTTGACGAAGCCGAGATCCCAGTACTCGGGGTGGTGCAGATCGGCAAAGCCGCCGTCGACGAGAGCCCGGACGAAATTGAGCGTGAGCGCGGCGCGCTCGTAGCCGCGCAGCAGCAGGTTCGGATCGGCGGCGCGAGCCTCAGCGGTGAACTCGGGCCGATTCACGAGGTCCCCGCGATAGCTCGGCAGAGTCGCTCCGTCGCGCGTCTCGGTGTCCGCCGAGCGCGGCTTCGCGTACTGCCCCGCCATGCGCCCGACGCGGATGACGGGCTTCTTCAGGCCATGCAGCAGCACCAGGCTCATCTGCAGCAGGATCTTGAGCTTCTTCGCGATCTGGTCCGATTCGCAGTCGGCGAAGGTTTCCGCGCAATCGCCCCCCTGCAGCAGAAATGCCCGGCCGCTCTGGGCAGCGGCCAGCCGCTCCCGCAGCGCCTCGACTTCCCAGGAGACGACGATCGGCGGCAAGCGCGAAAGTTGGGCGACCACCCGCTCGAGGGCGCCAGGGTCCTCGTAGCGCGGCTGCTGCTCGGCGGGTCTCGACTGCCAGCTCGCCGGGTGCCAGGGCATCGAATAGTCGGGATTGCGCATGGATACGGATGGAGCGGCGCGGAGCCTATCACGAACCGGCCCCAGGAGCCTGCCGGGCTCACGATGTGCCTCCTGCGGGCACCTGTCAGCCCGACCGACTCCTTGGCTGGCGCTGGCGGGGCCCGGAGAGCAGAATTCGCCCCCTTTCTGGGGCCCGCCGCCGCAGGGCGGCCCCCCGAGGGATCGACCGTCCGCCTCAGGTTGGGGAATACCATGCATCGGGTTCTGATCCTCGGCGCCGGAAAGATCGGCGCGCTCATCTCAGGGCTGCTCGCGGAGTCCGGCGCGTACGAGGTTGAGCTCGCCGACCTCGACGGCACCGTGGCGGATGCAGTCGCCAAAGCGCACGGCTCGCCGCACCTCAACAGCTTCGCGCTCGACGCCATGGCGCCGAGCGCTCTGCAGCGCCACCTCGAGGCGCATCCGCGCGATGCGGTGGTCTCGGGGCTGCCCTACTACTGCAACGTCGCGGTCGCCGAGGCCGCCCGGGCAGCGGGCGTGCATTACTTCGACTTGACCGAGGACGTCGAGGTCACGCGCGCCGTGCGGCGCATCGCCGCGGGCAGCCGGCGGGCTTTCGTTCCGCAATGCGGGCTCGCGCCCGGATTCATCAGCATCGCCGCGAACGAGCTGATCACGCATTTCGAGGACGTGCGAACGGTCAAGCTGCGCGTAGGCGCCCTGCCCCAGCATCCCAACAACGTGCTCAAGTACTCGCTCACCTGGTCGACCGAGGGTCTCATCAACGAGTACGGCAATCCCTGCCAGGCCGTCGCTGAAGGGCGTGTGCTCGAGGTCGCCCCGCTCGAGGGGCTCGAGGAGATCGAGATCGACGGCACGCTCTACGAGGCCTTCAACACCTCGGGCGGCCTCGGCTCGCTCGCCGAAACTCAGGGGGCCGGTGTCGAGTCGATGAACTACAAGACGATCCGCTATCCGGGACACTGCGCGCAGATGCGCCTGCTCATGAACGACCTCAAGCTCAACCATGACCGCGCGACGCTCAAACGCGTTCTGGAGAACGCCGTGCCGCAGACACTGCAGGATGTGGTGATCGTGTACGCCGCGGTCACGGGCACACAGGAAGGCGAGCTGCGCGAGGAGAACTACGTCAACAAGGTCTATCCGCAGCTCATCGCGGGCCGGCTCTGGTCGGCCATCCAGGTGACCACCGCGGCCGGCATCACCTCCGTCGTCGACCTCGTGCTCGAGCACCCGGAGCGCTACCAGGGTTTCATCGCGCAGGAGGAATTCCGCCTGACCGATATCCTGGCCAACCGCTTCGGCCGCTACTACGCGCCGGGCGGCACCAAGGATGTCTCCGGTGAAGTCATCGTCTCCGGCAAGACCGGACACCAGCGCACGCAGAAGAAGGTGGCGGCGCGATGAGCGCGCTCGAATCCAACATCAGCGCCATCCTGGCGCGGCTGGATCTGGCGCCGCTCAATCCCGGTGCCTGGTCCGGCTCGCATGGCTGGGCCGGCGGCGCCAACGTACCGCTGCTGAGCGTGCGCAATCCGGCAACCGGCGCCCTCATCGCGCAGGTCCGGCCCGCCGGCCTGCAGGAATACGAGGCCGTCATGTCCTCGGCCGTCGCGACCGCCGCCGCCTGGCGGGCGGTGCCGGCGCCGAAGCGCGGCGAGGTCGTCCGCCTGATCGGCGAGGAGCTGCGCCGCGCCAAGGCGGATCTCGGCACGCTGGTCTCGCTGGAGAACGGCAAGATCCTCGCCGAGGGCCTGGGCGAGGTGCAGGAGATGATCGACATCGCCGACTTTGCCGTCGGCCAGTCGCGCATGCTCTACGGCCTCAGCATGCACTCGGAGCGTCCCGGCCACCGCATGTATGAGCAGTGGCATCCGCTCGGTGTGATCGGCATTCTCTCGGCATTCAACTTCCCGGTGGCGGTGTGGGCCTGGAACGCCTTCCTCGCCGCGATCTGCGGCAACGTTTCCGTCTGGAAGCCGTCCCCCAAAACTCCCCTGACCGCCATCGCCGTGCAGCAGCTCTGCAACCGCGTCCTGCTGTCGCGCGGCCTGCCCCCCATCTTCCAGCTCTTCATCGATAGCGGCACGGAGCTCGCAACTCGTTTCGTAGACGAACGCCGCGTAGCCCTTGTCTCCTTCACGGGCTCCACCCCCGTCGGCCGCAAGGTCGGCGAGCGCGTCGCCGCACGCCTAGGCAAATCCCTCCTCGAGCTAGGCGGCAACAACGCCATCACCGTCGATGAGACCGCAAACCTGGATCTAGCCGTCCCCGCCATCGTCTTCGGCGCCGTTGGCACCGCGGGCCAGCGCTGCACGAGCACCCGCCGCGTCTTCGTCCACAAAGCCGTAGCCCCCGAGCTCGAGCGCCGCCTGACCAACGCCTACCGCCAGGTCCGCATCGGCAACCCCCTCGATCCCACGACGCTAATGGGCCCGTTGATCGAC
>JBOHZR010000299.1:0-2629 GCA_050738595.1 Steroidobacteraceae bacterium | reverse complement strand
GCTGACGGGCATTGTATGGGCGCTCGCCATCGGCGTTTGCGGCGGCCTGCTGCCGGCGCTACGCGCCGCGCGAGTCCCCGTCGCGACGGCGCTGCGGGCGACCTGAGCGCGATCGGGGATGTAGCAGACGCCCCGCCCTCAGCGTCGCAGGGGCGGATGCCGACGGCGGTCGGTCGTCCACAGCTCGACGACACATCGAGTGTCGTTGAGCCGTCCTCAACCGGTGGTGCTGCTCTCTTCCTCAGGCATGCTCGACTCCTCCATGTCGGGCGGGCCCCCTCCCACGTCCATGAAGCTGCGCCGCTCCGCCGCCTCCGGCTTGCGCCGGCGGTGCGCATGAGCCGCAAAGCCGGTGCCGGCCGGGATGAGTCGGCCGACGATGACGTTCTCCTTGAGTCCACGCAGATCGTCCTTGAGGCCGCGCACCGCAGCTTCCGTGAGGACCCGCGTGGTCTCCTGGAACGAGGCCGCCGAGACGAACGATTCCGTCGCGAGAGAAGCCTTGGTGATGCCGAGCAGCATCGGCTGCAGCCGCGCGCCGATCTTCTCCTCCTGCTGGACTCGATCATTCAGGTCGAGCGCACGGGAGCGGTCGAGTTGCTCACCGCGCAGCAGCGCCGTATCGCCCGCGTCGAGCACCTCCACCTTGCGCAGCATCTGGCGGATGATCACCTCGATGTGCTTGTCGTTGATCTTCACGCCCTGCAGGCGGTACACGTCCTGGATCTCGCGGACCAGGTAGTTCGCGAGCGCCTCGACGCCCTGCAGGCGCAGGATGTCGTGCGCGTTCGGCTCGCCATCGGCAATGATCTCCCCCCGCTCGACGGTCTCGCCCTCGAAGACGTTGAGCTGGCGCCACTTGGGGATCAGCTCCTCGTACTTCTCGCCGTCATCTGGGGTGATGATGAGGCGGCGCTTGCCCTTGGTCTCCTTGCCGAAGCTCACCGTGCCGCTCTGCTCCGCGAGAATCGCGGGGTCCTTCGGCTTTCGCGCCTCGAAAAGGTCCGCGACGCGCGGCAAACCGCCCGTGATATCGCGGGTCTTGGAGGACTCCTGCGGAATGCGCGCGATCACATCGCCGAGCGATACCTTTGCGCCGTCCTCGAGGCTCACGAGCGCGCCGGGCGGTAGCGTGTAGACGGCCGGGATCTCGGTGTTCGCGAACGTGACCTCCTTGCCCTTCGCGTTGACGAGCTTCATCGTCGGGCGCAGGTCCTTGCCGCCGCGCTGCTTCGTGTCGAGCACGACGGTGCTCGAGAGCCCCGTCACCTCGTCCACCTGGGAAGTGACGGTCAGCCCGTCGACGAAGTCCTGGAATTTGAGGAATCCGGCAACCTCGGTGACGACCGGGTGCGTGTGCGGGTCCCAGGTCGCGACGACCTGGCCGGCCGCGACGGCATCGCCCTCCTTGACCGAGATGACCGCGCCGTAGGGGATCTTGTAGCGCTCGCGCTCGCGGCCGAAGTCATCGACCACGCCGATCTCGCCCGAGCGCGAGACGGCGACGAGGTGCCCCCTCTCGTGCTGCACCGTCTTGATGTGATGGAAGCGCACGACGCCCTTGTTGCGCACCTCGACGCTGCTCGCCGCGGCTGCGCGCGATGCCGCGCCGCCGATGTGGAACGTGCGCATGGTGAGCTGCGTGCCGGGCTCGCCGATCGACTGTGCGGCGATGACGCCGACCGCCTCGCCGATCGAGATCGGCCGCCCGCGTGCGAGATCGCGCCCGTAGCAGCGCGAGCACACCCCGTAGCGCGTCTCGCACGTGATCGGGGAGCGCACCATGAGCTGGTCGATGCCTTCCGCCTCGAGATCGCGCACCAGCGTCTCATCGAGCAGCGTGCCCTCGGCGACGAGCACCTCGTCCGTTCCCGGCTTCGTCACCGACTCCGCCAGCACCCGGCCGAGCACCCGCTCGCCGAGGCCCTCGACGACGTCACCGCCCTCGACGAGCGGAGCCATCGCAAGGCCCTGCTTCGTGCCGCAGTCGATCTCCGTCACCACGAGGTCTTGGGATACATCGACCAGGCGGCGGGTGAGATAGCCGGAGTTCGCCGTCTTCAGTGCCGTGTCCGCGAGGCCCTTGCGGGCGCCGTGGGTGGATATGAAGTACTGCAGGACGTTCAGGCCCTCGCGGAAGTTCGCCGTGATCGGCGTCTCGATGATCGAGCCGTCGGGCTTCGCCATCAGGCCGCGCATGCCGGCCAACTGGCGGATCTGAGCGGCGGAGCCGCGGGCGCCCGAGTCGGCCATCATGAAGATGGAGTTGAAGGACTTCTGCTTCTGCTTGTGTCCCCGCGTGTCGGTCGCCTCTTCGCTCCCGAGCTTCTCCATCATGGCTTTCGCCACCTGGTCGTTCGCGCGCGACCAGATGTCGACGACCTTGTTGTAGCGCTCACCGTTGGTCACGAGTCCCGAGGCGTACTGGTCCTGGATCTCCTTCACCTCGCGGTCGGCCGCGGCGACGAGCTTGCCTTTCTGCTCCGGGATGACGATGTCGTCGATCCCGAAGGAGACGCCCGACCGGGTCGCATAGTAGAAGCCCGGGTACATGAGCTGATCGGCGAAGATCACGGTCTCCTTCAGACCGAGCGTGCGGTAGCACGCATTGATCGTCGCGGAGATCGCC
>JBOHZR010000298.1:0-3217 GCA_050738595.1 Steroidobacteraceae bacterium | reverse complement strand
GCCCGAAGGAGGCAGCTGGTGCAAAGGGGCGGCGCGCAGCGCCGCCCGCGGCGTTATTTCTGCGCGGCGGGCGCGCCGTACTTCTTGCGGAACTTGTCGACGCGGCCTGCGGTGTCGACGATCTTCTGCTTGCCGGTATAGAAAGGATGGCAGTTAGAGCAGACCTCGACCTGCAAGTCATGGCCGAGAGTCGACCGGGTCTTGAAGCTGTTCCCGCAGCTGCAGATCACGTTGATCTCTTTGTACTCGGGATGAATCGACTCTTTCATGGCTGGCTACTCGGTGCAGAGCTGCGACCCGGAAAAAGGGCGCGGGAGTTTACCGGCGATCCGGCGGGTCCACAAGCATGACAGCGCGCTCGATCGCGTGCGAGCGGCGCGTTGCGTCCGAGCACCCCGAGCGGGACCGTGCAAACGTCCCAACTATCCACAGAAGCTGTGGATAAATCTGTGGACGCCGCATGTCGGCAGCCCCCGAAATCGCCGTCATATTGCATTTCCGTTACCTTGGCGAAAAAATAACCACCCAATTTGTCCCTTTACCTTCATAGGCTTAGCTCTGTCTTATCCAGAGACTTAAGCGATAACGCACGTAATACGCTCATTTGCCGACGGCCTGGATCCGGGCTGTGCATAACGAGCGCCAGACCATGCCCAGATCCTCGACTCAGCCGGTTGACAACGCTGCTGCGCCGGTGGCAGGAGATTGCCCGATGACTGCCCTGCCCACGCTGCGTGCGCGCTCCGTCGGAAGGAACTGCACGAGCAGATCGTTGAGGAAGCGCGCTCCGAGTACAGTCGCTGCCCACCGCGAGCCCGCGCGCAGCACGAGGCCCCGGCACTCGAGGCTCTCCAACATCGGGGCCACCTCGTCCCATTTCAATCCCGTCCGGCTCTCGAACAGTGCGCGCTCGAATCCGTCGGTGAGCCGCAGAGCATTCAGCATGAACTCGAACGGCAGGTCGCGCGGCGCGACGGGCTTCTCCGCAACAGACTCGACGGGGGCCGCCATGTAGCGGCGCGGCTCGCGGGTCTGGACGGTCCGGACGATCTGCGCGCGTGCCGCGTCGGTGAGCTTGCCGTGCGCTCCGGCACCGGCGCCGAGGTAGTCACCGAACGTCCAGTAGTTGCAGTTGTGGCGCGCGGCACGGCCGGGCCGCGCATAGGCGGAGGTCTCGTACTGCGCGAACCCGGCGGCCGCAAGCCGCTCCACACAGGGCGCGAACATCTCCGCGGACGCATCCTCGGAGGGCAGATTCGGCGGGGGCTGCGCCGCGAACACGGTGCCAGGCTCCAACGTGAGCTGATAATGCGACAGATGCGCGGGATCGAGCGCGAGCGCCTGATCGATGTCCGCCACGGCGCCGCGCGCATCCTGCCCCGGCAACGCATACATCAGATCCAGATTGAAGTTCTCGAGCCCGGCCGCGTGCAGCTCCTCGGCGGCGCGGCACGTCTCGCCCGGCGAATGAATGCGCCCGAGCGCCGCGAGCATCCCCGCATCGAAGCTCTGCGCCCCGAGCGAGACGCGGTTGACGCCCGCCGCGCGATACTCGGCGAAACGTCCGCGCTCGATCGTGCCGGGATTTGCCTCGAGCGTGATCTCGACCCCCGGCGCAAAGCCGAACGCGCGGCGCGCGGCGTCGAGCACACGCCCGATCGCCTCCGGCGAAAAGAGGCTCGGCGTGCCCCCGCCCAGAAAGACGCTGATGAGCGCGCGACCGAGCGCGTGCCCGCGCGAAGCCTGCACCTCGAGCTCGCGAATCAGCGCATCGACGTAGGCGTCCTCCGGCACCTGCGAGCCGTGGGCTCCCTCGTGCCCTCGGACCGCGTACGAGTTGAAATCGCAGTACGGGCATTTGCGCACGCACCAGGGGAAGTGCACGTAGAGCGCGAGCGGCGGTGAGCCCAGGGCCATGCCGCGATGATCGGGGTCGAGGCCCGGTGATGCAATCGCGCCGCGCTCAACCGCCGCACAGCCGTTCGCGCAGCGCAGCCAGAGCCTGCGCACGGTGGCTCATGGCATCCTTCTCCTCGCGGCCGAGCTCCGCGGCCGTCCGGCCGGCCGAATCGCGCGGGAGAAAGATCGGATCATAGCCAAAGCCTCCCGCGCCCCGAGGCGCGGTGCCAATCCGACCCTCCCAGCTGCCCTGCCCGAGAATCGGGGCGGGGTCATTGGCGCCCCTCACGTACGCAATCACGCAGCGGTAACGGGCGGTACGCCGCTCAGGGGGCACGTCGCGCAGCTCGGCGAGCAGCTTCTCGAGGTTCTGCCGGTCCGTTGGGTGCTCTCCGGCGTAGCGTGCCGAGTGGACGCCGGGCCGCCCGCCGAGTGCATCGACCTCGATGCCGGAATCGTCGGCCAGCGCGGCCATCCCTGAGGCGCGTGCCGCGTGGCGCGCCTTGATGAGCGCATTGTCGGTGAACGTCGCGCCGGTCTCGGGGGCCGAGGCGATCCGGAGCGCCTGCTGGACCACGAGCTCCCAGCCGAGTGGCTCGGCGAGGGCTGCGAGCTCGCGCAGCTTGCCGGCGTTCGCGCTCGCGAGAACCACTTTCATTCGTACCACGGTCCGTACGGCGTGCCGCTCACCCCGAGGCGCGCAGCCGGCGACACTCAGCGCGCCGCGGCGCTCGATGCGCCGGCGAGCGCCTCGCCCTGCAAAACGAACAGCCGCTCCATCCCCGATGTGGCGAGATCGAGCAGCGCCTCGAGCTCATGGCGCCGGAAGGCGTGACCTTCGGCCGTGCCCTGGATCTCGACGAACGCGCCTCCGTCGTTCATGACGACATTCATGTCCGTCTCGGCCTCGGAGTCTTCCGCGTAATCGAGGTCGAGCACGGGCACCCCGCTCACGATGCCGACGGATACGGCAGCGACGCGCCCATGCACCGGACTGCGCGCTACGGTTCCGCGGCGCGCGAGCCGGTCGCAGGCTGCGGCGAGCGCCACGAAGCCCCCTGTGATCGCGGCGGTGCGCGTGCCGCCATCGGCCTGCAGCACGTCGCAATCGATCGTCACAGTGTGCTCCCCGAGCGCCTGTAGATCGACGGCCGCGCGCAGCGAGCGGCCGATGAGGCGCTGGATCTCGAGCGTCCGCCCGCTTTGTTTGCCGCGCGCCGCCTCGCGCGGGGAGCGCGTGTGCGTCGAGCGGGGCAGCATCCCGTACTCGGCCGTCACCCAGCCCTTGCCCTTGCCGCGCAGGAACGGGGGCACGGCA
>JBOHZR010000297.1:0-1906 GCA_050738595.1 Steroidobacteraceae bacterium | reverse complement strand
CGAACGTGACGAGCCGCCAGGTGCGGGCGCAGTAGCTGTCGTACTCGGCGCCGGACCACGCTTGCAGCAGCCGCTCTCCGGAGGTGATGCGGTCGAGCACCGGGACCGGGGCGATGGCCACCCGCAGCACGCCGACGCCGGTGCGGACGGCAAGTGCCCAGCCGAGCGCGTTTACCAGCAGACCCAGATAGCTCGGGTGCGGATTGTGTCGTAGATCCCGGTGGTGAGGAGGGCGTACCCGGACTGGATCGCGACCAGACCGCTGAAACGGCGGCCGAGCACGAAGGCCGGCGCCAAGCGCAGGACCCCGCCCGCGGCAAAGAGCAGAACTCCGAACCAGCGGAGCACGTAGCCGTCAAGCGTCCAGAAACCGATGCGATCGGTGCAGGCGGGAAAATGCCCGCCGAATCGGCCGGTCAGCGCGAAGGCGGCAAGCATCCAGCGATTGCCGCGATCCTCGCGTCCACCGGGCCTGATGCCGCCTTCGGTGAAGATCGCGGTAACCGCGAGCGCGAGAGCGATGAATTCAGGCCGAGCGAGGAAGGCGTCGATCCCGCCAGCGCCCCAAGCGGCGCGCGCGAGGCAGGAGGCAAGCGAAGGTCACCGCGATCGTGAGCACCGCCATCGCGGGTGAGGCCTTCATCGCCGTCCCCTGATCTTCGCAGACCGACCGCGGCTCGGTGATGGCTACTGCTAACCGGTGGCCGCCGCGGTCTCGCCCGCCTGAGCTTCCTCCCAGCTTCGGCCCCTGCGAACATCGTCCCAGCAGAATCGCACGCCCTGGTTATCATGGGGGCTGAGCGAGAGGATGCGCTCGAAGACCTGTCGGGCCTCATGCAGCTGTCCCAGGCGCCAGAGGCACAGTCCATAACCGTGCAGGCAGCGTAGATAAGGCCGGTTGTAGATGTGCCCCCAGAGCAGCACGCCATCGAAAGGCGCCGGCAGGGAAAACTCACCGATCCGCATGCCGATCTCGTAATGGACGATCGCACGCTTGGGCGAGTGATCGAACTCGAGGTTGCCCAGGTGCGCGTGCGCATCGAGGCAGCGAAGATCGGTGCCGAGGGCCTCCATCAGGAGTTCGCGGGCTCCCAGGTAATCGCCCGTCTCGGCGCGTTCCGCCGCCTCGCACGTAGGGTTTTCCTCATCATCCGCTTCCGGGAATTGCCCCCACGCGATCGGGTCCATCTGGAAGTCGGCGCGCGGCTTCGCCGTCATCTTGCGCCAGAGCGGCGCGTACGGGTCGGGTCTGCGGTACGGTTCGTACGCCGAGCGCAAGTCGACGAGCTCACCCCCTCGCAGGGGAAGTGGCGTGAGGCCGAGCTTGTCGATTGCGATGCGGGGATTCTCCATCCCGCCGCTCGCGTAGTCGTCGCCCTTCCAGCTCCAGCGCTTCTCGATGAGGAGCGTCACGAGATGCCCCGGGACGACTTCCCAGACGTCTCGGGATCGGAACGTGAGCTGGCCCGCATCGCCAGGGATGCGCACCCGCGCCGATTGGCGGTTTACTTTGAGGACAACCGCCTCGAGGCGCGTCGTCGGCTCCGAGGCGAGGGATCCCTCGGGGGTCTCCCCGAGGAGGACGGCACGCTCACGCATGACGTGGACACGCGCGGCGGTGTAGGACTCACCGGTCTTCACCTGGCGCTCGCGGATGATCCGCTTGAGATCTCGAAAGGCGGTCATGGCTTCTCCTCGCTCTGCGCCGCCTCGGCCCCCGCCCTCGGCTGCGCTGCGAAGATGACGCGACCAGCCTGCCGGAGGAGTGAGCTCCCCTTTGCTCCGGTCGAGGGATCCCGCGGGGGAGGATCCATCGGAGTTCGGCGTCGGCCACGCCATGGGCACCAAACATCCCACAGGACCTGAGGCCAGTCAATGCTCCTTTCGCCAAGTGTGCCGGGCAATC
>JBOHZR010000296.1:0-18997 GCA_050738595.1 Steroidobacteraceae bacterium | reverse complement strand
GCAGAAGCTCCTCCCCGTCCCGCGATCACAAACTCACCTCGACAACTTCACCGTCCCAACAGCCTCGAGGTCCGAGGCGGACTACATCTGGCGAGCAAGATAGGACTAAATTTGGCGAGCGCCCCAGCCCGTGAAGCACTCCGCCCTCCTGCGGTGCGTTCAGGAGGTCATCGGAAAAGCCCGGGAGAAGCCGGATCCGAGCCCCGGACCGGCCGGGCCCGACGTCGCTGCCCGAGCGGATGGACTGCGCGTGCTGCTGGTGGAGGACAATCCAGTCAATCAGTTAATCGCGCGCCGTCTCCTGGAGAAGCTTGGGGCGCAGGTGGCCGTTGCGGAAAGCGGCGCGGCCGCGATCGCGCAGCTCGCCTGCGCATCCTTCGATCTGGTATTCATGGATTGCCAGATGCCAGTAATGGACGGCTATGAGGCCACGCGCCACATCCGCGCGGGCGCTGCGGGACCCGCCGCCGCCAACATACCGATCATCGCGCTTACGGCGCATGCGCTGCACGGACACCGCAATCAGTGCCTGGCGGCGGGCATGAACGATCATCTCGCGAAACCGATTGATCCGGCAGCCTTGCGCGCCATGCGCGACAAGTTTCTGAGCAATCGGCTGGCAATCGATCAGGCTGCGCGCGCTAGCAACCGCCGGTCGGACGCGTCCGGCTCCTGAGCACCCGTCTCTGGGCGGCTGTCGCCCGCAGAGCTGGGAGCCAAGCCGAACTGGCAGGCCACGTGCATGTCTCGCGCAATTCGATCAACGCCATCGAGAACGGCCGATTCGATCCGTCTGCGCGCGATCGCGCGTGGCGCCGCATGCTAGCTCGACGTGTCTTTGAGAAGCGACGACATGCTCGCTGAGCCGGCTGTCGTCGGACCGAGCAAGCCTCGAGTGTGGAGGCTTCTCGGTCCTGGCCTGATCACGGGTGCCGCGGACGACGACCCGAGTGGCATCGCCACGTACGCTCAGGCGGGCGCGCATTTCGGCTTTCGCCTGGGCTGGACGCTACTTTTGAGTTATCCGCTGATGGTCAGCATCCAGGCGATCAGCGCTCGCATCGGGCGCACGACCGGTCAGGGCATCGCTGGAAACCTGCGGCGCCACTATCCGAACAGGCTCCTGCAGTGCGTGGTGCTCGCGCTGTTCATCGCCAACACGCTCAACATCGGCGCCGATTTGGGCGCGATGGCAGAGGCGAGCCGTCTGCTGCGGCCACAAGTCAAGGGCTGGGCGTACGTCATCGGATTCGGCATGCTGATCATCGCTGGGCAGGTGCTCTTGCGGCACACCCGTTACGTCGCGGTTCTCAAGTGGTTGACACTATCGCTCTTTTCGTACTTCGCGAGTGTGTGCGTCGTGCACGTCGATTGGGCGCAGTTCTCGCGTGGCTTGTTGCTGCCGCACCTCAGTGCGGGGCGCGACTTTTGGCTCATGGTCGTCGCGATCCTCGGCACGACGATCAGCCCCTACATGTTCTTCTGGCAGGCCGGTCAGGAGGTCGAGGATACCAAGGCCGCACCGCGGCGCGAGCCCTTGCTCAAGCGCCCCAGGCAAGGCTGCGCCGCCCTCGCGCGCATTCGGCTCGATACCCTCATCGGTATGGGCATCTCGAACCTCGTGGCCCTTGCCATTCTCGCGACCGTCGCCGCGACCTTGCACCGCCACGGAGTTGTAAATCTCGCAACAGCCGCACAAGCGGCCGCGGCACTGCGGCCCCTGGCGGGTGGTGCCGCCTTTACGCTTTTCGCACTTGGCATCATCGGCACGGGCCTGCTTTCAGTTCCGGTCCTGGCCGGTTCGGCGGCCTACGCGCTCGGAGAGGCGCGCCGCTGGCCGGTCGGGCTGGCACGACGCCCTCTGCAAGCCCGGGCCTTCTACTCGGCCATTGCCGCCGCGGTTGTGCTCGGCATCCTTGCGAATGCTTTCAAACTCAATCCTATGCAGGCCCTGGTGTGGGTTGCGGTCCTCAACGGCCTCGTGGCGGCTCCCGTCATGGCGCTGCTCATGCTCATGAGTTCCAACCCCAAGGTCATGGGATCGTTCCAGATCGGTCCAGCCCTCAAGGTGCTCGGCTGGATCGCGACGGCGGTCATGCTGGTCGCAGCGCTCGTTCTCATCGTCTCCTGGCTGACGGCAGTGTGACTCATACCGCCAGCGGCCATGCAATTTCTCATTCGGTTTTCTCGTCGGTGGGCTCCTCGTATCGCTCTTTGCGCTCTCAGGGAGATGTACTCAAGCCCAAGCGGTTCGCCGGCCTCGTTGGCGCGGCTCCCTCCATTGCACTCGCAACGCTCGCCTTGAGCGTGCATTCCGAGGGGTTGGAATACGCCGCCACTGAGTCGCGCTCGATGATTATCGGGGCCGCGGCGCCAGTTCGCGGTCGCAAGAGTCACCATTGCAGGCGTCGGCCTCTGGCTGGCCATCGCCACCCTCGGGTGGCTGCTGCTGCGGAGCGTGCCGTGAAGGTGAGCGTCAATCTCGCCGCGCTCCGCGAGACGCACTGGCAGCAGTATGCGCTGCGCTTTGCGCCGGGGGACCTCGTGACGGCTAAGCTCAGGGTCCGCTCAGGAAGGCGCGAGGGCAGAACAGACTGTCTCGGGGTGCGCATGCCGTCGCAGTTTGCGCAATACCCAACGGCTACGCTTCAGATTCGGTTATGCCGGCCGTCAATACGAGAGCCGGGCGCGCGAAGGCCTTCCTGTGGTACTGACGTTTGGATCGTACGGTGAGTTCAGAGAGCAACCGCTCGTCTGTGAGAGCTGCAGCTGGTCCGGCCACGGTTGGCAGACCGATGCAGCGC
Source organism: Steroidobacteraceae bacterium (assembly GCA_050738595.1). GTDB lineage: Bacteria > Pseudomonadota > Gammaproteobacteria > Steroidobacterales > Steroidobacteraceae > JASHUC01. Next base: position 16,193 of record JBOHZR010000296.1, on the reverse strand, counting down.
TCGTGCTGCCCGATGGCTTTCGGGCCTGGTACCACTGCCCGCGCTGCGCAGAGCACCTCGCGATTGCGCCATGGGCTCACATCCATAACGCGAAATAGCGAAGAGGACCGCGTCCGTGCGACCCTCCTCGTAGCGATTCGGCTTCATCGCGAGGACGAGCCGTGATCTCCGAGCTCAGCGTGCTCGCAAAAGCCCGTTGAGACAATGCATGGAAGCCGCCCGCTCCTGTCAGCCGAGTCCGACGGCTCGAATCGCTGGCGCGTTTGCCCGGCCGCCGGGGCTGGGTCTGCTATCTGAGTAGTCCGACCCGACCGACTCCTCAGGCGCATGGGTCATTGCGTCTAGAGCAGTTGCTCGAGTCGGATCGGCAGCGTACGGATGCGACGACCCGTCGCGTGAAAGATAGCGTTGGCGACCGCAGCGTTGGTGCCAACGTTCCCGAGCTCACCGAGTCCCTTGATGCCCGCGGGATTCACTATGTCGTCCTTCTCGGAGAGCATGATCACATCGACGGCGTCCATGTCCGCGTTGACGGGCACGAGATAGTCCTGGAGGTCCCGGTTGACTGTCCGCGCCGTGCGCGGATCGAGCATCGTTGACTCGTGCAAGGCGGAGCTCACGCCCCAAATCAGGCCACCCATGAGTTGGCTGCGGGCGGTCCGCGGGTTGACGATCCGACCCGCGGCAAAGACCCCGAGCACCCGCGGAACGCGGATCTCGCACGTGCGCGCGTGCACGCGAACCTCGACGAATTCGGCGCCGAAGGCAAACTCGAGCTGCGGGCCCTCGGGACCGCCCACTAATTCTGCCTGACCTTCATACAGCTTCTCGAGCGCATCGGCTCCAGCCCCTTCGGGCACGAACTGCCCGCATTCTTCGATGAAAGGGGTGCCGAGTCGTTCAAACGCCTCGATGAGAGACATCCGCCCACCGCCAGGGGCAAGCTGCGTCCGAATTTGTCGACAGGCCTTCTGTACGGCCGAGCAGACACTCGCCGTACTGTTCGAACCGCCCGAGACCGGCGCCGGGGGCAGGAGCGTGTCGCCCGTCTCGACCGTAACGGCGGCGGGGTCGATGCCGAGTTCCTCAGCCGCCACCTGTCCTGCCGCGGTCCGGATCCCCGTGCCGATCTCATGGGTGGCGCACTGCACGCGCACGCGTCCGTCGGCCGAGAGTCGTACGCGCGCGACGGCGGGGCCGACGTGGGTGGGATAAACGGCGGTTGCGCATCCCAGGCCCACAAGCCAGTCGCCGACGCGCATCGAGGTGGGCTTCAACAAGCGATCGGACCAGTGAAACGTCCGGGCACCCTCCTCAAAGCACTCCAGGAGATGACGGCTGCTGAAGGGCTTACCCTCGATCGCATCACGCGTGGGCTCGTTGCGGCGCCGCAGCTCGATCGGGTCCAACTTGAGCTCCCACGCGAGCTCATCCATCGCGCTTTCGAGTGCGAAGAGGTAGGGAAGCTCGGGCGGAGAGCGCATGAAGGCTGGGGTTTGTCGGTCCGCCTTCACGATGCGCACTTTGCTCGCGACGCTTCCGTATCCATAGAGTCGTGTCGTCGTCGTGGTGCCTGCAACGGCGTAGTTGTCCTTGCGGGAGGTGAGCTCCCAGCCCTCGTGACTGAAGGCGGTGATCCGTCCGTCGCTCATTGCGCCAAGCTTCACGTAGTGCCGTGTGGGTGCGCGGTAGGGTTGCGTGGTGAATCCCTGAGCGCGGCTCACGACGCAGCGCACGGGTCGATCCAGGCGCCGGGCTGCGAGGGCCACGATCGCCGTCCGGGGGGTCATGGGACCCTTGGAGCCGAAGCCGCCCCCGACAAACGCACTCACCACGCGGATGCGTGCGGGATCCATATCGAGCTGCCACGCAAGCTCGGCGCGCCAGGCATACACGGCCTGGGAGGGTTCGTAGATCGTAAGCTCATCGCCGCTCCACACAGCAGTCGTCGAGAAGAGCTCGATCGGATTGTGAGTTTGGGTAGGCGTTCGATACTCTGCCTCGAAACGGACGCGCGAGTCCCGATACGCCCGATCGAAATCCCCCACGCAGGGATCCTTATCGAGCATTGCTACCTTGCCGGCGGCCTCGAGAATCTGGGTTCCCGGGGAATCGAGCTCCGTGCTCGGGGTTTGTTGAGCGTAGTCCGCCGTGACTGCCGCCGCCCCCTCCTCCGCCGCCTGGAAGCTCTCGGCGACGATCAGCGCCATGATCTGCCCGTCGTGCCAGATCTTGCGCTCGCGCAGCGGCGCGAGCGAGGTGAAGCTCGAGGTCGAAAATCTGGGGGTACGCAGTTCGTTCAAGTCCCCGTAGCTGAAGACTGCGAGAACCCCGGCGATGCCCCGTGCCGCCTCGAGCTCGATGCGTCGGACCTCACCCCGGGCGATCGTGCTGCCGACCAGGGTTCCATAGGTCAGGTTGGGGACGGGCACATCCGCGGCGTAGCGCGCGGCCCCCGTCACCTTGGGGAGCGCATCCGCTCGCGGGAACGGTTGTCCCTGGTTATCGCGCGGAGGCGGCGCGGCCGTGTTCATCCGTGATCTCCAGGGCTGCCGTTTCGAGGAGTGCGCGCACCAGCGTGCGCTCACCGAGGCCCCGCTTGAAGGCGTTGTGTGCCCGCGTGCTCGCCTCAGCGAATGCCGCGGCAGCCGCCCGGGTCGCAAGTGCCTCATCGAGCCTGCGACCCCGTAGTACCTCCTCGGCCGCGTGCGCGCGCCACGGTATGCTCGCGACGCCTCCGAGCGCGACGCGAGCCTCGCGAACCCACCCCTCGTCAAGATGCAGCGCCACGGCGGCCGCGACGACCGCAAACTGGTACGAGTCGCGATCCCTCACTTTCACGTAGCGCGATCGCCGCGCCCACGGCCCCTCTGGAACGTTGATGAAGGCGATGAGTTCGCCAGCTTCGAGTGTGGTCTCAAGATGCGGCGTGTCGCCCGGCATTCGGTGCAGTGCCCGCAAAGGCAGCGTTCGGCGGGCAGCGCCGTCCCCGAGAATCTCAAGCGACGCATCAAGCGCGATCAAGGCCTGCGCGAGATCGCCCGCGTACGCAGCAGTGCAGTGAGCGCTCGTGCCGAGGATGGCGTGTTCCCGGTTCACTCCGTCGAGCGCTGAGCAGCCCGAACCCGGTGTACGCTTGTTGCAGGGTCAGGAAGTCTCCCGAAAGTACTCACAGCGCGTTCGCTGCAGCACATTGCCGCCGAGCGTCGCCATGTTCCGAATCTGCCGGCTCGCCGCGAGCGCGAGTGCTTGTTGAAGGACCGGATAGCGAGCGCGGATCTCCGGGTGGTCTTCGACCTCCGCCATTCGCACCAGAGCACCAAGGCGCAGGCCCTCGGGCGTGAGCCGGATCTCAGAGTATTCCTTTCTCAGCGCCCCGATGTCGACGAGTACCCGTGGCGCAAGCACATTGAGGGTCATGTAGTCCGTGATGTTCGTGCCGCCCGCAAGGTACTGTGCAGCCCTCGGTTCTGCGGGAGATGACGACGATCCGCAGTCCGCGCGCGATGCACGAATCGCGTCGGAGGCGCTTACCGCTCGCTGATACTCAAAGGGCTTCACGCGCAACGACCCCGCCGCGCACGACGCTCTCGATGGCCGCGACGATGTTCGGATAGGCGGCACAGCGACAGAGGTTACCGCTCATGTACTCACGGATCTCGGCACGAGTCCTCGCATGACCCTCGCGGACGCAGGCCACGGCCGACATGATCTGGCCCGGCGTGCAGTACCCGCACTGCAGGGCGTCGTAGTCGATGAAGGCCTGCTGCATTGGATGGAGGGCTCCGTCAGCACTCGCTAGTCCCTCGATGGTGGTGATCTCGTGGCCTTCCACCGTACACGCGAACTGCAGGCAAGCAAGCGTTCGCGCTCCGTCCACGTGCACGGTACACGCACCGCATTGCCCGTGGCCGCAACCCTTCTTCGTGCCGGTGAGCCCGATATGATCGCGCAATGCATCGAGGAGGGTCGTGCGCCGATCGATGCTGAGCTCGTGGCGCTGCCCATTGACACTCAGCACCAGCTTGCTCCGCGTGTCGACCGACATTGACGCGAAACGAGCCTCGGGTCTTCCGAGTTCCATGATTTAATGAGCGCGGCCAGGCTCCGAAACCGTTACGAGCTTCGTCTGAGCCGCAGGTGCCAGCGGGAACTCTGCCCAAGTTCACGCGCTCGCCAGCGTCAGCAATGGGCACCTTATGACTGGTCTGCGTCGACGCGACGTGCTCGTGGGCGTCGTGCTTGGGCTCTGAGGTCGGCAGGCGGGGTGTGCCGTTCACATCTCTCTGGGATCCAGTGTGTTTGTGGTGGTAATTTGCGGCGGCGCGTGAACGTGAGCCGCTACGATGCGCCGCCTCAAGGGAGTTGGAGCTAGCGCAATTGGCTGTCCTTGCTGCCGCGGCGGTTGTAGCCGGAAAAGTGGGCGGTCTCCCGATCGTCACTCTCTTGGCAGGCGATGCAAAGGCGCACGCCGGGTATTGCGGTCCGGCGCTTCTCCGGTATTGCGGCACCGCAGTTCGCACACTGGCTGAGGGATTCACCTTGGGGCAGGCGGCTCTGGGCCCGAAGTATCCCGTCCTTGACGGTCGCGTCGATCTGCTCGTTGACCGCGTTGTCTCCTGCCCAGCCAGTAGCCATGTGGCGCTCCTCAAAAAATGAATCAGCCTGCCGATAGGCGATACGGGTGGCAAAAGGCTGCTTCTCAAGCCAAACGTGCGTTCAGTCCGCCCACCGTGCCGAACACCGGGATGGACGCTTCAACGTACGGCAGCTCATGACCGAACGGTCGTTAGCCGAGTGAAGCGCTTCCGCCAAATGCCGCGCAATGATTTCACCCCTCGACGGCTTCGGCGCGATGAAACCGATTGGAACGTTATCGAACGTTACTTGTTCCGGATCCGGCGGACGGATATCGCATAGGCTCACGCTCGCGCACCATTCCGGAGAACTGATATACGATTCATATGCTCGAGGGTGAAAGGCGGCGCATGACGATGCTCAATATGGAGGCTGTCAAGAACTACCACCCCAAGCGGCTCGATCGTCCCGACCTCGCAAGATCCGCTGCCCTCATCCCTGAGGTCGCGAAATCGATCGACATGCGCGTTTGGGATTTGCTGGCACCGGACACGCTCAAGGCCACGGTAGAGCTTCGGGAGGGCGCGCCGCGAGCCGCCTATAAGTACGTAGTCGGCCCGCTCGTGATCTGGGGTGCGACGGCGCGGATATTGAAACGCTTCCTCGAAATTGGTTACGGGGCTCGCTACCCAGACACTGCTGCCGACTAAGGACGCGTAAATTAATAAAGGTATCAACGGTATGACCCGATGTGCTAGGCTGCGAAGGCATGGAAGGTGCGCTTGCCGAGTTGAAGCGGAAGCTGCGTTCGATCTGGCCGCATTTGGATGAACGCACTCGGCGACTGACGGCGGCGAATGAAGCGATGAGCCTGGGTTACGGTGGAGTCTCGGTGGTGCACCGGGCCTGTGGGCTCTCGCGCAAGGCGATCCTCAAGGGTATTCGTGAGATCAGCACGCGCGGGGCACCCCTGGAGGGTCGAGTGCGCCGCCCCGGAGCAGGTCGCAAGGCGATCACGGTGTCGGATCCGGTGCTGCTTGAGGCGTTGGATGAGATGATCGAAGGCCACACCAGAGGCGACCCAGAGCCCCCGCTGCGCTGGATCTGCAAAAGCACACGGGTGATTGCCGGGGCGCTGAGCCAACAGAAGCATCCCGTGAGCCACATGAAGGTGGCGCAGATTCTTCATGATCAGAACTACAGCTTGCAGGGCAATCGCAAGACCGAGGAGGGTGCGGACCATCCCGATCGGGATGCGCAGTTTCGCCACATCAGTGCCGAGGTCAAGAAGTATCTGCGCCAGGGCCTGCCGGTGATCTCGGTCGACACGAAGAAGAAGGAGCTCATCGGAAACTACGAAAACAAGGGCCAGCAGTGGCTGCCCGCCAAGCAGCCCCTGCACGTTCAAGGCCACGATTTCCCCAGCCCCGAGGTGCCTCGAGCTTACCCCTACGGCATCTACGACATTGGACGCAATGCGGGCTTTGTCAACATCGGCACTGATCACGACACCGGAGCCTTCGCGGTGGCCTCGATCCGCGGATGGTGGCGGACGGAAGGCCGCGTGATCTATGCCAAGGCGGCGCAGATCCTGATCACTGCCGACGCCGGCGGCAGCAACGGTTATCGACTGCGGCTGTGGAAGTTGGAGTTGCAGAAGTTCGCCGATCAAACCGGACTGTGCGTCTCGGTCTGTCACTTCCCTCCAGGCACCAGCAAGTGGAACAAGGTAGAGCACCGACTCTTTTCCTTCATCTCCTCCAACTGGCGCGGTGAGCCTTTGCGCGACTACGAAACAATCGTGCAACTGATCGCCAAGACCACCACGGCCAAGGGCCTCAAGGTGACGTGCCGGTTGGATCGGCGCAAGTACTCCATCGCGCGCAAAGTCAGCAGTGAAGAGATGAAACGGGTCAAGCTTCAACCCAACAGATTCCATGGCGAATGGAATTACGTCATTCATCCCAACTGACCGTTGGAACCTTAATTCATTTACGCTTCCTAACAACCGCAATTCGACCGCTGTCCTTTGAATCCGTGCAGCGCACCGATAGGCTCCCGGCTCCAGGAAGACGAGCAGCGGTGACTGACGTGTCCAGCTTCGCCCCTTTCTTGCCTCAGCTGAACTCGACCGCTACGATTACCATCGTCCGTGCACTGCGAGTGCACGCGGCAACGTGAAACCGCCTCGATGGGCGCGTGCAGCACAGCAGTGGCAACATGTCCGAGAACCCAACCGCAAAGCCCCCGAGGATCAAACATCGGGCAGTCGCGTGGGCGAGCGGTGGCGTCATCCTCGCGTTCGTGGCTGCACTTGCCGGTTTCCCGGCCGGCCGGCATCTCGTCGGACGATTCATGGCTTCGCTGCGCGAGCCGCCGCTGCAGTCTGTCAACCTGAACCTGGGGAGCTTCGCTGGCCCGAATGCTAACCCGACCGTCCAGCAGATGATCTCGCGGATGATCTCCGCGAACGTGACGACGGTCATCAGCGGGAAACGCGAGCTCGCGCAGAATCCCGCTCAGGGAAGTCAACTCGCCGGTTTCAAGGCGCGCCTGCTCGGTGCTCGCCGCGACGCTCCGCAGCTCTCGGTGAGCGGCCAACGCACCCTGCGCATCATCGTGGACCGCGCGCGCCTGCAATCCATCCTGAGGGAGGCCGGACGAGGCGACTTGGTCGTTCCTGCCTCGGTGAACGGCGCCGCCATTACGCTCAGTCTTCCGCGCATGCTCCGTGCGCGCTACGGCACCTGTCCGATGCGCTCGAGCGCCGCCGCCAACGTCGCCACGCCGCCGCCGATCTCCACCCGGTACAGCGATTGCCTGGTGCTCGTCGAGGGCCCGCATCCGCAGATCAACACTCCGGCAGGATTTCATTTCGCACCGCTTGCGCAGATCGGGCTCGAAGCCGCCGGCATGACGAGCGAGCAAGCGAAGCAATTCCTCCAGCGGGTGAACTGGAGATCACTGCTCGGCGTGCCCATCCCTCGTTTCCTGCGGTCCTACGCCTCGGTCGATGTGGATAACGCGAAGGGCACACTGTTCAACATGGCGGCGCGTCGGGGCCCGACCTATGCGCTGATCTGGAGCAAGGGTGACCTCGTCTACTCGCTCGTCGGTTTCGGGGATTCCCTCGATGCCGTCAAGCTCGCCGATTCCCTGAACTGAAAGGTCCTTACCGCCTCTCGATGAGCAGCGATCTCGCCATCGAGACTCACCATCTGCGCAAAGTCTACCCGGGGAAGGTTGCGGTTGCCGACTTGTCGCTGTCGGTGCTGCGCGGCTCGATTTTCGGCTTTCTCGGGCCGAACGGGGCGGGCAAGAGCACCTCGATCCGGATGCTGCTCGGCCTTGCGAGCCCCACGAGCGGCGAGGCGCGGCTCCTCGGCGCACCCGCCGGCGATCGGCGCACCCGCCGTCGCATCGGCTTTCTGCCCGAACAATTTCGCTTTTACGAGTGGCTGACACCCGCGGAGCTTCTGCGCCTGCACGGCAGGCTCTGCGGCATGAGTGCTGCAGCGCTTGCTCGCAGAATCCCGCAGATGCTCGAGGTCGTGGGACTCGGACCGCATCGTGACCGGCGCATCCACGATTTCTCCAAGGGCATGATGCAGCGCATCGGACTCGCGCAGGCGCTTATCCACGAGCCCGACGTCGTCTTCCTCGATGAGCCCACCTCGGGCCTCGATCCCATCGGACGGCGCGTGGTGCGTGACGTGATCCGAGCACAGCGCGAGCGTGGCGCGACGGTGTTTCTCAATTCGCATCTGCTGAGTGAAGTGGAGATTACGTGTGATCGGGTCGCTTTCCTCAAAGACGGTGAAGTCGTCGCGACGCGCACGCTCGAGTCCGAGCACGGCGCGGCGAGCGTCGCCGTGCAGTTGAAGGGTCTGCCCGCCGAGGCGCTCGAGGAGCTGCATAGGCGCGGGATCGCCGCGACGCTGGAGGGCGAGCGGCTGGAGCTCTCGGGCGTGCCGAACGCCATGCTCCCCGAGCTCGTACGCCTGCTCGTGGCGGCCGGAGCGGAAATCTACGCCTTCACCCCCAGGCAGGGCTCACTCGAGGACCTCTTCCTGCAGCTGGTCGGGGCGGACCCCGGACTGTGAGCGGTTGGGGGATCATCGCGGGGATTACCATCCGCGAGGCGGCCCGCAAGCGCATCCTGTGGACGGCGCTCATCGCCGGCGCGGGCTTTCTCGTGCTTTTCGCCCTCGCCGTGCACGTGCAGCAGCAGGACCTGGCGGCACGTGCCGTGAGCCCCTTCGTGCGCTATCAGGTCCTGAGCGCCATGCTGATGGTGGCGTTGTACGTCGTCGACCTGCTCGCGGTCGTCATGAGCATCCTGACATCCGTCGATACCGTCGCCGGTGAGATCACGACTGGTACCATACAGGCGATCGCCACTAAGCCGATCGCGCGCTGGGAGGTGCTCGCCGGCAAATGGCTCGGCTTTGCTGCCATGATCACCTCATTCGTCGCGCTGCTGTTCGGCGGCACGGTCGGGATCGCTTACCTCATGAGCGGTGTCGCTCCCGCGAACGCATTCATCGGCGGTTCATTGGTGCTGCTCGAGTGTCTGCTCGCGCTCACCATGACAATGTTGTTCGGAACTTGGTTCTCGACCATCACGAGCGGCGTGCTGGCCATTGCACTGTATGGCCTCGCCTTCATGGGCGGGTGGCTCGAGCAGTTGAGCGGCTTCACCGACAGCGCCCGTCTCGCCTCCGTGGGCATCGTGACGAGTCTGATCATGCCGAGCGAGGCGATCTGGCGGCGCGCGGAGTTCGACATGCAAAGCCCGCTTGCCGCTGCGCTGCCGTTCTCCCCGTTCGCCAATGTGTCCATTCCGAGCCGCGTCATGATCGGCTACGCGGTGGGGTACTTGCTCATCGCGCTGATGCTGGCGCTGTACCGTTTTCAGGAAAGGGATCTTTGAGACCGGTCGCTAGTAATCTTGGGGAGCTTCACGGAATTGCCGATGCGGCGCTCTTGGTGCGGCCGCCCGCGCCGGCCATGGCGTCAGGATTGCCTCAGGAGTTCCTGCAACGCTGCATCAGCCCGTGCCACCCGTACGGCACGTGCGGCTTCCGCTTCATATGGCGGTCCACTCGCCGAAGGAAACTTTGACATGAAACTCCCGGCCCGCTTTGCGCTGATCCTGGGTTTATCTCTACCGCTCTCTTGCGGCATCTCAGCCGCCGCTACATCCGCCGCAACCTACCATCTGCTCAAAACGTATCGCTACGGAACCGCCGTGGGCGCGACATACGAATATTTCGATTACATCACGGTGGATACCGCGATGCGCCGCATCTATCTTGGCCGTGGCGCCGAGGTCCAAGTCATCGGCGCCGACACCGGCAAGCTCCTCGGCCGCATCACCGGCTTTAGGCGCCAGCACGGCGTGGCGATCGCGCACCCCTTCAATCGCGGATTCATTACGGACGGGGGAGCCGGCACCGTCACCCTCTTCGATCTTCGCACCCTGAAGCGAATCCGCACGCTGAGCGCACGGCCGGACGCCGACTGCGTCGTGTACGATCCGGTCTCGCGCCGCGTCTTCACCATGAACGGAGATCCCGAAAGCTCCACCGTCATCGACGCCCGCACGGGTAAAGTCCTCGAGACCATTCCGCTCGGCGGCGCGCCCGAATTTGCGGTGGCCGACGGCCGCGGCATGATCTACGCCAATCTCGCGAGCGCGAACCAGATCGTCGCCATCGACACCCGCACGATGACCATCAAGTCCCGCTGGTCCAGCGGCCCGGCCGGCCATCCGACCGCCTTGGCCGTCGACCGAGCCCATCGACGCCTGTTCAGCGTCGGCCGCAATCCTGCGGTGCTCGACGTCCTCGACGCCGACACCGGCAAGGTCATTCAGTCCTTTCCCGTCAGCAATGGCGTGGATGCCGCCCGGTACGATCCCGGCACGCGCGACGTGTTCGTCTCGACCTTCGCCGGACGCCTTCACATCTTCCACGAAGACTCGCCCGATAGGTTCACGGCGCTTCCTATCGTCACGACGGAGACCGGGGCCAAAACCATGGGCCTCGATCTGAAAACCCACGACGTCTTCGTGGATACGGCCGATTTCGCCGCGCCGCCGCCGGGTGCCCCCGGGCGCGCGCGCCGTCCGCGCGCGCTCCTCGGAACTTATCGCGTCCTGGTCTACGGCCGTTGACCGGTCGCGCCCCCGCCCGACGCAAGTCGCCAACTGGGCGCGCCAGCGCGATTCCAGCAAGTTGAGTTTCCCGCATGTCGACCGACCACCAGAGGTTCTGCCTCCCCGCATAGTCGGTGTGATGTCCGGCCGAATTCCACGGGCCGACTAACGCTGCCAGAGGATCTGTCGCGCTTCCTGCGGCACGCTCACACCATCGTGGTGCGGGACCGCGCGTGCGGTGTAGTCATCCGCGCGACGCGTGGCCGGGACGTCGACGCTATACAGATGCGTCCCGGGGCGGTCGGAAAGGGCGCGCACGCGAATCGCTGCGTGGCGCTCGGCAGCGCCACCATCGGGCGCATCGCCATAGAGCTCCACGCGCACGGATTCTGGATCGAGACTACCGAGGTGCAGCAGGATCTCGAACCGATGCTGTCCGGCGCGAGTCTCCACCGTGACCGGACCGAACCGCAGCTCCGCCCAGCTCCTCTGGAGCCTCGAGAGCCATTCGGCGATCTGCCGTGCCTTCTCTCCTTTGGCGGCGGACCGTTCACGGTAGCGTAAGGCGGCCGGGAGATAGTGCTGCTCCACGTATTCGTGCAGCGAGCGGATGCTCGAATATTGCGGCGTCAGGCGCTGCATGCTCTGCCGCATGCGTGCGACCCATGCTCGCGGCACGCCATCCGGCTCACGTTCGTAAAATTGAGGGACGACCTCGCGCTCGAGCAGGGCGTAAAGCGCATCCGCCTCCTTGGCATCCCAGGAGGGATCCTCCCCGTGCTCGCCACCGTCGCCCAACGCCCATCCCACATCCGGGGCGTACGCTTCCGCCCACCAACCGTCGAGCTCCGAGAGATTGATGACGCCGTTGACCAGCCCCTTCATGCCGCTCGTACCGCACGCCTCCCAGGGTCGCCGTGGCGTGTTGAGCCAGAGGTCGACTCCTTGGACCAGGCGCTCAGTCAGGAGCATGTCGTAGTCGGCCAGGAAGATCGCGTGTTGCCTGGCCTCCGTATGACGCATGAAGTGCGTCCATTCGGCAATCAACGCTTGGCCAGGCTCGTCGGCCGGGTGCGCCTTGCCGGCGATGATGAGCTGCATGGGACGGCCTGGATTGGCGAGCAGACGCAGCAGTCGCTGCGGATCGTGCAACAGCAGGTTCGGGCGCTTATAGGCGGCGAAGCGCCTCGCGAAGCCCACCGTGAGAACCTGCGGATCGAGGATGTGCCGCGCCGCATCGACAGCCCCCGCGTCTGCTCCGGATGCCGTGAGCTGCTGCGCCAGGCGTTCGCGCGAGTGCTCGACGAGGGCAGCGCGGCTCGCATTCCGGAAGCTCCAGAGCGCCTCGTCGCCGAGCGCCGAGAGGTCCCGCTGCAAGGACTCCGGAGACCTCAACCAGCACGCGCGCCCGCAAGCCCTGGTCCACAGCTCGTCCGCCGCGGCAGAATCCCAGCTCGGCACGTGCACTCCGTTGGTCACATGACGGATCGGAATCTCGTCGGTCGGCCAGCGTGGAAAGGCCGGAGCGAAGATTTGCCGGCTCACTGCCCCGTGCAGGCGACTTACGCCGTTGATATGGCCGCTGCCGCGCAGCGCCAGCTGCGTCATGCTAAAGCGCTCGTCAGCATCCTCTGGATGTATCCGCCCGAGAGCGAGCAGCGCCTCGCTGCTGATACCGAGTTCCCTCTCGGCGTAGCCGCCGAGGTAGCGCCCGATCAGCTCCGGCTCAAAGCGGTCGAAGCCCGCAGCAACCGCGGTGTGGGTCGTGAAGAGATTGCCGGCGCGGGTTGCGACGAGCGCGGCCTCGAAGGGCTGGCCGGTCTCCTTCATAAAGCTGCGCGCCCGCTCGAGCACTGCGAACGCCGCGTGCCCCTCGTTGAGGTGACAGACCTCCGGTTGAATGCCGAGCAGACCGAGCAGCCGCCAGCCGCCGATGCCAAGCAGCAGTTCCTGCTGCAGGCGCATCTCCGATCCGCCGCCGTAGAGCTCACCGGTAATACCGCGATAGGCGGGGAAATTGGCCGCGTCGTTGCTGTCGAGCAGGTAAAGCCTTGAGCGGCCGACCCGCACCTCCCAGGTACGCACCCAGATGGGATGACCCGGGAGCTTCAGTTGAAAGCGCAGCCACTCCCCGCCCGCTCCTCGCAGCGGCCTGATCGGAAGCTGGCCCGGATCGTTGTAGGGGAAGAGAGCCTTCTGCCTGCCCTCCTGATCGAGCATCTGGCGGAAGTAGCCCTGGCTGTAGAGGAGTCCCACGCCGACGACCGGCACACCGAGATCGCCGGCGGCCTTCAGCTGATCGCCCGCCACGTTACCGAGCCCCCCAGAGTAAATCGGGAGCGCCTCAGTAAGCATGAATTCCATGCTGAAGTAGGCCACGGCCGTCAGAGGCGAGCCGGCATGGCTCTCCTGGAACCATGCCCGCGCCTGTTCCGCCTCGCGCCGAGCCTCGAGCAATGTCCGCACACTGCCGCGGAAGGCCGTGTCGGCCATCAATTGCCCGATGCGCTCGCGCGCGACGCTCTGCAGCACCACCCACGGACTGTGGGTCAGCGCCCAGGACTCCCCGTCGAGCTCCCTCCAGATATGATCGGCCCCGTGATTCCAGGACCAGCGCACATCGAGCGCGAGCTCCGACAGGTCGTCGAATCCCTCGATGTCGGAGTAGACCTCGGAGACCGGGCGGCGCTCGCGGCGCGGACCGGTGCCCGGCTCGGCGACGAGATCGATGAGGGGTGTCAGATCGTGCGTAGGACCCATCCTCCTCAACATAAGGGACGAAGGTACTCACGCGGTATGCGTAGTTGCCACAGAGTCATCCGCTCATCCCGCCGCCCCTGACGAATCTAGGCATTCCTGCGTATTGGCGCCGCCCGCTCGTGCTGACACGATGGCAGTTGTTTGATCGCCGGGCCGCCGGGACGGGCGAGTGGTGATTTGCGAGGACACCGATGAGCGCACACTCTGATCACATCGTCTGGCTGGAATCGGTCGGGCAGAAAGACGTCCCACGAGTTGGCGGCAAGAACGCCTCGCTCGGGGAGATGATCACCCAACTCGCGCAGGAGGGCGTCCGCGTGCCTCCGGGATTCGCGACGACGGCCACGGCCTATTGGCAGTTCGTCGAGGTCAATCGGCTGACGGGGGTGATCGCAGAGGCGCTGAGCGAGCTCTCTGCCGGCAAGGCAGCCCTGCCGGAGGTCGGCGCGAGCATTCGCCACGCGTTCCTTCGCGCCGAATGGCCGCGGGAAACGGCGCAGGCCATTACGGCAGCGTACCGTGAGCTGTGTCGGCGGACGCGGAACGACCTTGCCGACGTCGCCGTGCGCTCGAGCGCCACGGCGGAGGACCTGCCTGATGCCAGCTTTGCCGGTCAACAGGAGACCTTTCTCAATATCCGCGGAGATGCAGCGCTCCTCGAGGCCGGCCGGCGATGCTATGCATCGCTCTTCACCGACCGGGCGATCAGCTACCGCCAGGCGAAGGGCTTCGATCACCTCAAGGTCGCTCTGTCGATCGGCGTGCAGAAGATGGTCCGATCCGACAGAGCCGGGGCCGGAGTCATGTTCTCCATCGACACCGAGACCGGCTTCGACAAGCTCGTCGTGATCAACGCCTCCTGGGGCGTCGGGGAGAATGTGGTCCAGGGCGCCGTGGACCCCGATGAATACGAAGTCTACAAACCGCTGCTCGCCGAGCGGGATCTCGTTCCCATCATCGAGAAGACCCTCGGAGAGAAGGCGCAGAAGATGATTTACGCATCGGAAGGGCCTCCGACGCGCAACGTGCCCACCTCGCAAGCCGAACGTGAGTCCTACGTGCTCTGCGATCCGGAAATCCTCGCCCTCTCGCGCTGGGCCTGTCTCATCGAGCGCCACTACGGACGGCCCATGGACATGGAGTGGGCGAAGGATGGCGAGAACGGCGAGCTTTACATCGTGCAGGCGCGGCCCGAGACCGTGCAGTCGCGGCGCGAGGCAGCGGCACTGCGCACCTACTCGGTCCGTGCCAAGGGACGAACCCTGACGCAGGGCATCGCAATCGGGGAGGCCGCCGGGACTGGGCGCGTCTGCCTTCTCGCGAGCCCGGAGCAGATCGGCCGGTTCGTGGACGGCGCAATCCTGGTCACCGAGGCGACGGATCCGGACTGGGTGCCCATCATGAAGCGTGCGGCGGCAATCGTCACCGATCACGGAGGGCGCACCTCGCACGCGGCGATCGTCAGCCGTGAGCTGGGCGTCCCTGCGATCGTCGGCACCGGGAACGCCACGCACATCCTTCATGACGAGCAGGACATCACGGTGTCCTGCGCAGAGGGCGACGTGGGCTTCATCTACGAGGGCCAGGCGCAGATCGAGGCCCGCGACCTCAACATCGCTGATATCCCGCGCACCCGGACTCGCGTCATGCTGAACCTCGCAAATCCCGCGGCGGCGTTTCGCTGGTGGCGTCTACCGGCCGACGGTGTGGGACTCGCACGGATGGAGTTCGTGGTGAGCAACCACATCAAGATCCACCCCATGGCGCTGGTGCATTTCGATCGGGTGCCAGATCGTGAAGCGCGAGAGCGGATTCTCGAGCTGACCCGCGGCTATGCTGACAAGACCGAGTACTTCGTCGATCGCCTTGCCCGGGGACTCGGGCGCATTGCAGCGGCCTTCCATCCGAAGCCGGTGATCGTGCGCCTCAGCGACTTCAAGACCAACGAGTACGCCAACCTGATCGGCGGCGCGGCATTCGAGCCGAAGGAAGAAAATCCCATGCTGGGCTTCCGCGGCGCTTCCCGCTACTACTCGCCGCGGTACCGCGAAGGGTTTGCGCTCGAGTGCCGCTCGCTCAAGCGGCTGCGGGAGAGCATGGGATTTACAAACGTCGTGGTGATGGTTCCCTTCTGCCGCTCCCTCGAGGAAGCGGACCGAGTGCTCGCAGTCATGGCCCAGAACGGGCTCAAGCGCGGCGAGCAGGGGCTGGAGGTCTATGTGATGTGCGAGATCCCCTCGAACGTCATCCTCGCCTCCGAGTTCGCGCGACGCTTCGACGGGTTTTCGATCGGCAGCAACGACCTCACGCAGCTCACCCTCGGCGTCGACCGGGATTCGGCCGACCTTGCGGGCCTGTTCGACGAGCAGAACGAGGCCGTCAAATGGATGATCCGCCAGGTCATCAAGGCATCCGGCGAAGCCCACGCGAAGATCGGGTTGTGCGGGCAGGCGCCGAGCGATCATCCCGAGTTCGCCGAGTTCCTCGTCGACTGCGGTATCGACTCCATCTCGGTCAGCCCCGACAGCTTCTTTGCGGTCAAGCGCAGCGTCTCCTCGGCCGAGGATCGACTCGGCAGGCGCTAGTGTAGTGTCCCTGAAATGACTTTACAGCTCACGTCTTTTGCCCCTCGGGAGGGTCGATCCAGGTTTGAGCTGCTCCATTTTGGCCCGCGCCCTGCCTATTTTCTCGATCA
>JBOHZR010000295.1:0-7569 GCA_050738595.1 Steroidobacteraceae bacterium | reverse complement strand
TTATCGCCGTGTCCGAAAACGTCAGGCCACCTCTCGGAAGCGTGACCAGACAGAGGAATTTGCTTCGTAGCCACGGCTAGCGGTAGCGTGCGGCCATGAGCGGTCCTAGCGGCTAGAGGCTCGAGCTCCTCCATAGCGGCCGGTCGTAGCAGGCTCGGCATGCACCCGTATCCGAGCCAAGGTCGCAAGAGCAGTTGCAGGAGGAGATGTGAGCACAGAGCTCCGGGGAATGCGCTGCATTGCTCGGCCGTTTCTAGCCGCGGATTCGACGTCTATCGCGTCCGTCGCGAACGACGGTCGCATTTTGCTGCAACTCCGCGATATCTTTCCCCATCCGTATCGTCTCGGCGATGCCGAGGCTGGATCGGGCGCGTCGGGCCAATCGACCCGCCCCACGCCCTAGCGATTGTGGTCGCGGACGCGTCCTGCGTTCAGTGAAAAGTGGACTGATCATCGGGCTGATCACCGGTCTGGTAGCCGAGGCGATACTGCTTGCTACGCTCGCCGCAACCGTCGGTCTTGGGCCCCCGGGTTGGGTCGCCGGCATGGCTTGCGCCGTCGTGACGAACGTCGCGTTGGCTCGCGGACTCGTGCGCAGCGGCGCCAATGAACCGACACCCGGCGAATGGATCACCCTGCTGCGCGCGACCTTGGTTGGCGGCATCGCGGCCCTGGTCGCGGACGCGCTGGATCGGCCGGTCCCGGTGTTGACGCTGGTAGCGTTAGCGGCTGTTGCGCTTGCGCTTGACACCGTCGATGGCGGGGTTGCGCGGCGTACGCATACGGTAACCAGGCTGGGTGGGCGCTTCGATATGGAGGTTGACGCCTGGCTAATTCTGGTTCTCAGCGTGTATGTCGCCCAAGGGGTCGGCGCTTGGGTGCTCGCGATCGGCGCGGCGCGTTATGTGTTTGTCGCCGCGGGTTGGCTGCTGCCGTGGATGCGCGCGGCGGCACGGCCCAGGCACTGGAACAAGGTGGTCGCCGCGATTCAGGGCATCGTGCTGACCGTGGCAGCGGCGGACGTCTTGCCACGGGTGATCATCAAAGTGGTGCTGGTGATCGCCGCTGCGCTGCTTGCCGAGTCGTTTGGCCGCGAGATACTGTCGTTGTGGCGCCACCGGCAGATTGAACGCCACGCGCGTCAGGTAGCACAAACCCGAAGCACATTCCTGTCTGCGGCTGCCACCGCGTCCGCGGGGCTGCTGGTCTGGTTAGCACTGGTCGCGCCCAACCAGATCACCCTGTTCGTGCCCGGGACGTTTGTGCGTATCCCGGCTGCGGGACTCGGCATCGTTGCGCTGGCCCTCATCCTGCCGCGGATTGCACGGCGCGTCGTGGCCGTGGCGTTCGGTGTGGTCCTCAGCTTGTTGTTGCTCTTGAAGATCCTCGACATGGGATTCTTCGTGGTCTTTGATCGTCCGTTTGATACGCTGAGCGACTGGTCTTACTTTGGACCCGGCGTGGGCGTTCTCCGCGACACGGTTGGCCGCGTCGCAGCGCTGGTTGTCGTAGTAGGGGCGGTGCTGCTGATCGCCGCCATAATGGTAATCGTGCCATTGGCAGTCGCGCGATTGGTGCAAGCCGTTGCACGCCACCGCCGCGGGTCGCTACGCACTATTGCCGCGGTTGGCGTCATCTGGATCGTGTGTGCGGCGGCGGGCGTGCACGTAGGTTCGGGTGGCCCGGTGGCTTCCACCAGCGCGAGCAGCACCGTCTACCGCGCATTGCACCAACTACACCGTAACATCGTCGATCGGCAAGTGTTTGCCGCGCAGATTGTAGATGACCCGCTGGCGAATATCCCCGGCAACTGCATGTTGGCTGGCCTTCGCGGCAAGGACGTTCTGCTCATATTCGTGGAGAGCTATGGTCGCGTTGCGGTGCACGGTTCATCGTTTGCACCTGGCGTCGATGCTGTACTCAAGGCAGGAACCCGCCGGCTGCAAAGTGCCGGGTTTTATTCGCGTAGCGCATTTCTCACCTCTCCGACTTTTGGTGGCATCAGTTGGTTGGCGCATTCCAGCATGGAATCCGGGCTGTGGGTCGATCGGCAGCAGCGCTACAACCAACTTCTTGCGAGCGATCGGATGACGCTTGTCAGCGCGTTCAAGCGCGCTGGCTGGCGGACGGTCTCCGATGTACCAGCCGACACCCGCAAGTGGCCACAGGGCGCGCACTTTTACCGCTTTGACAAGCTGTACAACGCGTACAACGTCGGCTACCGTGGTCCGAAATTCAGTTACGCGACAATGCCTGACCAGTACACGCTGGCGGCATTCCACCGTCTGGAACTGGCGAAGACCAACCGCCCCCCGATCATGGCCGAGATTGATCTGGTGTCCAGCCATGACCCGTGGACCCCACTCCCACGACTGGTGCCTTGGGACCAGCTCGGAGACGGCACGATCTTCGACGGTATGCCGGCGCAGGGCATATCACCTGCAGTCGCATTTAAGGATTCCGACACGGTGCGCGCGCTTTATGGTCGATCCGTTGAATACACCTTGAGCGCAATCTTTTCGTATGTGACGACGTATCCAGACCCCAACCTGGTTCTGATCGTGCTGGGCGATCACCAACCGTGGGAGCAGGTCTCGGGCAATCATCCAGGCCACGACGTGCCGGGCTCGATCATCGCCCACGACCCCGCAGTGCTGGCGCGATTATCCGGCTGGGGCTGGCAGGACGGCATGCTGCCGGGTCCTGGCGCACCGGTCTGGCCAATGAGCGCGTTTCGCGGTCGCTTCCTTACCGTCTTCAGCTATGGATGCTTGCCGGCTAATGGAGTGAGACCACAACCACGAGTAGCACCATTCTGATGATTGCGGAAACGCATGTTCATGCATCTCTAATGAAGTCGACTAACTCGCCGACGATGAAGCGTGCGCTTCCAAAGCTGGAACTCGCAAACAGCTGCCGCAATGATGAGCAGCGGACCGATAATGGACGTTCCTCTCCAACTTGTTCGGGCACAGCCATGGGGCGCGTGGCCGCGACGGTCAGCCACCCCGCCGTCGCTGCCGGCCAAAACGGGTCGTCGAGCGGTGTCCGACAGCTCGCCCTATACCGGACGCCGAGACAGCTTCGCGTGCGATTCCTAATCGCAGTCGCTTCGAAATGAAATTAGGGCGCGGACGCGTGAGGTTGCCCACTGCGGCGAAATGCAGCCTGTACCAATCGCTCAACGAGCAATGAACCTGAGTCCTTGCAATCTCGCGGATTCGAGACAACTAATGCAAAGCGCCGGCCGTCCATAAATCCTTTCACGAAACTAGTCTCACCACCGAATGCGCAGCCCCAAGATCTACCATTCAAACCAGAGAGTTCGGGGAGAAATTCCAGAGCATTGCGTCTCTCTTCCGAAGGCATGTCGGACAGCACACAGTGTGCCTGGTCAACTGATGCGGTAGTTCCGTCGTTCCGATACAAGAAATGGCACTGAAGTACGCGGCGCGAGGATATGTCATAGCCCCACGTGCTACCCAGAAATGGCGCCACCCACACTCGCAGTTCAGGCCCTGTCGTATGCGTCGGCGGCTTCAAATGCGCCGCGCGATCGAAAGCCTCAACCAGCTCGACGGCCGGCCACCCATGCCTCAGATCGATGCGGTGCGAGTTTGTCTTGCTTCCGCACGCCGCCAGGATTTCAAAACATAGACATATGCCTGCGTTCAAACGCACTTTTACAAACCGCACTGGGTATGGCTGCCGTTTGCCCTGCCGTCTCTACTCACCATTCGGCGAGTGACCGCTTCCACTGTACGCGACGTCCGCTATCGGGTCAGCCCACCGGCTGCTGAGGGCACGACCGCGCCGGAAGGCACAAGTCAAACCACTCCGGCCCGCTTGGCCGGCTAGATCAGCTCCTCACGGGCCGTGCGGGTGCGCGATCTCGTTTTCGGCTTGGCTTCCTGGATTAGAATTGGATGACCAGCCGCCCCCTCGTACCACCAGCCTCAAGCCGACGATGAGCGTCATCCGCCCTTTCCGGCGGATAGACCTGCGCCACCCGAAGCGCGATTTGCCGGGCTTCGACCTGTTGCCGAAGTCGATCTAGCTTCGCGAATTCTTGCGCGTACGTGCGCACAAAGGTTGCCGTGAAGTGGATATCCCGCTGCGGGATGCCCTGAAAGCCGCGGACAGACGTGAAGCGGCCGCCGTCACGAACGGCGGGGATGACAAGTTCATTGAGCACCGCGCCGTCCGCGAGTCCGTCGACTCCTTGAGGAAAGTGCTCGCGAAGCCGCGACGCGACATCATCACCTCTTCGGACCACAATATCGGCGCCGAGCAATGCAACGAGCCTTTCATCTTTCTCGGAAGCGTCGGCGATGACCGTCAGCCCTTCGGCTTTGGCGAGCTGGATGACGTAGCCGCCATAAGCGCCCGCCGCGCCGGTCACTGCGATGACTTGACTCGGGGACAGTTTCAGCAGGTCGAGCGACTGACGCGCGGTCAGCCCGTTCATCGGCAACGTGCACGCTTCTGCATGAGGCTTTCCGGCAGGGGCGCGCACGACCGAGCGGGCATCGAGCACAAGTTGCTCGCGATACGCACCATGGCTGCCTTTTGGCACTACGATCGCCATGACGGCGTCGCCAACCTTGAGCCTGTCTGGAACGCCGCTTCCAACCTCATCGACGATCCCTGCCGCCTCCATTCCCGGCACGTACGGCGGCGGATCAGCCTTCTGCCGGTCGGCGTACGTGCCATTGCGCGCCGCGACATCGGTTGGGTTGAGCGTCGCTGCAGAGACGCGGATCCGCACCTGCCCCGGGCCGGCGTGCACTTCGGGCAACTCAATGACCTGAAGAACTTCAGGCCCGCCATGAGCGAATAGTCCAACTGCACGCATAGTTTCGTCCTTTGAGCGCTATTGCGCGCGGGCAATAGGTTCGAAAGCACTGTCAGGTCTCTCGGCATTGAGGTCGATGATGCACTAGAGATGGGGAGCAGACTGAAGTCTAGCAGCTGAAGCGCAGGTGATCTCGGTCGGTGGCCGGTCGGCGCGGTCGCTGACCGGCCAATAGCTGCCTCTGGTCGCTGGACCTAAGCGGCTCCGAAGCGGACGTCGGGTGAGCAGGTCACGCAGGCGCCGCTTTGCCCAAGTCCTACCGCGCTCTGCGCAGGAGAGTGCAGACGAAGATGGAGAACCGATCAGCCGGCGATGGCGGCATTCGGCGATCACTCTGGCGGGCATCGCGACGGGACCGCCATCTATAACTTCCCACAATTCTTGTACAGGATATACGCGGCGATTCGCATATCTGAGTAGAACTTGACATAGTTCTTGGGCGGAAACGCGCCTATGGCACTGCTGATTCGGTCGGTGAACGCCTTCTGGTGCGGCCACTTTCGAAAAAACTTCTTGCCTACAAGTGGAGGAGTCCCCCCACCGTTCTCGTCCAGCGTCTTCATGTAGTTGTCGTTTAGAATACGGATATCGGGCGTTTCATTCTGATACTCGCCCAGGACTCTTCCTTTCAAATTATATAGATGACAGAGCCCGCAGCTGGAGTCATAGTCGCGTTTACCCTGCTCTGCTTGAGACTTCGTAAATGAATTCGCTTTGCAAAGGTCACCCGCGTAGACCGGACTGACGAAGAGCAACAGCGCAAGCGCGCTAACTTTGTAATTCACTAGCCTGCTCCCCATTGGTCGCGAGTCGACCGCATCCCATGCCCTCTCTTGGGCTTATCGTCCTTTCCTGATCGCGGGGCAATCCCTGCGTGAAGCACATCTGTCGTTCCGTCAACGCAGGGGCTGGCTCGATCGCTTGCAAACTGGGAAAGGGCTCTGTGTCGCGCTTTGACGCGTTCATATCTCCGGCGAGACCGCTCGGTTCGTGGAAACTTCAAGTCGCGTCTTTGTTGCATCGCGGCAATTGATCCTGGTCGCGCCGCAATGCAACGACGCAGCGCGCGACGCGATCTCAAAATCGAAGCGCGAGCGTCGCTCGAGCCTGCCCGAGCGCGCTTGGTGCATGGGGGGCCTGCGGCCCGGGGGCAATGAGTGCGATCGGCCCAAGAGCCGCCGTTGCTGCGCACGCGCATGTACCCCTGGAGCGTCCGCTTTGTCGCCCAGAGGGGTCTCAGGAGCAGCGGAACAGAATACCGGGTCCCAAGGTCACGGCTCACGCGCCCGCGCGGCGAGCTCGGCTGGGCCGCGGCACACGACGTCCCGACGTGACCTGGCCACCTCGGGTCGCCCGGTTTTTGATGGTGGATCGCGCTCTCCTTCGAGCGTCCATTCTGGCGCAATGAGATGGGAGTTGATCGGTGCGCGGGCGCGTGTTAAGGATGTCACCAGGGTTCTGACGCATCGCAACACACCCGCACTCCGGGTCGCGCCTGCGATGATGGCGCTCCATAAGGAAGAAGCCAAAGCAGCTGCGGGGACCGTAGTGTGCAATCACCGCGCGATGACGCCATAACGTAACCGCGAGCCCTTCGCGTTAAGGGGGAAATCCCATGTTCAATACGACCCGCCTGGGAAGACATGGCATCAGGAATAACGCCGTAGGGGCAGCCATTTCGAGCGTATTCGTCAGCTTGGTTCTGTGCGGCTGCGGCGCTGGGTCTCAGACCGCGGTGCCGAAAGCCGGCGCCTCGGCCAACGACCTGGACGCCGTCATTCAACTGGTCAAGAGCGGCATGCCCGACAGCTTGGTCGTAAAGACCATTCAGAAGGACGGAAAGAGCTACACGCTGGCTCCCGCGGACGTGCTGCGGCTGCGTAACGCAGGCGTCAGCAACGCAGTGATTGAAGCCATGGTGGACGCCTCTCCCGCACCGGCCGCCGCCCCCGTCGCGCCCAGGGCCGCGCGAGTCGCAGCGGCCCCTGCCGCAGCGGCTCCCGGCGACCGCGAGCCCACCGAAGCGGAAATGTTGGCCGTGTTCCAAGCCAGCGCTGCCGCCGGTAATTCCGAACTCAAAGCCAGGGAGGACCAGTGCAGAAGCGGCGCTTACCGGACCAACAATGACCCGATGGCCGCCATGATGTGCCTCGGCGGAGCGCTGGTCACGGGAGGTCGCGGCGGTATGAGGCAAAACATCACGGGCTTCCGCAAGGTCGCCTGTGGTCGGGCCAGCGGAAGGGCCGGTTGGGTTTGCGACTACATCATGCAAACCCACGTGACCGGCATCAACGCCCCTCCATCGCTGAGGGCAATGATGAACACGCCCACCATCCAACACGCGCGTTTCGTCTACACCGGCGGGCAGTGGATCATCGTTCAGTAAACGCGAACGGGCAGCAGACATCGACCAAGGTGAAGGTCTCAGTCTCGGTGCCTCAACAATGAAGATCGAACGCGGGGAGCATCATGCGGAGCTTAAAAGTTCTTCCCGCTGCGTTCCTATCGGCTGCTCTGCTGTCGGCCGGTGCGGCGCAGGCGATGCAGGAATTCACGGTTGCGACTTTACTCGATAGTGATGATTAAATGGGTCTTCGGGGAAAAGTGTGGGTAAAAGGGATGGCATGATGCCGCTGCCGAGCCTGTATTTCCAGGGGTTCATGCGTGTGCAGGGGGTCGAAAAATTTGGCACGATTCCCGGATGCGCAAGACCC
>JBOHZR010000294.1:0-13267 GCA_050738595.1 Steroidobacteraceae bacterium | reverse complement strand
AGGGCGCTCACCTGCGCCTCCACATCCGCCTCGTACTGTTTGGGCTTACCGGATCGAGGCTCATCATGCAGTGCGAAAGCCACTCCGCCCTTCAGATACGCTGCGCGCGTGCGCCACACCGCGGTGCGGCCGACGCGCAGCACTTGCATGATCACGGGCTCGGGAACCTTACGATCCAACGCCGCAAGAATGTGCGCCCGATTGAACTCTCGGGCCATATGCAGGCCCTTGGAACGAAACTCATCCACGATCCGACGGTCCCGCTTGTTCAAGCTCAGCTCTGTCTGTCGCATGCCTGACGCCTCTGTGTATCCCAGGTATGCGCATCTTACATGTTCCGTTACTTACGTGTCACGCCACTAGGGACAGCAAATCACGAGAACGCTTTCCGCGCAACCGACTGTTGCCTTGCCGATTTCCGCTCCGAATCCTTACCTGTCCGCGGGTTCTCGTGAGCTGGCCGTCCGTACGTTTTGCGCGGACCGCAGCTCACCGAGCGCTCGAATCTGTCTCACGGTGGAATCGCTCGCGGGAAGCATCTCGTTCGCCTTGCGAACGAATGAGGCCACTTCCGTCTCTGGCAGAGGCTTGCTAATGAAGTATCCCTGAGCATAGTCGCAATCCAGTTGCCGCAGGAGGTTCCAGCCCTCGGCCGTTTCGACTCCCTCCGCGACCACCTTCAGACCGAGGCTGTGAGCAAGCTCGATCGTTGAACGGACAATCGCGGCATCCCCGCGCCGCTCGTGTACTCGTTGGACGAAGGAGCGATCGATTTTGAGCTCGTCCAGCGGCAAGCGAGCGAGCTGTGACAAAGATGAGAAGCCGGTTCCGAAATCATCGATCGCGAAGCGCACGCCGGACGCACGCAGCAGCTGCATGTGGCGCGCTGCTAGCTGCGCATCGCGCATGACCGCGCTTTCCGTGATTTCGAGCACCAGCCGGCTCGGCTCGACTCCGTGTGTTTCGAGCTCGTGCAGCACCTCATCCACGAGGGTCGCATCGAGAATGTCCGGCGCAGACAGATTCACGGCAACATCGACCGCGAACGATTCGCCATGCCACTGCGCGAGCTGCCGGATTGCAGCTCGCAGAACCCAACTGCTAAGTGCCCGGGAGCCACCCGTGCTCTCCGCGAGCGGTACGAACTCTGCTGGCGAGATCGGCCCGAGATCGGGATGCGTCCAGCGCACCAGCGCCTCGAAGCTGCGGATCGACCGGCTCTGAATAGTCACCTTCGGCTGGTACACCAGATGCAGCTGATCCTTGGCCATCGCCTGGCGCAGCCCACTCACGAGCGCGAGCCGCCGCTGGTACTGCTCCGCGCGGCCTGAGCGGTAAATGCCTGTTCGGGTGCGGAGCTCCTCGGCATCGTCAAGTGCGATCTGTACCCGCTGAAGGAGCTCGGCTGCCGTGCCGCCGTGCTCCGGAAACCAGCAGACCCCGGCCGCAGCATGTAATTCAAGACTGATGCTCGGCAAGTGATAGGGTGTGCGGACGATGGCACAGAGTTGATCTGCCACGATGGGGGCCCGTTCCGGCGAGCATCCGGGAGACAGAACCAAGAACTGGTGCGCCGCAATGCGCGCAGCGACATCGCCCGAGGCCACATTCTGCTGTAAACGCCGGGCGACCTCGCGAAGAGCATCGTGGGCAGTGTGATGCCCAAGCGAGCTACCGATCTCACGAACATTTCGAAGTTCAACGAGAATCAGCGCCACCGAAACGGACGGCGCCGACTCCAGCATCGACCCAAGGCTGCGCTCGGCGCCAGCGAGATTAGCAAGCCCAGTCAGCGCATCGTGGTAGGCGTCGTGAAGGATGCGCGCCTCGCGCTCCGCGATGTCCTGCTGCATGGCATTGAAGGTATCAGCGAGGCTACGGAACTCCTTGCCCCCACTCGCCCGCACCCGCGTTTGGTATGCCCCGGAGCGCACGCGCTGAGCCGCGCGAACCAGCTCACCGATCGGACGGGCGGCGCTGCGGCCGAGCAGCACGGCGATCGCGACCGCCAAGGCAAGGGCCATCATGGAGATCAGCAGCAGTCCGTCGCGCTGCGCGTAGTATGTGCGCAGTACGTCCGCCATCGACGTTTGCAGCAGGATGCGCACGTCTGCCTTGCTATCGATGGAACGTGCAGCACTCAGAAACCTTTCCGACCCAAGCCGCTTCAGCATCGGGGTAGTACCGAGAGTAGCGTCCGTGTATTGCGCCGAGGTCAGCCCAGGCCGCAATTCCGGTGGGAGCGTCGATGCCACGGCAAGTGCGTGGCCCTGAGCCGTTGTGGCGAGGAAGGTCACCTGGGCGCCGACGAGGTCTCGGATACGCGCCGCCAGTGAATCGTTGACCAGAAAGCCCATCACTGCCCAGCCGACCTGTTCCGGGGCACGCACCGGCGCGGCGACCAGCTGATACAGCCTCTCGTTGAGTAACGCAAACCGCACGGGATGGGCCGCATTCCGGTAAGCATCGACAAACATGCTTCCTCGTAGGACATCCGGGAGCCGTGTGAGCCCGGGCGCAGTCGATGCGAGCACATGACCATCGAGGTCGCTCAGCACAACCAGGTCAGCCCCGATGCGTGCCGAGTGGTTCTGCGCGGCTGAGAGCATGGTGGCCGCATCACCGCTCGTGAACGCCTCGCGAAAGCCATAATCAGCAGCCAAGACATCCGCCGTTGCGGTGAGCTGGGTCGTCCGATCCTGGATGAGCTGGTCCGCAATCGAAGCACCGGCGTGCAGGCGATCTGCCGCCTGCGCCTGCACGTCGCGTTCAGTCCGCGCCAGCACTGCGACCAATGTCACAGATTCTGTCACAACGACCAAAGCAATGATGAGCGCGAGAAGTCGGTTGCGAAAGCTGCCCATGCCCTGTGCTCGAATTGGCCCACGCGACTTTAGGCGCCGGGCGCCACGGACAGCGAGAGTCTTGGCGCGAGAGTGGGATGTCGCGCACGCGGGGAATGATGCGGAACGGACCGACCATTAAATGGGGTGCGACGCAGCTCACACGCGCGCCGCTGCCGAGCGCTGCGAGGGAGTACTGTACTCGGCGCGCCGCCGCAATCCTGGTCACTGTAGCGTTGGCCTTACTATGCGCGAACGTGGCCGGCGCCGCACCGGCCCTCGGTGTGGTTGCGGTGCTTGTGAGTCAGCCCGGCGGCAAACCTCTGGCCGGCACCGTCCTGATGCTGCACAGACTCACGAGTCCTCCCCGTTCCGCGGCGCCCGTCCACGCGACAATTGACCAGATCAACCGCGAGTTTGTTCCGGATGTACTTGTGATTCCGGTGGGCTCCACGGTGTCCTTTCCAAACACCGACAAAGTGCGCCACCAGGTCTACTCGTTCTCGCCCGCGCATCGCTTTCAGCTGCCGCTTTACAGCGGCAGACCCTACCCGGCCGAGCACTTCGATCGGGCCGGCCTCGTGACGCTTGGCTGCAACATCCACGATTGGATGATTGCCTACATCCTCGTAACCGACGCCGAGTACTTCGGATCCACCGACACGGCGGGCCGTTGGTCTTCGCCTGAAATACCGCTCGGCCGCTACCGCTTGGAATGGTGGCACCCCCGCCTCGGCACGCTCAGCGACGAACGTAGCCAGGAGGTAAGCGTATCGGGCGATCATCCGACCGAGGTTCGTGTTCAGATCGAGCACGGTTTGCGACCCGCCGCTCTCTCCGCACACCAGCATTCCTGGGACGCCTATTGAAGGCCGCGCACATGCCGAGATGGACGCTCCTCTGCACTCTGCTGATCATCGTCGCGACGGCCGGCACCTCTACCGTCCGGGCGCAGACCGTCGAGGCTTCCATCGATCTGCGGCTCGTGGACTCGAAGGCGACCCGCTCATATCTGGAGGGCGGCCTCGGCACGCTGCGTTATGGCGACCAACAGTTCGGAATCCAACTCGGACGGGCCCGCTTGGCGCTGACACTACCGATCGGGCAGGTCCTCGAGCTCAAACTCGATGGCTCCTCCTGGGGCGATTCTGACCGCAATCCCTTCGATCTGACGGAGGCCTACCTTGAGTTTCGTCCCTACCCGTTCGCGGGCCTCCGTGCGCGCATCAGGGCTGGCGCCTTCTTTCCACCCACTACGCTCGAGAATACGGCGAGCGGCTGGGACTCTCCGTACACGATCTCCTCCTCGGCGCTCGATACCTGGGTCGGGGAAGAGTTGCGCACCATCGGTGCACAAGGCCAGCTCGAATGGCTCGGGACGCGGCTCGGTCACGACTTCGACGTCGGACTAGTGGCCGCGGTTTTCGGCTGGAATGACCCGGCAGGTGTAGCACTGGCGAACCAGGGATTTGCAATCGATGATCGACAGACGAATTTGTTCGGCCGGGTCGGAGAACCCGGGGCACGGCCGGTCAGCGGCGTTCAGCTTTTTCACGAAATCGACGGCCGAGCGGGTGTGTACGGGGGCATCAGCGTTCGTTATCTCGATCGCCTGTCGATGATCGCGTTGCATTACGACAATCGCGGCGATCCGAGCGCCCTCGACACGACGCTCGGCGAACATGCATGGCACACCCGCTTTACGACGGCTGGAGTTCGCGTCGAGCCTTCGGACGGGTGGATCGTCATCGCGCAGTGGATGCAAGGCGAGACTTACATCGCGCCGACCGATTTGTCTGAGCTCGAATGGGGCTTCGACACCCGCTACTTTCTCGTGTCGCGCAGGTTCGGGCGGCAGATGGCGACGGTACGCTATGACGGCTTTACGGTCAGTCCCGAGGCGCCGACCATCCGCGGTAACCAGAACGGCCACGCGCTTACGCTCACCTATGGTTTCGAGCCGACGGCGAGCTGGCGGATGATGCTCGAATGGGTTCGTGTCCGCAGCGGTCAGTCCAACCGGCTTATCTACTTTGGACAGGACCCCTTTGCGACCGACAGTGCGCTGCAGCTGTCAGTCCGCTACAGCTTCGAGTCAGGGTGATTCGCCTCTGTCATAGCGCGCTGAAACCGAGCGGCTGACAGGCGGCGCCTCCGGAGGAGCGCCCGACTGGAGGCAGGAGTCGATCGAGCCCTTGCGGCCTCGGCTTCCGTGCACGAAGCTTATATCCGCGCGACGCATGCTATGTTCGCAGGGGGGGGGTTGCGGTTGGCACGCCGCTGTGCGCAATTGGCCATATACGACCGGATCGCAACTGTAATCGCGTGTCGATTGCCGGCAGGCACATGACGGCTTGGCTCGACTGCCGGGTGGGAGATACGCAAAGCAAGGAGATGTCGACGAGCGTTCGCTCTGCGCTACGAGGAGTGATGGAAGGCTCTGAAGAGAAATACTGCGCCAAGGACGAGGAACAGCGCGCTCGCCCCGTAATGTATGGCCTTGAGTGGCAGCCGCTCGGAGAAGGCTTTTCCGAGGAACACAACGGGCGCATTGGCCAGCAGCATCCCGGTTGTTGTGCCGGCGACCACCGCCAGCAGGTTTGAATACGCGGCGGCGAGCGCGACCGTTGCGATCTGGGTCTTGTCGCCGATTTCCGCGATGAAGAACGCAACGACTGTTGCGACGAAGGCGCTCGTGCGGCTCACCTGGCCCGGCTTCTCCTCGAGCGTATCCGGCTTTAGCGTCCAGAGCGCCATCGCGATCAGGCTGATACCGACGGCTGCATCCAGTCTTGTCGGCGTGAGGAACCGTCCGAGCCGGGAGCCGATGAAACCTGCCGCAGCGTGATTGGCAATTGTCGCGCAGAGCACGCCGGCGAGAATCGGCCAGGGTTTGCGGTAGTGGGCCGCGAGCATCAGCGACAGCAGCTGCGTGCGATCGCCCATCTCGGCGATTGCCACGGTCGAGAGAGATACCAGGAAGGACTCCACGGGAAGTCTCCGAGCCGTGCGGCCAAGCCACGGGCGGGGATCCCCCCGCTCGTGACCGGAGGTCCTGCCGTTGGTCCCATCATGCCCGAAGGCGCCGTATGCCATGGGCGTGTGCCCAGGTGTGTTGACGTACGCCTCGGATCTCCCGGGCGGCTGCTCCCCAAGGAGAGTGCGAGTTCTACCGGATGAGCGCTCGTCGTTCAACCGTCGTGCTTATCGACCGGGAGGCGCGCGAGCAGAGTAACCATCCCCTGGCAAAGCCGGGGACTTTCAATTCGTGAGCCGCTCAAAGCGGCAAAAGGGGCCGCGGAAGCGGCCCCACCCTGTCGGGCACCAGCTCGGGCGCCGACAAGTCCTTCGCGCAGATATCGCCCTGCGCTCCTACTCCGATGCCTTGTGACCGCCGTGACCAACGAACGCCACGTCGCGGTTGCACTTCGACTACGCGTGGCCTAGGTTCTCTCACACGTCCATCGTGCGACTCGTCTGCGTGCGCTTGGCGGCTCGCTTCGTCGAGTTTCACGGATGGACTCCTGAAATGTCGAACTTCTACTGCCACTCCGGCAAAGCCGGGGGGTCTCCCTTGGTACTAGCGGGAACTAAATGCGTCGTGCTAAAGCGACTCTCGCACTGCCTGAGCGTGCTCCAGGTGGGCGACGAAAATGGGCCGAACCGAACGAAGAAGCGCCTTCAGTTCCGGATTTTGTGCGCTCGGAACCAGTATCTCATCGACCGCCGCGAGCACCTGCTTATGGTAGGCAACCTCGTGTCCGATATAAGCTTGATCGAATTCCCGACCGCTGAGCTTGCTCAAGAGCGCAACATTTGCCGCGCCGCCGCCCTCGAGACTGTGGCTCGTCACGCTCGGCTCCGGAGTGATCCCAAGTTTTTTGACCAAGGCGACTGCCCGATTACCAATGTCGGTGTGCGCCGCAATCATTTCGCTTGCGAACTCTTTGACTTTCGGGTCCGCAGTCTTGCTCATGGCTAGCCGTCCCGCATTCACATCGACTTGATTTGCCTTGACGACGATTTCCGCAATCTGCGCGTCAGTCGGTGTCTCGGCGCGAGCGAGGCCTACGGCGGCTATCAACCCAAAAGTTAAGATGGCGAAGCATCGAAGAAGGCTCATGGGGACTCTCCTGTAACGTACTCTCCAACGTTCGCATGTGGACTCACGGGCCAGCGCGGATCGCTTCACATTTTCGCGATGCGATATGCGCAGGAATGCGGCATCGATCCGCACATAGATGATGGCTACCTTGAGCGCTCCTGGGCACCGCAGAAACGAACGAGTGAAGCGAATCACGGAATTGCCTTTTCGGCTCCGCGCCATGAATCGTTTTCCCGATTGGAGGCACATACGGGCGTCAGCTTCTGCGTACGGGGAGGCGCCCCGCCCATGCAACCGACGCCCATGAGCGCGCCGCCCGTAACGGTCAATCCGTCGGTCCTCAGCACATTGGCGCCGACCAAGATCGCAACAATCGGATCCCCGGTAGACCCCGTCGAGCACGGCGGAATTCTGCCCCGTGACCGCTGCTGCGCCATGACAAGAGAGCACCCAGTGCCCTGCTCCGCCCGCGCGCACTACGAGTGAACCGCCGCCCCTCCCTGGGGTACTTAACCCGAGATGCTTTCGCGCGAGTTGAGGGACCATGGGGTTTGGCCAAGCGATGCAATTGACGGTCGTGCTGGTCGTAGCGGCCGCGGCTGGCTGTACGGGCAACGGAGAAGGGCTCGATCAGAACGGACAGCCGCTCGGCCCATCGGGAAGTACGGGCGAGCCACTCACGGCGGATTTCACGTCGATTCAGGACAACGTCTTCACCCCAATTTGCACCCGTTGCCACATCGGCGCGAGCGCGCCCGAGGGGCTGCAGCTCGATGCGACGCACAGCTATGGACTGCTCGTTGGAGTGCCGAGCGCCGAGCAGCCGAATACTCTGCGCGTCAATCCCGGCAATCCAGACGCCAGCTATCTCGTCCTGAAACTTGAGGGGGCATCCGGCATCTCCGGCGGCCGCATGCCCCTCGGCGGGCCTTACCTGCCGCAGTCGACCATCGATGTGATCCGCCAATGGATCACCGAGGGCGCGCAGCCACCCCAGGGAGTGGCACACACGCAGACGCGAACGTCATTTGACGTCGTCGCGACATCACCCGCCGACACGGCGACGGTCGCCGCACCGGTCCGCGAGATCGTTGTCGCGTTCTCGAGCGAGGTCGACGCGGCGCTCGTCAACGGGACGACACTCAAGGTCGAACCGGTGACGGGCTCGGAGTTCCTCACCACGACATCGGCGCCTATCCAGAGTGCGTTCCAGATCGCCCCCGGCAATCCGGCCACGGTTGTCATCCATCCTGTCTCGCCACTCGGCCCCGGGAAGTACCGCGTGACTGTGCGGGGTACGGGCGACTCCGGCGCGCTCGCGAGCGTGTTCGGCGTGGCGCTGGGCGCTGACTACGATTTCGTGTTCACCGTGGAATCCGTACCATGAGCCGCCCCGGCGCCCAGCTCTATTCACTGCCGCTCCTCGTCCTGCTAGCGCTCGCCGCGACGAGCGCAGGCGGCGAACCGTACCTCGCCGCCCAGAACGGCTTCAAATGTTCCCAGTGTCACGTGAACCCGACGGGCGGCGGAATGCGCAATACGTTCGGGAACGTATTCGCGCAGACATTGATGCCGATGAAGCACATCGATACAGGCCAGGACATCTGGACGGGAGCGCTCAACTCGTTCATCGGAATCGGCGGCAACATGCGTTACGACTGGTCGCTGACCACTGTGCGCAATCAGCCGTCAACCAACCAATTCTCCATGGAGCAGACCCGCGTCTATCTCGATGCAAGCGTGATTCCCAATCGCCTGCTCGTCTATGCCGACGAGCAGATCGCGCCCGGCGGCGCGACGAACCAGGAGGCGTGGGCCATGTACTGGTCGGCCAGTCACGATTGGTACGTGAAGACGGGCCAGATGTACTTGCCCTTCGGCTTTCGCCTCCAGGATCAGACGGCGTACGTGCAGCAGGTCTCCGGCATCAACATGACCACGCCCGATCGGGCGGTTGAGCTAGGGTATCTTAAGGGTGCATGGGACGCCCAGGTCGATGTGAGCAACGGGACGGCGGGCGGCCCGATTGTCGGCAACGGCAAGCAATACACCGGACAGTTGAGCTGGGTGCAGCCGATCTGGCGCATGGGTCTCGCGCTCGACCTGAACGATTCGGCCGCGACGGGGCGGCGCACAAGCTATGGCCTTTTTGGCGGCTTGAAAACGGGGCCGGTTGCCTGGCTCGCGCAGGCTGACCTGGTCGTCGATCACACGATCCCCAATGGCCTCAGAACCGCAGGAGGACTCCTCGAAGCCGACTGGCTCATCGCCCGAGGGCAGAACCTCAAGATCACTGCGGAGCAGTATGCGCCCGATCTGTCGGTGAGCATCCGCCGCAACGGGCAGACTCGCTGGAGCTTCGTTTATGAGCTCACGCCCATTCAGTTCGTGCAGCTGCGCGCCGGCGTCCGCTACTACGACGGCATTCCGCAGGCGGACGCGCAGCACGAGCGGCTGTATTTCGTCCAGCTGCATGGGTTTTTCTGATGCTGCGGATCCTCATCGGGCATTCCTATTTCCTGAAGCTCGACCTCAAGCAGCTCGAGCGCGCCAAGCCGTATCCACCGCTCGCGACTCTTCAGGCCGCCGCGCTCCTTCGCAGTGCAGGTCACGAGATCGCGCTCTTCGATGCGATGCTCGCGGACCCCGGTGATTTCCCGCCGATCATCGGCGAGTCGCGCCCGCACCTATTCATACTGTACGAGGACAATTACAACTTCCTGACGAAGATGTGCCTCGCGGGTATGCGCGCAGCGGCCTGCGAGATGATTCGCACTGCGCGGCGCGCAAACGTACGCGTGATCGTAGCCGGTCCGGACGCCACGGATGACGCCGAGCCGTATTTGAAAGCCGGCGCCGACGTCATCCTGCTGGGCGAGGGCCTCATCGCCCTCGAGCAACTCGTCGACCGGCTCGACGAGCATCCTGGCCTTGCGGCAGAGGCACTCGCCGACGGCGTGCCGAGCGCCGTCACGCTTGGCCGGCCGCGCGGTCGGCATATTCGGCAGTCCGGGCACACGGCCTCATTGCCGTCGCCGACGGCAGCACAGCCGGCGCAGGCTGCCTGGGATCTCATCGACGTGGACCACTATCGCGCCGTGTGGAGGCGCGCACACGGCCGCTTCAGTCTAAACATGGCCGCCTCGCGGGGCTGCCCGTTCCGGTGCGCCTGGTGCGCGAAGCCGATCTGGGGAAACCGCTACCTGCAACGTCCGGCCGCGGAAGTCGCGGCCGAGCTCGTCCATTTGAAAAGAACCTTCGCTCCCGATCACATCTGGTTCGCCGACGACATCTTTGGTTTCAGGGTGGACTGGGTACGCGAGTTCTCGGCCGCGGTGTGCGCCGCCGACGCGATCGTGCCGTTCACCATCCAAACACGCGCGGACATCGTGACCCCGCGGATGGCGGAGACGCTGCGCGCCGCCGGATGCGAGGAGGCATGGCTCGGCGCCGAGAGCGGCAGCCAGCGGATTCTCGATGCGATGCGCAAAGGGACGGAAGTCTTCCATATCATCGCGGCACGCGAGCGCCTCAAGGCACAGGGGATCCGCGTCGGATTCTTCATTCAGCTCGGCTATCTTGGTGAGCAACTCCCAGATTTGCTCGCGACCCGCAAGCTCATAGACCTGGCTCGCCCGGACGAGGTGGGGGTGAGCGTCTCGTATCCACTGCCTGGCACAGCGTTCTACGAGGAGGTGAAGTCCGGCCTCGGCGTGAAGACCCACTGGCACGATAGCGGCGATCTCGCGATGATGTTCCACGGCAGCTATACGAGCGAGTTCTACCGCGCGGTGCGCGAGCTGCTACATGCCGAGATCGACGTGCAAAGTCTCGACGCGGTGGGCGGCGAGCAGGACCGTGGCACGGCACGCGCGGATCTCGACCGGCGCTGGGAATGGCTCATCGGCCGGGAGCGCGAGTTTCGCAATGCCGCCTGGCCGCCGGTCCGTACCATCCATGCCTGAGACGCGCACAGCACAGCGCCTGCCTCCGCTGCGAATAATCGAGCGGGCGCTCCGCGAGGTAACGGAGCGCTTGCCGCTCGAGCTCTCCCTGCCGGCACCGCCGCCCCCGCTCTGGGCGGAGCTCGAGTGGAGGCTCGCGCCGGCGGTTGCCGCCATGCACGGGGTCTCGGGGCTTCTTGCTGCCACCCCGCTTCTCGATCGGCCGAGCGAATGGCGCGGTTTCCTCGCACATCAACGTCTCATGACGAGCGCGCGCCATCGGAGAATCGGCGCGCTGCTGGCGTGCATCGACGAACATGCGCGGCGCGAGGGTATCGCCATGATGCCTCTCAAGGGCGCTGCGCTGTATACGCTGGGACTGTACGCCCCGGGCGAACGTCCGATGGCGGATCTCGATCTGCTCGTGCACGCCGCTGATTTCGATACGGCAGCGGCCTTGATCGCCGCGCTCGGATATCGCGACGCCGGGACAACGTGGAAACATCAGGCCTTCGAGCCCCTCTCCGGCGAGAGATGCAGCGGTCTCGGCGAGAATGCGTACGAGCCCATCAAAATCGACCTACACGTCTGCATAGCCGAGCGCCTGCCCCTTCAGAAGTACGATTTCACTCGGGTCGTCGCAAGCGGACTTAGGGTGCCCGGGCTTAACTCCTATCCGACGCTCGCCGCGTTGCTGCTACACGTGCTCGTGCATACGTCCGGCAACATGGTCCCCCGCCAGGTGCGGCTCATCCAACTTGAGGACATCGCGCGAATCACGCAACGGATGTCCAGCGAGCAGTGGCACGAGTTGCTCCGCATTCAAGACCGCTCGGGGCGACTGTGGTGGGCTGCTGCCCCGCTCCTGCTGGCGCAGCGCTATCGTACGATCGACGTACCGGAGGAGGTGATCGCGCGTCTGGCGCGCGGTTGTCCGCGGCTCCTGCGCCGCATCGCGATGCGCCGCTCCCTCACCGAGTTCTCACTGTCGCACCCGCGGATCGATCCGGCGCCTGGCATTTTCTGGGCACGCTCGGGTGCTGAAATGTGGGCATATCTTGCAAGCCGCGTACGGCCCACCCGCGAGCAGCTCGAGCAGTTCGAGGTCAGTGCCCGCACCGGACCCTGGTCGGCGGCGCCTGAGTGGTACACGCAGTCGCAAACCCGACGGATCTGGCGCTGGCTCACCACGCGCCCGACACGCATCGCGACCATGCAGCCGGTGAAGGCGGCGCTCGGGAAGCAGCTGAAGCCGGAGAGAGGAATGTGACAGACATTCTGCTCACGCACGGCTACTTCCTTGCGGAGGACGAGAAAGAGCGCGAAATCATGAAGCCGTACCCGCCGCTCGGACTGCTGTACTTGTCAGCGTACCTCAAGTCGGCAGGGTTTTCGGTGGAAATCTACGACAGCACCTTCGGTGAGCGTCGTGAGCTCATCAAGAAGCTGCAAGCCCTCCCCGGGGGGCTCCTCGGCATCTATACGAATCTGATCACCCGCAGGTCGGTGCTCGAGATCATCCGCGCCGCCAAGAAACGCGGCTGGACGGTGATTCTTGGCGGCCCGGAGAGCGCGAACTATCCTGCCGAGTACCTGCATGCGGGAGCCGACGTCATCGTCATCGGTGAAGGCGAAACGACCCTCGCAGAGCTCATCGCGGGACTATCCACCTCCGACTCGCGGCGTCTCCATGCGGTACGCGGCATCGCGTTCCGGGACGATTCCGGCGAGATCGTCCACACGCCGGTGCGAGGGATGATCGGCGATCTCGATGCGCTGCCATTCCCGGATCGCGAGGCGATCGATCACGCGAAGTATCTGCAAGCCTGGAAGCGGCACCATGGGGCGAGCAGCATCAACTTGATTACCGCGCGCGGCTGCCCGTACCGCTGCACCTGGTGCTCGCATGCCGTGTATGGCTACTCGCATCGACGGCGCAGCCCCGCGAACGTTGCAGATGAAGTAGCCTCGATCATCGATCGCTACCATCCAGATCAGCTCTGGTTTGCGGACGACGTCTTCACGATCAGTCATCCTTGGATGCAGCGCTATGGAGCGGAGCTTCAGCGCCGCGGACTGCCGCCGCTGCCGTTCGAGACGATCACGCGTGCGGATCGCCTGCAGAGCGCATCCGCGGCGGAAGCTCTCCGTAACCTCGGTTGCTACCGAGTGTGGATCGGATCGGAGAGCGGTAGTCAGCGGATCCTCGATGCCATGCAGCGAGGCGTCACGGTCGAGCAAGTGCGCCGTGCCGTGCGCCTCGCGCAAGACTGCGGGATGCAAGTGGGAATGTTCCTCATGTGGGGCTACGAAGGCGAGCAGATTGAGGACATCGCGGCGACCGTGGAACACGTGGTGCAGACTAATCCCGAGAC
>JBOHZR010000293.1:0-6817 GCA_050738595.1 Steroidobacteraceae bacterium | reverse complement strand
GGCGATCTGCGCGCGCAGATCGCCGAGAACCGGATCCGGAAACCGCACGTTGTCTCGGATGATCTGCAATACACCCTCGTTGGGTTCTCCGCCGTCGTACAACTTGATCGATCGGAACTGCAGGCCTTCATGGAAGATTTCGGTCGTCTGACTCGAGCCGAAGCCCACGCGCGACCCGCCGATATCGACCCAGTGCGCGCGGCTGGCCGCGAATGCGATCAGACGCCCCCGGTGGAAGCACGGCGTGTATACGGCGACATTGTTCAGGTGCTGGCCGCAGACGCCTGCGTGATTCATGAGTAGCACGTCGTTCGGCGAAAAACCGTCGAGTCCGTGCATCTGGATGCCGTCGCGGATCGCAACGCCGAGATCGGCGAGGAAGATGGGCAGGCCCCCGCGATTCTGGGAGATCATCCTGCCCTCGCTGTCGAGCAGACCGCAACAGAAGTCGCGCACCTCGTAAATCATCATATTGTACGCGGTCTTACAAAGCACCGCCGCCATCTCGTCGGCCGCGGCGACCAAACCGTGACGCAGGACCTCAAGCGTGATCGGGTCGGGATTCCTGTTGCGCGTTTTCATCTCGATGCTACATCTATCATGATCACGCCGGTCTCATGTACACGTGCGACGTCTCCGGGGTGAATCAATACGGTCGAATTGGCTTCTTCAATGACTGCGGGTCCTTTGACGATTTCCTCCGCTTCGAGAGCGGGACGCCACACGACCCGTGACACCTGCGACTCTTGCATATCGCCGAACATGATCTCGCGGGTCGACTCCGGCTGCTTCTCGCCTCTGTCTGCTGCGTAGGGCAACGCGAGTAACCGAGTGACGATGTCTCGATTTCGTGGTACGCGGATGGACAGACGCAAGTTGACGAGCTCCACCGGCTCGTTGGGCGACGCATGGCCGTAGTAGCTCTCGTGCAGGGCATCAAACTTGCCGCGCAGCTCCGCCTTGCCTGCGCCGTCGAGGTGCACGCCATCGAGCCGCACCGGCAGCGCATGGTCTTGGCCGCGATAGCGCAGATCGACGATGCGGGTCAACATGACCTCGGTCGTGTCGAGGCCGTCTCTTCGTAGTTCTCGCCAGCCCGGTGCAGCGAGCAGCTCGAATTGCCGATTGATCTCCCCGCCGTCGACGTGCTCCAGCTCGGCTACGAATGTCTGTACGAAGTCTTGACGCCATTCCGCGAGCAGCATGCCGAGCGCAGAGAATGTGCCGGGATACCGAGGCACTGCGACCCGGGGAATCCCAAGCTCTCTCGCGATTGCCACGGCATGTAGCGGCCCGGCGCCGCCGAAGGCGATGAGCGTGCAGTCACGCGGATCGACGCCCCTCTCCAGCGACACCGCGCGCACGGCCAGCGACATCATGGTGTCAGCAATCTGCACGACGCCCTGAGCGGCGCGCTGCAAACTCATCCCGAGCGGCCCGCAAACGCCGCTCTGCATGGCCTGAGCGGCGAGCTGCGCATCGAGCTGCATGGCCCCGCCGAGGAAGCGCTGCGCATTGAGTTGACCGAGCAGCAGATTTGCATCGGTGACAGTCGGACGGGTGCCGCCCCGCTGGTAACAGGCGGGTCCAGGCGAGGACCCAGCGCTCTCAGGGCCAATGCGCAGTGCGCCCTGCGCGTCCACCCAAGCGAGGCTGCCGCCACCCGCGCCGATCTCCAGTACGTCCACGACCGGAAGCTGCATGGGATGACCGGCGGCCGGATCCCCGATGCGATAGCCCTCCCGGAAAAGGGGCACGCCGGAGTCAATCAGCGTCGCTTTCGCCGTGGTGCCCCCCATGTCAAGACCGATTGCGCGCCGAAGACCGAGCCGGCGCGCCAGCTCAGCCGCGCCGATCATGCCAGCGACCGCACCGGATTCCATCATCCACACGGGCTGAAAGCGCGCCTGATCCACCGACATCACTCCACCGTTGGAGCGCATGATCTGCAGCGAGCCCCGAAAGCTGCGGCTCGCGAGAAAGCTGTCAAGCTCGCCGAGATAACCCTCGACCTTCGGCCCGACGTAGGCGTTGAGCACCGTGGTCGAAGTGCGCTCGTATTCGCGTATCTCCCGTAGGATCTCGTAGCTCGCGGTGACGAACAGCTGCGGATGGCGTTCGCGCATTAGGTGGGCCACTCGCGCCTCGTGCGCCGAGTTGCGGTAGCTGTGCAGGAAGCATATAGCCACGCCACGCACACCGGCCGCAACAAGCTGCTCGCCGAGCCGTTCTACCTGCGCGGTGTCAAGCGGCGTGAGTACCCTGCCCTCTCCGTCTATGCGCTCATCGATCTCGAGGCGCAGTTGCCGCGCCACGAGCGGCCGCGAGCGCCGAAAGGCAAGGTCGAAGCTCTGGGGCCGGTTGGAACGTCCGATGGCGTATACGTCGGCAAAACCGCGCGTCGTCAGAAGAGCCGTCGTAGTACCACTGCGCTCGAGCACGGTATTGATGGCGATCGTCGAGGCATGCAACAGCTCCGATAGGGCGTCGGGTGCCAGCCCCGCAATCTTCAAGCAATCCGCCACGCCACGCACCGGCGCATCAGCCGTCGTCGCGGTCTTCGAGCAGACGAGTCCCTGCTCGCCGAAGGCGACCAAGTCGGTGAACGTTCCTCCGATGTCGACCCCCGCCACCTGCTCTCCGTACTCCATCACCGCATCACCCCCGCCGCTTCACAAATGCCAATTCAGCGCGTCGCACGGTCTCGTTAAGTACAATGGCGATGAGCGCGAGTGCCAGAATCAACGCGAACAGCTTTGCCGAATCGAAGCTCTCGGCATACAGTTGCGCAAAATATCCGACGCCGTTGATCGACGCATACAGCTCTGCAAGGACGACACCGAGCAGGGTCATCGCCATGCTCAGCCTCATGCCCGCGAAGAAGCTCGGCATCAGGTGCGGAAAGACGACGTGGCGAATGACCTGGGTCCGGTTCGCGCCCATCGAATGCACGGCTCGCAGGATTACCGGGTTGATGTCGCGCATTCCCGCGACCACGTTGACAATGATCGGAAAGACCCCGTGCGTGAAGCCAAATGCGACTTTGCTCGCCGGCCCAAGTCCGAAGGACATCACGAACAGTGGCAGTATCGTCACTTGCGGCACGGCGTAGAGCATCAGGATCACTGGGTACGTGCTGCGTCGCACGCGGCCGCTCGCGCCCACGAGCACTCCGACGACGGTGCCCCCGACCACCGCTAGGCTGAACGCGAGCAGCAGTTCGCCGCCTGTGATGCCTATAGCCTTGAGCACTTGCCGATCGGCCAGTAGCGCAGTGACGAGTGTGTAAACGACGCGTGTCGGTGGACTCACGAAGTCTGGGTCCAGGACCGTGCGGGCCAGCCCTTCCCAGATCAGCAGCCCCACAACGATCACGCCGAGTCGGCCCAAGGTCGGACTTCTCAGCGCGGCGTGTAGGTGAGATCGGCTTGCTTCGAGCTCGCTCACCGCGATTCGTCCTGGCCCAGATCGCCGCGCAGGCGCTCCAGGTACCCGGCAAGCGTGATCAGGCCGAATGAGGCCGCAATCACGACGAAGATCCACGCAAACATGCGCGCCGAATCCATGAGCTGCGATGAACTAGCGACTTCGTGTCCCAACCCGCTCGTCGAGGCAAGCGTTTCACCGCCGAGTACCGTGGCGAAGCAGATGAAGAATCCGATGCGCATGCCGGTGAGTGTCACGGGCAGCGCGCCCGGCAATAGCACGCGCAGGAAAAGTAGGTGCGGCGGCGCACCCATGGATTGGGCTGCTCTGATCAGCTTTTCGTCGACTTGATTGAAGCCGCTGATCGTGTTGAGCGCGATCGGGAAAAACGCGTAGGTCATGCCGTAGGCAATCTTTGATTCTGGGCCTATCCCGAAGAACAGCAGGAAGAGAGGAAAGAACAGAGTGAGGGGTATTGCGAAGGTGCTCGACAACAGCGGTTCGAACAATCGGCACAGGTACCGCGACCGCGTGATTCCGAAGCCGGCTGAAATGCCGAGAACCGCCGCTCCAGCGTAAGCGATCAGCACGGAACGCAATGTCGCCCCCACGGCTTGCGTCACCGCGCCGCTTTCGACGATGTGAACGAGCGCTGCGCGAACGGCGCCGAGCGGCGGCAGGAACAACGGGTTGATGCGCCCTGAGGCTGCGAGCAGATGCCATGCGACCAATACCGAGACCAGGAAGCCGATCTGGACCAGTCTCGCACCGTAGCGCGAATGTCTCTGCCGGTTGATGTCTGCCAACGCCGTTCAGCCGTGTCCCTGCGCCGTCCTGCGGATTTCCTCGCGCAGCAGGACGTAGAGCCTGGTGCGCAGCTCGTTGAATTTGTCGCAAGTCATGAATTCTGGCCTCCGCGGATGTGGCTCCGCGACCGTGACGATGCTCTTGATCCGCGCCGGTCGCGCAGTGAACACGAAGATCCGGTCCGAAAGATACACCGCCTCGGCCAGGCTATGCGTGACGAAGACAATCGTCTTGCTACTGCGCTCCAGCAGGCCGGAGAGATCCTCGCCGAGGACCATTCTGGTCTGCTCGTCGAGGGCCGCAAACGGCTCGTCCATCAGGATGATATCCGTCTGCAGCGAAAGCCCGCGTGCCAGAGCGACCCTCTGCTTCATGCCCACCGAGAGCTGATGTGGGTAATGATCGCCGAACTCCGCCATGCCAACCGCCGCGAGCGCGGTATGTGCGCGCTCGCCTCTCAGCGCCTTGGGGACACCCGCGAA
The DNA here is from genome assembly GCA_050738595.1 of Steroidobacteraceae bacterium. Lineage (GTDB taxonomy): Bacteria > Pseudomonadota > Gammaproteobacteria > Steroidobacterales > Steroidobacteraceae > JASHUC01. The sequence goes on along the minus strand of JBOHZR010000293.1, from coordinate 2,102 downwards.
TTCCAGAGCGACGTGCAAGTTTCGCAGGATCGTGTACCACGGCAGCAACGTGTTCTCCTGGAATACGAAGGCTATATCCCGCGGCAGCGGCCCCGCGATGCGCCGACCGTTCACCATCACTTCACCCGAGCTCGGATGGAGCAAGCCGCCCATGATGTTCAGCAACGTGGTCTTCCCGCAGCCGCTCGGGCCGAGCAGGGACACGAACTCATTGCGACAAATGTCAAGATTGACGTCCTCAAGAGCCGTCAATCGGGCGGCCTCGCCGACGCCTGCGAATTTCTTGGATACGCCGCGAATGCTGATCGCCGTATCCAGCGCATGTGTCACGTGTTGACTGTCGCGCATGGCCTCGTTCCGATGCTCCTCGGCGGGCGCCGGCGCACCTTGCGGCGCGGTGGCGTGGGCGGGCGAGGAAACCGCTCCTGCGGCGGAGGGCAAGGAAAAGGCAACGCGCTGCGTTGACATGCTGGGAAACACCTTCTCCACACCCCGTGACGCTACCTTGGCGCGCCCTCCAGCAGGACAGATAATGCGCCCCCGCGTGCCCGATTCGCTCTCCCACCGGCAGCCGACGTCGCCGGGCGCGGTCTACGGGCGGCGTGAATCGTAAGCGCGCGCGCGTCTCAGGCGGCCAGCCCGGGGTGTCGTTGCGAATGTGCACACGGACGAAACAGTTGCCGACCCGCAGGCGGTCCTCGGACCCGTGGATGCCGGAGCGGCTGAATGGCCGCGGCGCCGGCGCGCCGCTGCGCTATCTGGCTGAAGCCGTCTCTCCGGCGCCCGTACGTTTCTGCAGCAGCGCTGCGGTAAGAAGCGCCACCGTCCTGGCGCGACTTACCGCCTCTGACCGGCTGGGGCGTCGCGCTGCTGCGGGTCCGCGAAATACCCGCGGCGGATGACGGGCGTAGTCGAGGGCGGTCTTGTTCGTGTCATCGCGCACTTGCGGATCGGCGCCGTGGTCGAGCAGCACCTTGACGACCCTGTCCCAACCCTCTTCGGCCGCCGCGAAGAGCGCTGTCTGGTCCTCGTGATCGCGGCCGGTAGCGTAGGCGGCGAGCTTGGCGGTGTGGGTACGGCTGTTGGTGAGTCGCGTATTGACGCTCGCTCCGGCCTTGAGCAGCAGATCGATGGTCCTGATCACGCGTGCCTGCACGTCCTCCGGCTTGCGCGGACCGCCACCAGGCGGCGCGATGACACTGCCGACGCCGCCGCGGGTCGATCCGCTCATGCCTGCCGCGGCCATCAGCGGGGTGATCCGGAACACGTTGGGCACATTCACCGCCGCGCCGTGCGCCAGCAGCGCCTTGATCGCCTCATCGTCATAGCTCAGCGTCGCGATCATCAGCGGCGTGGTGCCGCCGCGCATCATGTAGTCCGCGAACCGTCCACGGCCGTTGTGCCGCATCCGCGTAAGCTGATGATTGACATCGACGCCCATCTTGAGCAGCCGATTGACGACATCCATCGCCGTCGCCTTGCTCGGGGGGCGCCCTGACAGCGCCACCCAGCCGGTACCGGTGAAGAAGGGTTTCGCGAATCCACTCCTCCTGTAGGAGTGCATATAGACTGCGACAGAAAGGGGAGTACGGCCCGACATGTCCCATGCGGAAGGGTTCGCGCCCTTCTCGAGCAGGAACATCGCAATGTCGTAGGCGCGGTTGTCGATCGCGTTGATGAGTGGCGTGATGCCGTCCGGGTTGGGCTCGTTCACGTCCGCACCCCCCTTGACGATGTCGACCGCGCAGCGGGTGCAGCCCGAGCGGGTCGCGTAGAGGAGCGCAGTGAGCCCGCCGGTCTGACGGTACTGCGCGCGCGGCTCGGAGGTCATCTCGCGCGGCCAGTCGGCGTACTTCCCGCGTCGATTTATCCCCGCGGCAGCACCATGCTTGAGCAGCAGCTCGACGATGTCCGGATGGTCCTCCGCCGCAGCCCACATGAGCGCCGTTTGGCCGCGGAACGTTTCCACCGCGTCCACGTGCGCGCCCCGCTTGATCAGCATTTGCGCGATCGGCAGCGAGCCGATGGTGGAGGCGAGCATGAGCGCGGTCTGGCCGTCCTGATTGGGCGAGTCGGGATTCGCGCCGGCCTGCAGCAGCATG
>JBOHZR010000292.1:0-3104 GCA_050738595.1 Steroidobacteraceae bacterium | reverse complement strand
CTCCCCTCCTGTGATGAGGCGTCAAAAGTGCTACGTCGGACGTCTCGATCCGGTGCTTTGCCTGGAATGTGGCCGAACATAGCGAGATTCTAGCGGCATGGCAGTTCACGCCCCCGATCAGCCTGGGGCTGCTACTGATCGCGTACGTTTACCTGCGGGGGTTACGCCGACGCTCGCGCGCACCCGAGCGGTTCGGCCGATGGAACTGGCGCCCTTCGTGCTTCCTGGCCGGTCTCCTCTGTCTCTACGCGGTGCTCCAGTCGCCGCTCGATTTCCTGGCGGATCATCTGTTCTTCGTGCATCAGATCCAGCACCTGTTCCTGATGATGATCGTGCCCATCCTCCTTCTGGCACCCGCCCCTGAGGGGGAACTGACGGCCGGACTTCCAAGCTCTGCGAGGCGGCTCTTGCTCGCGCCGATTGTGCGGAACCGAGCCATCGGTGGCGTCATGCGATGCCTCATGCATCCGTGCACGGCGACGGTCCTGGGGGGAGGAATGCTGTACTTCTGGATGATCCCCGGGGTTTATGACGCGGCCCTGTCGAACGAGCGCATTCACGATCTGATGCACCTCTGCTTGTTGTTCGGCGGATTACTTTTCTGGAGACGTGTGCTCGACCGCCGGCGACCACCTGTGGGGCTGTCCTATCTCACGCGCGCAGGGATGCTGAAAGTGAACCTCATGATGGTGGCCGCACTCGGCGGATATCTGACTTCCAAGGACGATCCGCTCTATCGGGACAGCGGTTTCGGTCTGATGAACATCACGAGCATCGTCGATGAGCAGATTGGAGGAGCAATTCTGTGGTTTGCGGGAAGCCTGATCCTGCTCGCGGCTATCGCGCTTACGATCCGGAAATGGCTCGTGGAGACAGAGAGAATCGAGCTTACACGCTGGGCTGAGAGCGTGCCGGACCCCGACTTCGACCGGCAATCCGGCACTCTCACCGCCGAAAGCCTTCACGTTCTGGAAGCACCTGCGCAGGCCTCAGTGAGTGGTTCGAACGCGCCCTCATCCTGAGCGAAGCGCCGGCGGGTCTGATCTGACACTCGATCAAGGCGTGCAACGACTCCGCTACGCGCGGGGTAGTCGTGGGTCGAATCACGGACGCCACGTAACCGTCTGGCCGCACGAGCGTGATGCTGTCATCCGTCCCTTCGCGAAGCTCAATCAAATCGGACCATTTGCGGCACAGCGCCATGGCTGCCTCCCGTGCATCCGGGTCTACATCCCGACCGATGAAGAGCAAAAAGCGGCTGCCAATGCGGCCGCCACGGATCGTCTCGTCGAAAAATCGACTACCGTCACCCTCGACGATGGGACTTCCCTCATAAGCGACGCCGAGCTCGGAGAGACGATCGACGAATGCATGTTGAAAGGGCGCGAGCCGCGAAACCATCGGGATCACAACGTTGCGCAACGCCTGCGCGAACTTGCTCGGTGTGCCCATGATCCTGGTGAGACGATCGGTCATCGCGATGACGCTCTTGATGACCGGCAGGCGCTCGGCACTGTAGCTGTCGAGAAGCGCTGCGTTCGCGCGCCCGCGCAAGAACAGGTCGAGCTTCCAGGCCAGGTTCCACACGTCGTGAAGTCCGGTGTTCATCCCCTGGCCGCCGAAAGGGCTGTGGATATGAGCGGCATCGCCCGCCAGGAAGACGCGTCCGATGCGCAAGGTCCGTGCGAGCCGATGATGCACCCGAAAGTAGCTGCTCCAGTGCAGCGCACGTACTTCAAGCCCCGCCGGCCCGCGTTCCGAGAGGACACGCTGCACGAGCTCGAGGCTCGGACGCTCCCCAATCGCTTCATCGATGGTGCCGACAATCCGTCGCCGCGTGGCGCTCATCGGGAAGATCGCAACGGGCCCGGACGCGCTCGGACAGAGTTGCATCTCGCTCGCAGGAAACGCGTCATTCGTTGCAACATCGGCGAGAAGGAACAAGTCCGCGTACTCCGCTCCGTCGAATCCGACACCGAGCGCATGTCGCACCGAGCTGTGTGCACCGTCGCATCCGACCACGAAGGATGCCCGAATGGTTTCCGCGGAACCCGCGCGGTCGATCGTGACGACCACGCGGTCATCGTGGGGCTGCGCCGAAACGAAGGTCGTCCGATAGTCGACGTGACCGGCGCGTGCGCCAAGGAGCTCGCAAAGCAGCTGCTCCGTGAGGTCCTGCGGCACCATAGCGATGAACGGGTACGGAGTTTCTCGTGGCTCGAACCGCATCGTGGCCAGACGGTGCCTGCGGGTTTCGACGGCGACCGCGGTGACCCGGTTCGCTGCTCCAACGAAGCGGTCTGCGATTCCCGCCATGTCGAAAATCTCGAGCGTTCGCGGAAAGATCGCCAGTGCTTTGGAGTGTTCGGATTGCGAGGCGCGCGTTTCGATCAAGCGCCAGCGCACGCCCCGTCGTGCGCATTCGTTCGCGAGGAACAGCCCTACGGGGCCTGCGCCGACGATCAACACATCCGTATCGGCTATCGCTGGCATGCTTGATCCCTTTCGGCGCAGGCCGCGGGCATCGCCTCAGCGTGGCGAGGTCGCCGCCGTGCGGGCGCCCTGCTGCGATGGGCCTTCGCGGAGCCTCCGGAACATACCCGGCCGATACTCTCCGGGCACGGTGCGTAAGGCAACGTTGAGCCGGTTCCAGGCATTGATCGTCGCGGCGGCGAGCGTCAGGTACGCGAGCTCCTGGTCGGTGAATTCACCGCGCACCGCCTCGTACACCGAAGCCGGCACGTGATTCTCACTCACCCGAGTCACCGCTTCCGTCCACAGGAGCGCCGCGCGCTCGCGATCGGTAAAGAAGGGCGTCTCGTCCCAGGCATCCAGGGCATAGAGCCGCTGCTCCGATTCACCCTCGGCGCGGGCATCCTTGCTGTGCATGTCGAGACAATAGGCGCACCCGTTGATCTGCGAGGCGCGCATCTTCACCAGATGAAGCAGCGCTGGCTCGAGGCAAGACTGGGCAATCTCTGCTTCGACCTCCTGCATCAGCATCAGCGGCTTGGGGATGAGATGTCCTATTGGGAGTCTCGGTTCCATGGTGCCTCCTCGAGCGGGTTGGTTCACAAGTCAAGACGTCTGACGCGTGCCCCCTG
>JBOHZR010000291.1:0-4029 GCA_050738595.1 Steroidobacteraceae bacterium | reverse complement strand
GAGCGGCACTGGTTTTTTGGTGGAGCCAGGCGGGATCGAACCGCCGACCTCTTGCATGCCATGCAAGCGCTCTCCCAGCTGAGCTATGGCCCCACGCACGAGGCAGGGGAAGCTACGTTTGCTCCGGCTCAGTGTCAAGGGCGCCCCCTGAAGGGGGCCCTCCAGGCCTCACGCCCAAGGCTCGAAACCTGCTCATTCGCGCTCGATGCGCAAAGTCCTGGACCTCAATGACTTCGAGCGGAGGGCCTGCAGGAAGCTCCCGCGAGCAGTGTTCGACTACGTCAAGCATGGCTCGGAGACGGAAACATCCCTGCGCACCAACCGGGCGGTTTTCGATGACTGGCGCCTGATCTCGCGCGTCCTCGTCGGTGTGGCCGAGCGCTCGCAGGCGATCACGCTCTTCGGGCGCGATTACGCGGCACCCTTCGGAATCGCCCCGATGGGCGGCAGCGCGCTCGTCGCCTACGACGCTCACAACGTCATGGCCCGCGCGGCAGCCGCGGCGCGCATTCCGTTCATCCTCAGCGCGAACTCGATCATTCCGCTCGAGGAGGTCGCGAAACAGAACCCGGACACGTGGTTCGCGGCGTATCAGTCGGCGACGACGGCAGCGGCCGTCGGAATCGCGGATCGCTGCACGCGGGCAGGCATACGCGTAGTCGTCGTCACGGCCGACGTGGCGGTGCACTCGAACCGGGAGAGCGATCCTCGCAACGGATTCGGCTTTCCGGTGCGCCCGACGCCGCGCCTCACCTGGGATGTCCTCACTCATCCTCGATGGATGTTCGGCATGCTCGTGCGCACGGTGCTCAAGCGCGGCGCTCCGCGCATGGTCAATCTCGAGCCGGGCGGCGGTCCGAGTCTGTTCTCATCGCGGATGAAGGGGAGCACGGCCCACCCAGCGCTCTCCTGGGAGCACATCCGCATCCTGCGCGAGCATTGGAAAGGGCCGCTCGTCGTGAAGGGCATCCTGTCGCCGCAGGACGTCGCGCTCGCGCGCGATCACGGGGTCGACGGTGTCATCCTGTCGAACCACGGTGGGCGACAGCTCGATCAGGCCGTTTCCCCGCTGACCATGCTGCCTGCCGCGCTCAAAGCCGCCGGCGGGCTCGCCATCATGATCGACAGCGGCTACCGACGCGGCACGGACGTCATCAAAGCGCTCGCGCTCGGGGCGCACGCGGTGTTCATCGGGCGGCCGTTTTTGTTCGCCGCGGCGCATGGCGGCCAGACAGCGGTCGCGCACGGCATCTCGCTGCTGCGCGAAGAAATCGACATGGACATGGCCCTGCTCGGCGTGCGGCGGCTCGCGGAGATGAGCCCAGAGATGCTCATCCGGGTCGCCGGCGTGCCGTGAGCCAAGCGCCCCAGCCGAGCGCGGCAAGCGAGAGCGCCGCAACTCCGCCGAACGCCGCGCGCACCCAAATCGGCGAATACGTCCGCACTGCATATCGCGCGCTGCGATCGAACCGGCCATGCGCACCGAACCGCTCCGGCGCCGGCTCGTAGAGATTGCCGGACTGTGACCCCTCCACGCGCTCATCGGTCATCTGCCCTTCCCAGGCTTTGCGCGCCATCATCCGATCGAGCCACGCGGGAGCCGCCGCCGTCCCCAGGATCGCCTCCATCGTCGAGCGGCCGATCCAAATCTCGCGCGGCGCACGCAGCGCCGCCTTCACGACCTGCTCGGCGATCGCTTCCGGCTGGAAGACGGGCGGCACCGGCCGCAACCGCCGCGGCAGGCTGCTGCGCGCCCAGTCGAACTGCGGGGTATTCATGGCCGGGAGGTAGACGGTCGTGAGCCGCACCCGACTGCCCTCGTGCAGCAGCTCGCTCCGCAGCGCGTCGGTGAACCCCCGGATGGCCGCCTTGGCGGCGCAATAGGCGGACTGCAAGGGGATCGATCGGACGCCGAGCGCCGAGTTCATTTGCATGATCGTTCCGGCATCGCGCGCCCGCATGTGCTCGAGCGCCGCGCGCGTCCCATTGACCTGGCCGAGGAACGTCACCTCGATCACGCGCCGGAACTCCGCGGCGTCGATCTCCCAGAACGGCGCGAACACAGTGACCATTGCATTGTTGATCCATACGTCGATGCCGCCCCACTCCGAGGCGAGCTGATCCGCGATGGCCGCGAGCGCGCCGGCATCGGATACGTCGACTTGGAAAGTGCGAACGTCGGAGGACGCCGGGATCGATCCGCTCGGTCCGTAGCTTTCCTCGGCCGCCTCGAGCCGCTCGCCCCCGCGGGCGAGCAACGCGACGCGCCAGCGCCGACGGACGAAGGCGTCGGCGACCGCCCGGCCGAGTCCAGCGGAAGCACCCGTGATGACGACCGAGCGCGTGCGGAAGGGATTGCGCATGCCCGGAGAACGATTGAGGTGGGGCAGCGTTCCCACCGCCCTGTCAGCCGGTTGCTCGGGTGCTCGGTGAGCCGGTCAGCGCGTCAGCCGCTCAGCTTGTCATCCGCTCACAGCGCTCCCGGTGCTCGGGGCGTGCCCACTCGCCCAGGCGAGGGCGCAATCCACCCGCGCGAGCGTTCGCGCCTGCCCGATCAGAGCGGCCGTCGCATCGATCGGTGGAGAGACTGTCCCGCCCGTCAGCGCGACGCGCAGCGGCTGCGCGACCTTGCCGAGGCCGACGCCGAAGTCTGCGGCGATCGCACCGAGCGCTGCATGGATCGGCTCCGCCGCCCACTCGCCGAGCGCGGCCAGCCGCTCCCGCACCTTCCCGAGCACCGCGGCACTTTGCGCCGTCAGGTGCTTGCGGGCCGACTTCTCATCGAGCGCGATCTCCTCCGCGAAGAAGTAGCGGCTGAGCTCCGCCATCTCCTTCAGCGTCTTCGACCGCTCGCGCTGGACGGCGGCGACGCCCTCGAGCAGCCGCTCGTCCCGGCACTCGAGGCCAAGCCGCGCGAGCTGCTCGCTGAGGATCCGCGCGAGCCGCGAGAGCGGCGCCCGCATCATGTGTTGTTGATTGACCCAGAGGAGCTTTTCCGGGTTGAAGGCAGCGGCGGCCTTGTTGACGTTCTCGATGTCGAACGCGGCGACCAGCTCCTCCACGGTGAAAATCTCCTGATCACCGTGCGACCAGCCGAGCCGTGCGAGATAGTTGAGCAGCGCCTCTGGGAGATACCCCTCGTCGCGGTATTGCAACGCGCTCACCGCCCCATGTCGCTTCGACAGCTTCGCTCCGTCCGGCCCGAGGATCATGGACACGTGACCGTAGGCCGGCGGCTCGCCGCCGAGCGCGCGCAGCATGTTGATCTGCCGTGGAGTATTGTTGAGATGGTCATCGCCGCGGATCACGTGCGTGACCCGCATGTCCATGTCATCGACCACGACGCAGAAGTTGTAAGTCGGCGTCCCATCGGAGCGCGCAATGATGAGGTCGTCGAGCTCCACGTTCTGGAAGACGACCCGCCCATGCACGAGGTCGTCGACGATCACCTCCCCGTCGAGCGGATTGCGGAAGCGGATGACGGGCTCCACGCCCGGCCGCGGCTCCGTGCGCGCGCGGCAGCGCCCGTCGTAGCGCGGCTTCTCCCTGCGCGCCGTCTGCTCCGCGCGCAGCCGCTCGAGCTCCTCTTTCGTGCAGTAGCAGCGGTACGCCGTGCCCGCCGCGAGCATTCGCTCGAGCACCTCGCGGTAGCGCGGCAAGCGCTGCGTCTGGTAGTACGGCCCCTCATCCGCCGCGAGCCCGAGCCATTGCATGCCGTCGAGGATCACCCCCACAGCCTCCTCCGTGTGGCGCTCGCGGTCCGTATCCTCGATCCTCAGGATGAAGCGTCCTGCCGCGTGCCGCGCGTAGAGCCAGCTGAAGAGCGCGGTGCGGACTCCCCCGATGTGCAGCATCCCCGTCGGGCTCGGGGCAAAGCGTGTGATGACACTCATGGAGGTGCGTATGGTACCAGCCATATCGGTCCACGCCCGCCGCCGCGCGCGCGTGCGGGGCGGCCGGGCGATCGGCGCGCGACGGTTTGCAAGCGCGCGAGCGGATGCTTAGACTTCCGCGCTCACCTCATCGAGG